>VGZJ01000161.1 GCA_016872595.1 Planctomycetota bacterium
CGCAACAAGTCGCCCCGAGCCAGCCGCCACGCCGCGAAACAGAAAGGGGCACACACGTCGGTTCAACGTCGCCGCCAAGCACGAAAGGCCAAGGTGGCGACGTGATACTCAGTTGTGCACAGCACTGGGATCGGGTCGCCCTGATCGAGGTGACGTGGCCGACGAGCAACACGACGCAGACGTTCCGCGACCTGACGGCGGACCAAGCCCTCGAGATCACCGAGGGCGCGAAAGAACCGAAGCCCCGCGCGTACAAGCCGATTGCCCTTCCCAAGTAACTGGCGTGCCGGCGCGCCTCGGCCCTTACAATACCGGTAAGCCCTCCCCACTCTGGAGCTTACCGCGATGTCCGCGATGACGATGACCGAGAAGATTCTGGCCCGCGCCAGCGGCACGGGCGGCGTCGCGCCCGGCGAGAACGTCTGGGCGAATGTGGACGTGCTGATGACGCACGACGTGTGCGGGCCGGGCACGTTCGGCGTGTTCAAGAAGGAGTTCGGCCCGCGCGCGAAGCTGTGGGACAAGGACAAGCTGGTCCTCATCCCGGACCACTACATCTTCACCAACGACGCGATGGCGAACCGCAACGTCGATGTGCTGCGCGCGTTCGCGAAAGAGCACGACATTAAGTACTTCTACGACGTCGGCACCGACAGCTACAAGGGCGTGTGCCACATCGCGCTGCCCGAAGAGGGCCACACGCGGCCGGGCGAGGTGCTGCTCGGCACCGACAGCCACACCTGCACCGCGGGCGCGTTCGGCGAGTTCGCCACCGGCATCGGCAACACGGACGCCGGGTTCGTCCTCGGCACCGGCAAGCTCTGGCTGAAAGTCCCCCCGACGATGCGGTTCGTGTTCCACGGCACGATGCCCCCGTACCTGATGGCGAAAGACCTGATCCTCGCGGTCATCGGCGACATCGGCGTGGACGGCGCGACCTACCGCGCGATGGAGTTCGACGGCGACGGCGTGTTCGCGCTCAACATCGAGGAGCGCATGACGCTGTGCAACATGGCCATCGAAGCGGGCGGCAAGAACGGCATCATCGCCGCGGACAGCGTGACCCTCGACTACGTCAACAAGCGGAACGCCGGGCAGCGGCCCTACGCGCCGGTAACGACCGACGCCGGCGCGCGGTTCGACTCCGAGCGCGTGTACGACGTGTCGAAGATGGAGCCGGTGCTGGCGAAGCCGCACTCGCCGGACAACAAGGCCAACGTGAGCAGCGTGAAGGGCACGAAGCTCGACCGCGCGTACATCGGCAGCTGCACCGGCGGCAAGTTGACCGACTTCCGGGCCGCGGCCGGGCTGCTCGCGGGCAAGAGCGTGAAGATCGACACGTTCGTCGTGCCCGCGACCACGGAAGTGGCCCGCGGCCTCGACACCGAGAAGATCGGCGGGAAGTCGCTGCGCGACATCTTCCTCTCGGCCGGGGCGAAGATCGGCGACGCCAGTTGCGCCGCGTGCCTCGGCGGGCCAAGTGACACCTTCGGCCGGCTGAACACCCCGATCAGTTGCATCAGCACGACGAACCGCAACTTCCCCGGGCGGATGGGCCACAAGGAGGCGCAAGTGTTCCTCGCCAGCCCGCTGACGGTGGCCGCGAGCGCGCTGGCCGGCACCATCGCGGACTGCCGCGACCTTCTGGTATGATGTCGTTGCGAGTCTCAGCACCGCGCGAGCCGATGATATGACCCGCGTCTTCGCACTTCTCGCCCTACTCTTCTGCGCCGCGCTCGCGCCCGCGGCCGACGCGCCCAAGCCCGAAGACTTCGTCACGGTACAGAAGGGGACGCTGCCGATCATCCTGTCCGCGCCGCACGGCGGCAGCAAGATCGCGCCCGACGTGCCGGAGCGCGTGGGGAAGGGCGTCACCAACTTCCAGACGGTACTCGACACCAACACCGCCCCGCTGACCGAGAAGCTCGCGGCCGAGATCGAGAAGGAGCTGAAGGGCAAGCCGTGGGTCGTCATCGCCCGGTTCGAGCGCAAGATTGCCGACGTGAACCGCGCGCCGAAGGACGCTTACGAATCGGACAAGGCCAAGCCCTTCTACGACGCCTATCACGAGGCGCTCGCGACCGCGTGCAAGGCCGTGAAGGACAAGCACGGCCGCGGCCTGCTGCTCGACATTCACGGGCAGGCCGTACACCTCGACGCCATCTGTCGCGGCACGCAGAACCTGAAAACTGTGACGCTGCTGAAGGAGCGCGAGGGCTTCCCGGCAATCAACGGCAAGTACAGTCTGCTGGGCCGCATGGAGCGCAACGGCTACAAGGTGATGCCCGCGGGCGACGACCCGAACGACGCGAAGGAAGTGCCGAAGTTCACCGGCGGGCACATCGTCGGCACCTACGGGAGCCACACCGCCTACGGCATCGACGCGATCCAACTGGAGTTCGGCTCGAACTTCCGCGCGCGCGAAAAGTACGCGACCACCGCGAAAGACCTCGCGGACGCCGTGCTCGTGTTTTACGATGCGTACTTGAAGGACGCGAAGAAGGAGAAGCCATGACCCGCGTACTGGTGGCGTGCCTCGTAATCGCGCTCGGTTCGGCCGCGCGCGCTGAGGCCAAGCCCGAACCGCTGACGGGCAAGGTGTCGCTCGACGGGAAGCCGCTCGTCGCGGGCACGGTCACGTTCGTGGCGAAAGACGGCAAGGCCGCGACCGTCCCGCTGGCCGCGGACGGAACCTACTCCGCCGCGCTCGATCCGGGCGAGTACCGCGTCGCGATCAAGGGGCCGGAGCCGAAGAAGGGCGAAGTGCCGCCGGTTCTCGTTCCCGCCAAGTACGGCGACCCGGCCACCAGCGGGCTGGTGATCGTCGCGACCGGGAAAAATCAGGTTCACGACATCGAACTCAAGAGCAAATAAGGAGCGCCCCGTGACCACTCCCGTTTCGCGCCGCGAGGCGCTCGCTCTGGCCGCGACCGCGGCGACCGCCGCCCTGATGAGCGCCGCGCCGGTCCCGAAGGCCGGCGACGACAAATCGTGGGTCGGCAAGACCGTGCTGCCCAAGCGCCCGGACCCGGTCGGGTTCTACCCCAACCCGGCCGACACCGGCATGGACGGCGACCTCACGCGCACCCTGCGCGGAGCGTCGTGGGAGGTGAAGACCGAGAAGGGCACGCGCGTCGAACTGGTCGAGAACGGGCTCACCACGTGGGTCGAAAAGGAACTGCTCGTGCCGCTCGCGGAGGCCGTCGAGTTCTTCACGAAGGCGATCAAGGACGACGCCAACGACGCCTACGCGCACAACTTCCGCGGCTGGGCCAAGTACCTGCTCGGCAAGCCCGCGGACGCGATCAACGACTTCGACGCCTTCCTCGTGCTGTTCCCCGAAGGGGTGGCCACGGCGCACCGCTCGGTCGGGCTGAGCAACCGCGGGCTGGTACTCGCGGAGACGGGGAAGTTCGACGCGGCGCTCAAAGACCTCGATGAGGCCGTGAAAGTCGGCCACCTACCGGCGCTCATCAACCGCGGCTGGGCCTACGAACTGAAGGGCGATTACAAGAAGGCCGTCGACGACTACGCCACGGTGCTCAACACCCGGCCGGGCGACGCGCTGGCGCTGAACAACATGGGCTGGCTGCGCGCGACGTGCCCGGACGCGGCCGAGCGCGACGGCAAGGCCGCGGTGCGGTTCGCCAAGCAGGTGTGCGAGCTGACCGGGAACCGCGAGGGCGTCTTCCTCGACACGCTGGCCGCGGCCCACGCAGAGGCCGGCGACTTCCCCGCCGCGATCAAGGCCCAAGAGCGCGCGCTCGAGGACAAGGGCTACGCCAAGAAGTACGGGGCCGACGCCCAGAAGCGCCTGCAGCTTTACAAGGACAAGAAGCCGTACCGCAGCGCGCCGCTGAAGTGACGCGCGTCGTCTTGTGGCTTCGCGCGGCGCGCCGTGCGAAGCCGCGAGCGGCTTCCCCAGAACCTCTTTCGCCCCGCGCGTGTCCGTCCCGCACCCTTGGAGGACGTGACGTGACCACACTTCGCAAAGAGTTTCTCGCCGAGCGCGACGACCTGTTCGTCGTCCACAACTTCCTGTCGCCCGACGAGTGCAACTACTACACCACGCTGAGCGAGTCGGTCGGGTTCGGCGACGCGCCGATCACCACGTCCGCTGGGTTCGTGATCCGCAAGGACATCCGCAACAACGACCGCGTGATGATCGACGAACCGCGGATCGCGGAGACGATCTGGGAGCGCCTGCGCCCGCTGTTCCCGGGGCGCGTGCAATTCTGGGTTCCGGTGGGGCTGAACGAGCGATGGCGGTTCTACCGGTACGACCCCGGCCAGCAGTTCGACTGGCACTTCGACGGCGCGTACGAACGCAGCCCGCAGGAGCGCAGCGCGTTCACGTTCATGATCTACCTGAACGGGGGCGTGGCCGGCGGCGCGACCGAGTTCAAGGGCGTTCACGGGCGCGACGCGGTCGTCCGCGTGCAGCCGGAAGCGGGCAAGGCGCTGGTGTTCCCGCACCGCATCTTGCACCGTGGCGCGCCGGTGGCCGACGGACGCAAGTACGTGATGCGCACCGACGTGATGTGCCGCTGGGTCGGCGCGGACTGACGGCGCGCGGCGCTACTTCGGCTTCCACTCGGCGATCCCGCCGACGCCGTGGAGCAGTTCCTTGTCGTTCGTCCCGTCCGGGTCGCTGACCACGAGCGCGGTCGGCTTCCCGGTTTCATAGCGGAAGTAGCTGAGCGATTTGCCGTCCGGCGACCAGCGCGGGTACGAGTGTCGGTGCTTGGCCGTGACGACCTTTGCCCCCGTGCCGTCGGCGCGCACCACCGCGACCTGCGGCACGTTGTCCTTCAGTTCGCCGTAAACGAGGTGGTCCCCGTCCGGGGACCACTGCGGGTACACGTTGCCGTAGGTGTTCGGGTTGTTCGTCAGGCGCTTCTGGCCGCGCGCGTCCGCGCCGATGGTCCACAGGCGGAACCCGTTGTCGCGCGCGTCCACGGCTGCGAACGCGATCTTCGTCCCGTCGGCCGACCACGCCGCGTCCAACCCGCCGTCGTGGTCGTTGAACTTCACCTGCTGCGTGCCGTCCGCGTTCATGGTGTAGGTCGAGTACCGGCCGGCGTAGTACGAGTACGAGATGACCTTGCCGTTCGGGGACCACGCCGGCTGGCGGCACGCGACCGCGCCGCGCGTGAGCTGTGTTACGGTCCCGGTCGCCACTTCGACCGTGTGGATCTGGTCGCGGTTGGCGACCGGGCTGACGAACGCGATCTTCGTTCCGTCCGGCGACCAGCGCAGCGTGCTACAGAAGCCCTGCTTGGTCGTGACCCGCTTCGGGTCCGCGCCGGTCGCGCTCATCACCCAGATGTCGGGGATGCCGTCGCGGTCCGACACGAACGCGATCCGCTTCCCGTCCGGCGACCAAACCGGGTCGGTGTCGCTCGCCTTGTGGTCGGTGACGTTCTTGCTCTCGCACGTGGCCGGGTGAACGAGGTAGATGTCCCAGTTCCCGTCTTTGACCGCGGCGACGACGAGCAGGCGCGCCGGCCCGCCGCCCTTCGGCACGGGCGCGGCGGCGACCGGCGCGCTGAATAACGCGGCGAGCAGAAGCAGCGCGAAACGCATCACGTACCCCTCGCGGCGCGAACCCGGGCGCACACGAGCTTACCCGGCCACCCGATGATGTGCGAGCGAAAGTGCTACTGGCTGTTGGTTGGTGGCTCTACTGGTCTGAACCCCGCGAGAAGTTCCGTGATGCGCGGCCGCGTGTACCGCTCTTCTGGCGAGACGTCGCGCGAGTCGCCCGTGTGGTGGTACTCGCCTTCATCGAACGCCAAGAACACGGACATCGAGAAGGGCGGGGGAACCATCTTGTGGTGGAACAGCATGTAGCTGTAAAGGGCGTTGACCACGCCGTCGCAGTAGTCGAACGTGTACAGCCCGTTCGCGTAGCGCAGTGCGACGGCGTGAGAAATCCGGTCGCAGAAGACCTCGACGCTGATCCCTTCACTCGTGCACGCGGCCGTCACACACTCCTCATCGAGAGATGAACTTGCGGCCCGGTTGATCGCGTTATCCAGCAATTTCATTGCAGCCTCGCGCGCGACGTCAGGTGTGGTGGTTCGTTTGGCCGAAGGGCGCGCCCCGGCGTCGTTCCCATTCGGACACAAACTTGGCGAACCCGGCTGCGTCCTCGGTACGCACGCACTTCGGTGAACACGCCGCGTAGAAATCGGACACGCGATCCGCGAACGCGCACACTGTCGCGCGCCACTCCGACCACTCAACCGCCCATTCGCGACCGTCACCGGCCTTGATGATGACGCCGCGCCCGTCGGCTTGGTGATGTATCTCAACGTCTTCGCCATTCGGACAGCCACAAATAACGACATCAGGCTCTTCGGGCACGTCGTACAGGGTGAACCCGCAACATGGAAACAGATGATCCCCAACCGGCGCGAGGCGCGTGTGTGGGACCGACAGTGATCGGAGCAGGTACAGCGCCGCGGCGCTGACCGTAAGATTCCGGCCGTTCGTTTCGTCAAGGAGCAAGTCGCCGTCGATTCGGAACTCGATGTCGCCATGCGCGCAGAAGTCTGCGGTGTCATCCTGCGCGTCGTTGATCCACCGGAGGTTGACGGGGCGAAGAACCACCATCGCCGTTCTCCAACAGTCCGATACCAACGGGAAACGGAGCGCGCGAGCGGCGCGGCGTCAGCCCGCCGGTAGCCGCAAGATGCAGTGCTGGGACGCACACTTCGGTTGCGAAACTACCGACCGGCTGACGCCGCGCACTTCGGCACTCACGCGGTCTTGTTCTTCTCATCCCACGCCTTCGGCTCCCACAACTCGACCTTGTTCCCGTCCGGGTCCACGATCCACGCGAACTTGCCGTTCTCGTGCGACTCCGGCCCCTTGAGAACCGCGACCCCGGCCGCGGTGAGGTTCGCGAGGAGCGCGCCGAGGTCGTCGACCCGGTAGTTGATCATGAACGGGGCGCTACTGGGCGCGAACCACTCGGTGTCGCGCTCCGCGACGGTCCACACGGTCAGCCCCTTGTCGTCGGCGCGGTCGTCGGGCCACTTCAGGATGGCCCCGCCCCACGGCTCCAGTGTCATGCCGAGGTGCTTCTCGTACCACGCGGCCAGCGCCGCCGGATCGCCCGTGCTCTTGAAGAACACGCCGCCGATCCCGGTCACTTTCGCCATGACTTTCTCCTCAAGGTAATTGCAAGTGCTACCGCGCCAACCACGGGCGCACGTCGATGCCGGGGATACCAGCGCGGCGGGCGGCTTCCAAGCCGATTTCGGTGTCCTCGAACACCACGCACCGCGCCGGCTCCACGCCGAGGCGCTTCGCGGCCTCAAGGAACACGTCCGGGTCCGGCTTGTGGCGCGCGGTGTCTTCGGCCGTCACCAGCGCGTCGAACCAGTCGCGCACGGCGATGCGGTCCAGCGTGCGGGTGACGGTGTCGCGGTAGCCGCCGCTGGCGACCGCCATCGGGAGCGCGCCGCGGTACGCGGTGGCGATTGCGATCACCGGCTCGATGCGCGCGACCGCGCCGAGGTGCGTGAGGAACCCGCGCTCCTTTTCGAGAACCATGCCGTCCACGTCCGGCACCGCGACGCCCACTTCGGCCGCGAGCACGCGAATGATACTCGCGGTGGGCATCCCGCCCATTGCGTAGAACCGCGGTTCGGGGAACGCGATGCCGTACGGCGCGAGCAGCGCGAGCCACGCCTTGTAGTGCGCGGGCATGGTGTCCGCGAGGGTGCCGTCGCAATCGAAGATGAGGCCGGCGGTCCCCGCCGGCGCGGTCCAGTGCGGTGTGCTCATGGGGTTGTGGTACGGCCCGCGGAGAAGCTGTCAGCTATCAGCCATCAGCTATCGGCCGGAAAAGCGGAAGATTCTTGATTCGCGGACGGCTGATAGCTGGTTGCTGATAGCTACAATTACCCCATGTGGCCCAACCGCGACGAAACCGACCGCCTGCTCGCCGGCGCGCGCGCCGGGACCCCGGGCGCGGTCGATCAGCTCCTCGGCGAGTTCCGCGAGCCGCTCCGCAAAGTCATCGGCCTGCGCCTCGACCCCGCGGTCGCGCGGCGCGTCGACGCCTCCGACATCGTTCAGGACGTACTCGTTGAGGCCAACCAGCGGCTCACCGAGTACCTGAAGAAGCCGGACATGCCGTTCCACCTGTGGCTCCGGCACCTCGCTCAAGACCGCATCATCGACACGCACCGGCGGCACCGGCTCGCGCAGCGCCGCAGCGTGGACCGCGAGCAGGCCGTCGCGCGCCCGGCGTGGGCCGACGAGTCGAGCGTGTCGCTCGTCGCCCAACTCATCGACACCGATGCGACGCCCGCGTCCGAGGCGATCCGCGCCGAGCTTCAGCGCAAGTTGAACGCGGCCATCGACGAGTTGTCCGACGACGACCGCGAGATCGTCCTGATGCGGCACCACGAGTTGCTGTCGAATCAGGAGGTCGCGCGCGCCTTCGGGCTGACGGAGGCCGCGGCGTCGATGCGCTACCTGCGCGCCCTGCGCCGGCTGCGCGAGGTGCTGGTGCCCGGTGGCGAGGGGGCGGCCGATGGAGCCTGACCCCGCGCACGCGCCGCCGCTTCCCGCGGAGCGCGCGTACCCGTACTACGCCGGGTGGCAGGCCGCGTGCTGCTCGGTCTTCTTCTTCGGGCTGATCGGCAGCATCGGGGTGGCACTGTTCCCCAGCGGGTACGAGAAGTTCCGCGCCGGCCAGTTGCCCACCGGCATCGCGCTCATGATCATGGGGCTGTTCGGCATCCCGACGCTGGTGATGTCGTTCCTGTCCCTCGTCGCCGGCGTGCGCGACCGGCTCGCGCCGCCGTTGTTGCGCCTCACGGCGACCGCGCTCGTGCTGCCGATGGGGGCGCGCGGCGCGCCGCCCGAAGACGGCGACGGGCAACCGCTCTCCGCGGAGCCGCTGCACCCGGCCGAGATCGCGCTGGCCGCGGTCCGCTGGGCCAAGCGCGACGGCCCGCGGTTCAACGCGACGCTCGACATCGAGTACGGCGGGCGCGCGCCGTTCCGCGTCGAACAGGCGCTGATGGCGTTCGCGGACTTCGACGACCTCGAGCGCGCGCTGCGCGCCGCGCTGCCGGGCGCGTTCGCCGCCGCGCCGGCCGACTCGCAAACCGAATAACCCACGGGGCCGCCTGTGCTCGCGTTCGAATCGGCCGAACAGTTGCTCGCGGAGCCGGACGCCCGGCGGTACCTGCACGTCGTCATCCTCAACGCCCTGCGCGACAAGGCCACGGCCCTCGAAGTGCGGTTCGCGGAGGGCGGCGGATTGCTGTACTACCGCGTCGACGGCCGCGACTGGGAACTCGCGCCGCCGCCGGACGAGATTTACCCGCTGCTGAAGGACACGGTGCGCGAGGCCGCGCGGCTGGTGCAACCGGAGCGCCCGGAACTGACGGTGCTCGCGGGCGTGCCCGGCGCGCGGTACGAGCCGCTCGAAGCCGGCTGGCTCACGTACCAGATCGGCGGGAGCTGGCTCGACCTCGCGGTGCGCATCGACCCCCGCGAGCCGTTCGGCGCGATCCGGTTCGACATCGACGGGGCCGCCGAGTTCGCCGACGCCGCCGGCCAAGCCCTCGCCGAGTACGCCGAGCGCCTCGCCACCGACGGCGAACCCGGAGCGTAAGCGACGGGGCGGGTCGCACTCGATTCACCCCGACGCTTACGCTCCGGGTTCGCCACCATAACTATGACAACAGATCGCGACGAGCGCCTTGCGTTACTGATCGACCGGCTCGCGGGGGACCAGCGGTCCGGGCGCGGCGCGGACGTCGACGCCGCGGCCCGCGCGCACCCGGACCTCGCCGACGAGCTGCGCGCGCTGTGGGCGGTTGCGCAGTTCGCGCACGTCATCCAGCCGGCCACCGGCGCGCACGACGCCACGCCCACGTTCACCGGCGCGCCCGCGCCCAGCGCCGGCCCGCTGCCGCGCGAGTTGGGCGACTTCGACCTGCTAGAAGAGGTCGGGCGCGGGGGCATGGGTGTGGTGTACCGCGCGCGGCAGCGGAGCCTGAACCGCGTCGTCGCGCTGAAGCTGGTGCGCGAGGCGCACCTCGCCACCGACGCCGACCGCGCCCGGTTCCGCACCGAGGCCGAGTCCGCCGCGAAGCTGAAGCACCCGAACATCGTGACCGTGTACGAGGTCGGGAGCGCCGGCGGGCAGGCGTACCTGTGCATGGAGTTCGTCGGCGGCGCGACGCTCGCGGAGCGCGTGCGCACCGGCGGCCCGCTCCCGCCGCGCGATGCCGCGGCCCTCGTCGCCGTCATCGCCCGTGCCGTCGAACACGCCCACCGAGAAGGCATCCTTCATCGCGACTTGAAGCCGAGCAACATTCTCTTGCAGATTGCAGATGTACAATTGACGAATGAAAGCAGTGGCACGTCCTCTCAATCGTCAATCTCGAATCTGCAATCTGCGGTTCCGAAAGTGACCGACTTCGGCCTCGCGAAGCGGATCGACAACGCCGAGAGCCTGACGCGCACGGGCGCGGTGGTGGGCACGCCGTCGTACATGGCCCCGGAGCAGGCCGCGGGGCGCAAGGACCTGACCCCGGCCGCGGACGTGTACGCGCTCGGGGCGGTGCTGTACGAACTCCTCACCGGCCGCCCGCCGTTTCAGGCGGCGCACCCGCTCGACACGCTGTTGCTCGTGCTCGAACAAGAGCCGGTGCCGCCGCGCGACCTGAACCCGACCGTCGACCGCGAGTTGGACCTGATCTGCCTGAAGTGCCTCCAGAAGCCGCCCGGCCTGCGCTACCCCACGGCGGCGGCGCTCGCGGCCGACCTCGAAGCGTACGCGGCCGGGCAACCGGTCGCCGCCGCCCCCAGCGGGCTGCGGTTCTTCCTCGCGCGCGTGTTCCGCGAAACGCACCACGCCGACGTGCTCGAAAACTGGGGCACGCTCTGGATGTGGCACAGCGCCATGATCTTCCTGCTGTGCCTGATGACGCAGGTGATGAACTGGAGCCGGGTGGGGGACCACATGTGGTACATGGGCGTGTGGTCGGTGGGGCTGGTGGCGTGGGGCGCGGTGCTGTGGCAGTTGCGAAAGGCCGCGGGGCCGGTGCTGTTCGTCGAGCGCCAGATCGCGCACGCGTGGGCCGCGGGCGTGTGCGCGAGCGTCGCCATGTTCTGGATCGAGTGGCTCGCGCGGCTCCCGGCGCTGGCGCTGTCGCCGGCGGTCGCGGTCGCCGCGGGCATGGTGATGGTGTTCAAGGCCGGCATCTTGAGCGGCCGGTTCTACGTCTGGGCCGCGATCAACTTCGCGTGCGCGGTCGTCATGCCGCTGGTGCCGTCCGTCAGCGTGCTGCTGTTCGGGGCGGTGTCGGCGCTGTCGTTCTTCGTGCCGGGGCTGAAGTACCACCGCCAGCGCCGCGCCCGCGCCGCGGTGCCGATCGCCTGACGCCGCGCCGGTTACACCAGAGCGCGCGCGACGATCAGCGCCACGAACGCGGTCCACATCAACGCGAACAGGACCGGCACCGCGAGCGCCAGCGGCTTCGAGATGGAGAACCCGTCGCGCCGGCCGGGGCCGACGAACCCTTCGAGCAGCGCGCGGTACTCCGGTACGAGCTGCCGGATGCGCGCGTTCAGGTGCTCGCAGTACCGCCAGTGCCGGCGTTGGATCATGATCCACAGCAGCGTGAACAGCAGCCCGACGACGCAGATGGGCACGAAGAACCCGACCGCGGGTTCCTTGTTGTACATGATCCCGCAGATCGTGAGCAGGCCGGTTTCGAGGAACGAGAAGTAGTTGAGCCGGTCGTGGAACAGGCGCTCCTCGTGCATCCCGTGTTGCCACAGGCGGTTGATCTCGTCGGCGGAAGGCGGCTTGGGTGCGTCGGTCATGCGCGGAATCCTTTCCGTGGAGTTCGAGAGCGGCGCGGCGTCAGCCCGCCGGAAGTTACACAGTACGGAATCGCAGAACGCGACCGAGTTGTGTAACTACCGGCGGGCTGACGCCGCGCCGCTCGGCGACTATCACAGCCCGTTCGCCGGGGTGACGGTGAGCTTCACCTCTTTGCCGGCGCGCTTCACGACCAGCACGACCGGCGTGCCGGGCTTCACTTGGCGGGCCGCGATGAACGTGTCGCCCACGCTGTCGGTCCAGCGCCCGTCGAGGGTCAGCAGCCGGTCGCCGACCTTCAGCCCGCCGGCCGCGGCCGGGCCGCGCTCCGTCACGGCGGTCACTTTCACGCCGTCGCCCTCGTCGTTCGCGTCCTTATCGACGGCGAAGCCCCACACCCCGGCCGGCGCGATCACCGCCGGGTCCGGCTTCTTCCCGCCGCCCGCGCCCATGATCTTGCTCATCATGTTCTGCATCGTGTCGCCCGGCACGAACCCGTTGGGCACCAGCGTCATTTCCTTCTTCTGGTAGTCGATGGTCATCTTGTAGCGCGCGAAGAACGGGAACCCGATCAGCCCCTCGACCGGGCCGACGGCCTTGCCGATGGCCTCGACGGTCGGGTGGTCCATCACCATCGCCTGCATCCCTTCCAGCTTCAGCCCGCCGACCTCGAACGTCTTGATGGTCTTGGCGTTCATCGACGCGCCGAACAGCGGGGCCGGCTTGTCGTCCTTCGCCAGTAGCCCGGCGGCCTTCGCCACCTTGTTGTTGACGATGTTCATCGGCGCGCCGGTGTCGAAGATGACGCGGTACGGCCCCTTGCCGTTGACCTTCACCTGCATCGCCATGTGGCGCGAGTCGAGCAACTCGAACGGCACCACGACGGCCTTGTCGTCGTCCTTCTTCAGATCGGGCTTCGGCGCGTCCTCATCCGGCGGCGCGGCGGCGGTGCCCCGCGCGAACCCGAGTAGCGCGGCCAGAAGCAGGAGCTTGAGTGCGGTGTTCATGGTCACAGCCCCTTTCCGAGTTCGACGACCACTTCGACGTCTTGGTTGCCGCGGGTGAGGTAGAACCGCCACGAGGTGCCGACGCCGGCCTTCGCGAGCGCCTTGTGCAGGTCTTTGCCGGTCTTCACGTCGTCGGCCTTGATGCTCGTAATCACGTCGCCGACCTTGAGGCCGGCTTTCGCGGCGGGGCTGCCCGGCAGCACGGCCTTGATCGTCACCTTGCCGCCCTTCTCGTCGTACTCGATGCCGGTGAACCCGCGCGGCACCACGTCGTAGTTCGGCTTCAGCCCGAGCAGCGCGATCATCATGTTGACCATCGGCTTCATCGACTGGATGTCGTCGCCGCCCTTGCCGCCGATGGGGATCAGCGCCGGCGGGTTGAACTTGAGCGGCTCGAACGCCAGTTTGTCGCGGGTCAGGTCGTACTCGATGCGGTACTTGGCCAGCACCTCGTACCCGATGACGCCGTGGATCTCGACGCCGGCCAGCCCCATCTTGTTCATGCCCTCGAACTGGACGAGGTCTTCGGCGCGGCCGCGCGCTTTCTCCACCTTCAGTCCGCCCTCCAACTCGAACGAGTCGAACTTGATCCACTCCTTGCCGTCGGCCCCGTCCTTCGCCGCGCCCGCCTTCTTTGCCACGTCTTTGCTGATGAAGACGGCCGGCGCGCCGGTGTCCACGATGAAGTGGAACGGCCCTTTGCCGTTGACCTTCACGCGCACCATGAGGTGGTTGGCGTCGGTGAGCCGGTACGGGATCAGTACGCGCTCGGGCTTTGCGGGCGGGTCGTCGGCACGGGCCGGGGCGAGGGGCATCAGCCCCAAGCACGCGGCGAGCGCCAGCGCGGTGCGCCGTCTCATCGGTGGGACTCCACGGGGTTGGGTAACGTGGGCATTGTACCAGCCCGGCCCCGCGCGTGTTACACGGGGCGCGAGAACCGGCAGAACGGGCACCCGCGGCAGAACGGGCAGGGGCGCGAAATTCGATTGAACCGGCAGGCCGGGCAACGCCGATACCGGGATCAAAGGTTCCTTTGCGCGGACACGGAGCGTCCCATGCGCCCGCTACTAGCCATCACGGTCGTCGCCCTCGCCGGTCCCGCGCTGTGGGCGCAAGAGACCGGCGCGCCGCCGGCGTTCCCCGTCGCGGCGCAGCCCCCCGCGGCGCAACCGCCCGTGGTCGCGCCGCCCCCGGCCCCCGCGCCGGGCGGGCCGCTGTCGAACCCGTTGATCCGCCGCCTCAACAACCCGTTCGCGCAGCCCACCGAGGCCGGCGGGGTCGCGGCGCAGACCTTCAACGAGAACTTCGACGGCGACTTCGGAGGCGTCTTCTACAAGCGCCTCGTCACCACCGGGTTCACCACGCGCACGCGCGTCGTCGGGTTCAGCCAGCGCGTCGCCGGGTTCAACCCGGTCACGACCACGATGACCACGATGACCACGACCAACCAGTTCGGTCAGCAG
>VGZJ01000162.1 GCA_016872595.1 Planctomycetota bacterium
TGGCGCTGCTGAACCGCGCGCCGATGCCCACCGGCACGATCCGACACCACGACTGGCCCGCGACAGCATCGGCCGACGACGTACTACTGGAACCATACGTGCACGAAGGTTAACCTACACCTGCAAGGTTCTCATGGCAGACCTCCGTAACGGGCGCGGCACCGGGCCGCGACACGGGTAGGATACCGCCGAGGTATTGCAATCGAATGTTGCGAACGAGGAATCGTATACAGCGAACGGTTGTGTTTGTGGACGCGCTTTCTGTAGCCGCCCTCACTGAGGCCAGCTACAGCGGGCGGCGCGCGCCGGGATTTGGCGCGAATAATTCGCCTCGGCGTATCGTCAAGCCTCTGCAATCGCGCCGTCACCCGCCCCAGATTCGGCCCCCACCAAAATCGCTCCGAGACTTGCCTTCCGGCGGCGCGGCCTTACTATCTCTTCGGCCTTTCCGCCGGCGCGGGAACTGGTCCCCTGCCGGCCTCAACGTAGGAGTGTCTCATGCGCGCTCTGTTCACCCTCGGTCTGGCTCTGGCCCTGTCGGTCTCGTTCGCGAACGCCGATGATGTGAAGTCCGGCCCGGACAAGAAGATCGCCGGCCCGTTCAACGTGAAGGCGTTCACCGGCGAGAAGGCCGGCAAGACCCTGTGCTACGTCTGCAAGTTCGGTGGCGAGTCCCGCCCCGCGGTCGTCCTGATCTTCACCCAGAAGGCCGACGACAACCTCGTCGCCCTCGTGAAGGCCGTTGACGGCGTGCAGAAGAACAATGAGAAGCTCGGCACCGTGGTCGTCGGCGTCGGCGGCGTGCAAGGCGCGGACCTCGAGAAGCTCCAGAAGGACCACAAGCTGACGACCGCGCTGACCGTCGCCGAAGACAAGGACGGCCCGGACGCGTACAAGCTGAACAAGGACGCCGCCGTGACCGTGCTCGTGTACACCAAGGGCGGCAACATCACCAACAACTTCGCGTTCAAGTCGACGAAGGAAGCCGCGGAGAAGGCCAAGGACATCGCCGCCGCCGCCGAGAAGGCCGTCAAGTAAGCCCCGCTCGCGGATCGATGAAGACTGACGTGCCCCGTTCAGAGCGGTTCTGAACGGGGCTTTTCTCTTACCGGAGGTCCCCAATGCGATCGGTTTCACTCCTCGCCCTCGCGGCCCTCGCGCTGGCGTCGCCCGCGCCCGCGGACGAACTGAAGTCCGGCCCCGACAAGAAGATCGGCGGCTCGTTCCAAGTCACCGCGTACAGCGGCGCCAACAAGGGCAAGACCCTCTGCTACGTCTGAAAGTACAACGGGGAAGCGCGTCCCGCCGTCGTGGTGATCTTCACCCAGAAGGCGGACGAGCACTTGGCCAGTTTGGTCAAGGCCGTGGATGAGGTGCAGTCGAAGAACGCGGACCTCGGTACGCTCGTGGTCGGGATCAGCGGGGTGAAGGGGGCCGACCTCGAAAAGCTCCAAACCACTCACAAGTTCACGACCCCGCTGACCGTGGCCGAAGACGCCGACGGGCCGAAGCGATATCAACTCAACAAAGAAGCCGCCGTCACGGTGATCGTGTACAAGGAAGGCGGTATGATTCACAAGAACTTCGCCTTCAAGGACACCAAGAGCGCCGCGGAGAAGGCGAAAGAGATCGTCGCCGCGACCAACGCAGCCCTCAAGCCGTGAGCCGTCGTCGCGTGACACCCGCGCCGGGGTCGCCCGACCCGGCGCACGAACCCCACGAAGGTTTGCACTTCCTATGCGCGTCCGATTCCTCCTCGCCACGCTGCCGCTTCTGCTCGTCTCGCTCGCGCTGGCGCAACCCCAGCCGGACGTGAGCGGGCCGATCAACGTGACCCCCAAGCCGGTCGCGTCCGACAAGGCCGTGAAGCTCGATTACGACATCGTCTACGTCCGCGCGCCGCGCAACGGCGACAAGGTCGGCACCAACTGGCCGGAAATCTCCAACCCGCTGTTTATGGACGCCGGCGCGGACCTGATGCTGCTCCACCCGGACGGCAAAGAAGAAGTGTTGGTGAAGGGCGGGGCCGGCAACGTCACCGATCCGATGGTGTCGTTCGACGGCGAGTGGGTCTTCTACTCGCACTTCCACGACATGAAGGACGCGAGCGTGAGCCGCGGGCCGACCGGCGGCGCGGACATCTACAAGATTCACGTGAAGTCGAAGAAGATCGTCCGCCTGACGCACGGCGAGTTCACGCCCAACACCGGCGCGGGCAACTGGTCCAAGGGCTATCGCGCGAAGGAAGCGGGTAAGGACTACATCGAGTACGGGGCGTGCAACACCGGCCCGTGCCCGCTGCCGGGCGGCAAGGTGATGTTCACCAGCAACCGCAACGGCTTCAAGCCGCCGAAGCGCGTGCCGCACATGATGCAACTGTTCGTGATGGACGACGACGGCACCAACGTCGAGTGCGTCGGTCACCTGAACCTCGGCATGGCCCTGCACCCGACCGTGCTCAAGGACGGCCGCGTGATGTTCAGCTCGCTCGAATCGCAAGGGCTGCGCACCTCGACCCTGTGGGGCCTGTGGACGATCAACCCGGACGGCACCAACTGGGGGCCGATGGCGAGCGCGTTCATGCCCGGGTTCAGCCCGAGCGCGTGGCACTTCCAGACCCAACTCGGCGACGGCTCGATTGTGGCCGAAGAGTACTACAACCAGACCTCCAGCGGGTTCGGGAGCCTCGTGAAGTTCCCCGTGACCGCGCCGGAGGGTCAGGCCTTCGGACCCGGTTACACCGGCGACCCGCGCAACCCGGTGCTGCGCCACGGGCGCACCGATAGCGGCGTGGCGCGCACGCGCCGGTTGCCGTTCAGCCCGTTCGGGATCGAGTCGCTCACGCCGTTCGCCCGCGCCGACGAAGGCCCGTCCGATTACTCCGTGCGCGGCTCACGCCTGTCGCCGCGCGTCGGTAAGGTGACGCACCCGTCGGCCGCGCCCGACAATCACTTGCTCGTGGTGTGGTCCGGCGGCCCCGTCAACGGCGGCTACACGGTCCACGTCCCCGCGGTCGACGGCGGCCTCTACATGATTAAGGAAGGCAAGACCGTCAACGAGCCGGGCGAACTGCTGCTCATCAAGAACGACCCGAAGTACAACGAGCAGTGGCCGCGGGCGCTCGTGCCGTACAAGCGCGTTCACGGCGTCGACGAACCCAAGAAGCTCGCGCCGCTCGCCAACGACGGTAGCCTCTCGAAGCACCTGCCGGCGGGCACGCCGTTCGGCCTCGTGGGTACGTCGAGTTTCTACAAGCGCGAGAGCTACCCCAACGGCGTCGTGAAGCCGGGCACCGTGACCGCGGCCTTCGCCGGCTCCGACCCCAACGGATACGAAGACCTCGACCCGTTCAATACGACCGTCGACGGCGCGTCGCTCAACTGGTTCAACCAAGGCGCGGACGCCGGGCGCTACACCAACGACCAGATTCACGCGGTGCGCATTCTGGCGATGGAGCCGAACACCGACCGGCACAAGGGGCCGAACTCCGGGCGCACGTTCCGCAGCCACGCCAGCGAGCGCCTGCGCATCCTCGGCGAAATCCCCCTACGGAAGTTCGCCAACGGGAAGGAACCGACCGACCCCGACGGCAACCCGGACACGAGCTTCCTCGCCAAGATTCCCGCGGACGTGGGCTTCACGTTCCAGACGCTCGACATGCACGGCATGGTGCTGAACATGGCCCAGACGTGGCACCAAGTGCGCCCCGGCGAGATCCGCCACGACTGCGGCGGCTGTCACGCGCACAGCCAGAAGCCCACCGACTTCAAACTGACGGCCGCGGCGAAAGCCGATTACGACGTGTTCGACCTGACGAGCAAGGCCCCGCTGCTGACCTCGAAGGCCAAAGATGAATCGAAGAAGAAATGGGACGCGAAGGACGAGAGCGGCGTGCGCTTCGCGGACGGCGTGAAGAACGTCGAGTACTTCCGCGACATCAAGCCGATCCTCGACCGGAGTTGCGTCGCGTGCCACACCGCGAAGGGCGGCGCGCGGCCCGCGGGCAACCTCGTGCTGGACGACGACAAGACCGTGAACCTGCCGGACTGCGACGACGTGCCGGGCACTTACTACCGGCTCGCGATGGACTACGCGGGGCGGTTCGGGCACAAGCCGATCATCGGCTCGTGGCGCGGCGCGAACGCCTCGCGCTACGTCCGCATGTTCCAGTCGCGCCGCAGCCTGATCGTGTGGAAGACTCACGGCGCGCGGCTCGACGGATGGACGAACGACGACTTCCCCACCGAGACGACGCCCGGCGACGCGCGGACGCTCGCCCAGAAGGGCGAGCCGGTGGCGAACACCGTCGCCAACCGCAACCGCGCCGACCTCGACTTCACCGGCAGCGTGATGCCCCCTCCCGAAGCCGTGAAATCGGGTAAGGTCGCGGCGCTCAGCGACGAAGACAAGCTCATACTGGTGCGCTGGATCGACCTCGGTTGCCCCATCGACCTCGCGTACTCGCTTGCGAAGCCGCAAGCGACCGGCTATGGCTGGGCGCTCGACGACCAGCGCCCGACGCTGACGATGCCGCTGCCCAAGCCCGGCGCGAACGAGAAGCTGGACCGCATCCTGATCGGGATGCACGACTACGGCACCGGTCTCGACGCGCCCAGCTTCACCGTGACCGCGGACGTGGCGCTCAACGGCGTCGCGGCCGGCGAGAACCTCGCGCCCAAGTTCGCCGCGCTCGGCGGCGGCGTGTACGAACTGAAGCTCGGCACGCCCCTCACCACCGCACGCGGCAAGCTGCTCGTCAGCCTGAAGGACAAGCAGGGCAACACGACGCGCATCGAGCGCACCTTCAGCGCGAAGTAGTGTACGATTACCCTCAACAGCACATCGGATACTACGGAGTGGTCGCGGCGCTGGATGGAGGGAGCTGACATGGACGGCTCAATGCGGTTGCGTTGGGGGTACATCGACACCACTGGCCGCGTGGTGATCGATTTCCGCTTCGATCACGCGCACCAGTTCAC
The DNA here is from genome assembly GCA_016872595.1 of Planctomycetota bacterium. GTDB lineage: Bacteria > Planctomycetota > Planctomycetia > Gemmatales > Gemmataceae > Gemmata. The sequence goes on from VGZJ01000162.1 coordinate 4,980, forward strand.
CGAAGGACTCGGGCTTGTGACCGTCGACGGGCGCGTCGGGTTCATCGACAAGACCGGCGCAACGGTCATCGCGCCTCAGTTCGGCACCAATTCGCAACCCTTCTTTGAAGGGCTCGCAGCGGTTGAAACTGCGTCGGGCAAGTACGGCACGGTTACATCACCAAGGATGGTCAGTATCTGGTGAAGCCGCAGTACGTATGCGCGAATTCATTTGCCGAAGGCCACGCGAGCGTGTGCAAGGGAGAATCCCGCTGGTACATGATCGACACGACCGGTGAGGTCGCGTTCGGCCCGTTCGGTTCGGCCAGTGATTTTGAGGACGGCGTTGTCAGCGTGTGGCACGATAACGGCCCCGCGCTGCTGCGCAAAGATGGAACTATTGTGCAAATCCGCGACGTCGATTGGCTGAGCAACTACTGCTCGAACGGGCGGATCGAGTTCGCTCTGTCCGACACGTGCGGCTATGTGGACCGCGACGGAACAGTGGTGATACCGGCGAGCTACGACCAAGCATCCATCTTCAGCGACGGGCTTGCAGCCGTGCAACTGAACGGTCGGTGGGGCTACATCGACACGAACGGCGCAATGGTCATCGAATCGCGCTTCGACGCCGCCAGTTTCTTCAAAGGCGGACTGGCCTACGTCAAAGTTCGAGACAAGTCGTGTTACATCGACGTTCGCGGCAACGTGGTGCTTGAGACTGCCTTCAAGGGCGGATTCCCATTCAGCGAAGGCCTCACACCAGTGTACATTGAAGAGGTGTAAGTCCCGATCCTAATGTCGTTGTGAGTTGGCGCGCGACACCGGACCCGTTGTAGCCCAGTTGGATTTCCGCCTATGCTGCCGATCTCCGCGTGTGGTCAACCACTCCTAAACCGGCGCGCGTTCCTGCGCGACGCCGCGACCGGGCCGAGCGCCGTCGCGCTGGCCGCGCTGCTCGCGCGCGCCGACGAGCGCGCGCCGGCCGACCTCGCCCCGCGGAAGCCGCACTTCGAGCCGAAGGCCAAGCGCGTCATCACCATCTTCTGCTCCGGCGCGGTCAGCCACCTCGACACCTTCGACTACAAGCCGGAACTGGTCAAGCGCGACGGCCAACCGCTCCCGGGCAACGAAAAGCTCATCACCTTTCAGGGCGAAAACGGCAACCTCGTCAAACCGCTGTGGGCGTTCAAGCCGCGCGGCCAGAGCGGGAAGATGGTCAGCGATCTGCTCCCGAACCTCGCGGCGCTCGCGGACGAGATGTGCTTCGTCCACTCGATGACCGCGAAGAGCAACACGCACGGCCCGGCCGAGAACCAGATGAGCACCGGGTTCACGCTCGACGGGTTCCCCAGCGCCGGGGCGTGGGTGAGCTACGCGCTGGGCAGCGAGAACCGCGACCTGCCGGCGTTCGTGGCGATCCCGGACCCGCGCGGCGTGCCGCAGGTCGGGCCGAACAACTGGGGCAGCGCGTTCCTGCCCGCGGTGTTTCAGGGCACGCCGTTTACCGCCGACAAGCCGATCCCTCATCTTGCCCGGCCCGCGGGCGTGAGCGCGAAGGAAGACGCCGACACGCGCGACTTCCTCAAGCTGCTGAACGACGAACACGCGAAGGCGCGGCCCGGCGACACACAGCTCGCGGCACGCATCGCCAGTTACGAGATGGCCGCGAAGATGCAGCTCCGCGCCTCCGAAGTGGGCGACCTCTCGAAGGAACCGAAGCGCGTTCACGACGAGTACGGCACCAGCGACGCCAACAAGGTGAAGGCCGGGTTCGCCCGCAACTGCCTGCTCGCGCGCCGGCTGCTCGAACGCGACGTGCGCTTCGTGCAGCTGTTCAACGGCTCCTACGCGATGGGCGAGGGCGTCGGCAACTGGGACGGCCACAAGACGCTGAAGCCGCAGTACGAGACGCACGCCGCGGTCCTCGATCAGCCGTGCGCGGCGCTGCTGTCGGACCTCAAGCGCACCGGGCTTCTCAAGGACACGCTCGTCGTGTGGGTAACGGAGTTCGGCCGGATGCCGACGTTCCAGAAGGGCGCGAGCGGGCGCGACCACAACCCGAAGGGCTTTACGGTGTGGTTCGCGGGTGCTGGCGTGAAGCGCGGGCACAGCTACGGCGCGACCGACGACTTCGGCTACACCGCGGCCGAGAAGAAGGCCACCATCTACGACCTGCACGCCACGATCCTGCACCTCATCGGCCTCGACCACGAGAAACTAACGTTCTACCACAACGGCACCGCCCGCCGCCTCACCGACGTTCACGGCCACGTCCTCGACGGTGTGTTGGCGTAGAGGGCAGAAGAGTTCTGACAGGATCACAAGATCAAACAGGATGAAGAGAGGCCCGCACTGTCTTCAATCTCTGTCAATCCTGTGATCCTGTCAAAACTCTTCTGCTATGCTCTGCTCCGATTTGATCTGCGTCTTATCAGCGTTTTCTGCGGGTATTTCTGACGGAGCAGAGCAGTGGCGCGAACGGAATCGCATTGGTGGGTTTATGTGCTGCGGTGCGCCGACGGCTCGCTGTACACCGGCATCACCACCGACCCGGCGCGGCGGCTGGCGCAGCACAACGCCGGCACCGCGTCCAAGTACACACGCGCCCGCCGCCCGGTGAAGATGGTGTACCACGAACCCGCGCCGAGCCACGGCGACGCGCTGCGCCGCGAACTCGCCATCAAGAAGTTGCCACGCGTCGCGAAGGACGCACTCGTCAGATCACAGCGCCGCCGCGAACGCGCGTGAGGTCCGTCATGCTCCGCCTCTCCTTCTCGCTCCTGTTGCTCGCGGTCGCACTTCCCGCGCGCGCGGCCGAGACACCGGACGAAACCAAGAAGCGGCACGAGCGCGTCGCGGAGCGGCGCAAGGGGCCGGGCATCATCTGCCACCGCGGGGCGTCCGAGCACGCGACCGAGAACACGCTCGAAGCGTACCGGGCCGCGTTCCTCCTCGGCGCGGACGGCAACGAGATCGACATCCGCATGACGAGCGACGGCGTGCTCGTCGTGTTCCACGACGACATGCTCGACCGGCACCTGTTCGCCTACGGCGACGTGTGCGACTATACGTGGGCCGAACTGCAACGGTTCCGCTGGCGCGACGCGCACAAGTTCGGCGAGCAGTGCCGCATCCCGACGCTCGAAGAAGTGTTCGAGTTGCACAAGGCTCACGCGGGGCTGATGCACCTCGACATCAAGCGCCCCGGCCTCGACCGCGCCATTGCGGAACTGCTCACGAAGCTCGACATGTGGGACCACGTCGCGTTCGCGAACGCCGACACCGGCGGCGTGATCCTGAAGGACGCGCGGTTCAAGCCGCAACGCTACAAGGGCGGGCTGTTCCTCGACCGCGGCGAGGTGTTCCCCGACGCCATCGCCGCGGTGCTGAAGAAACCCGGCGATCACGTCATCGTGGACGACCCGCGCGGGGTGGCGCACGCGCTCGGGCGCAAGTTCGCGAAGCTCCCCGCGGAGCCGGTCGCGCGCCGGCGCATCGAGCGCGAGGCCGAAAAGCTGGAGCGCGAGGCCGACCTGATCGCGCGGCTGCGCGCCGCGGACGACTGGGACAAGCCCGCCACCAGCTACCCCGGCCGGCTCATGTCCGGGGCCGCGATCCGCGCGCGGGCCCGCGCCGCCGACTCCACGTTCGCGCTGGCCGCGCCTTCAAAGGACGTGTTCGCGGCGCTGGAATTGCGCGTTCGCGAGCGCAGCCTGCACCGCGACTGGATGTACCACGGGTTCGACGGGGCGACCGCGCTTCGCGCGCTCATCGAGCGCCGCGCCCCGAACGCGGTCGCGGTCGCTCGATTCGCGCTGTGGCGCGACGACGTGGCGCTGGAACCCGTGATCGACCCGCGCTGGAAGAACCCGAGGGCGTGGACCGACTTCCGCGTGAAGATGGTGGTGTTCCCGGCGCTGGCGAAGTGCCCGGGCGCGGCGACCGAAAAGCTGTGCCGCGACTACCTCGCGCTCGCGGACGACGACGCCAAGAAACTCGGCCCGACGCAGTTCGAGGAGGCCGCGCGAACGTTGCTCGCCGTCAGCCCGAAGGCGGAGACCGCCCTCGAACTGATGAAGCACCGGCTACAGGTCGTGCGCGGCCGCGCGGTACTCGATTGCCTCGCCCGCGCGACAGAGGCGTGGGCACTCGACGCGCTCAACAAGGGCGCGCCGCACGCGCTGGCGTACCGGGTGGAGTAACGCGCGCTCGCGAAGCCGCAAGCGGCTACAATCACGACACGATGCCCACATACACCCCCGCCCCCGACTGGCCCACTCGTGCCGACTGGAAAGAGGTCGCGGGCATCGCCACCGACTCGCGCGACCGGGTGTTCGTGTTCGCTCGCGACCCGCACGCGCTGCTCGTCTTCGACCCCGACGGCGCGCGGCTCGAATCGTGGGACGCGACGATGTTCGTTCGGCCGCACGGCGTCACCGTCGGGCCGGACGATTGCGTGTACTGCACCGACGACATGGGCCACACGGTTCGCAAGTTCTCGCCGCTCGGCGAACTGCTCTTCACGCTCGGCACGCACGGCAAACCGTCCGATACGGGCGCAACGAGCATCGACTTCCGCACCGTCACGCACGCCGGCCCGCCGTTCCACTACCCCACCAACCTCGCGGTCGCGCCCAACGGCAACCTGTACATCAGCGACGGCTACGGGAACGCCCGCGTCCACGTCTTCGCCCCGACCGGCGCGCTGCTGTTCTCGTGGGGCGAACCGGGCGTGGGACCGGGGCAGTTCCACGTGCCGCACGGCATCGCCATCGACCGCGACGGGCTCGTGTACGTCGCAGACCGCGAGAACAGCCGCATTCAGCTCTTCACGCCGACCGGCGCGTTCGTATCCGAGTGGGCCGACCTCGCGCGGCCGTCGCAGGTGTTCATCGACCGCGACGGGAAGTTCTTCGTCGCGGAGCTGGGCTACCGGGCCGGGATGTGGCCGGGCACGAAGCCGCCTACGCCGGACGCGACCGGCGGGCGCGTCAGCGTGTTCGACGCGAATCGCAACCTGATCGCGCGCTGGGGCGGCGGCACGAACCCGACCGCGCCCGGCGACTTCTTCGCCCCGCACGACATCTGCACCGACTCGCGCGGCAACGTGTACGTCGCGGAGGTGACGTGGAGCGCCGGCGGCAGCCGCGGGCTGGTGCCCGCCGGCTGCCACGCGCTCCAGAAGTTCGCGCCGGGGGCCTCGACATGAAAGCTTGGCGGTTCCATGCGTTCGGTGACTTGCGGCTCGACGACGTGCCGGAACCGGAGTGCGGCGCGGGCCACGTGATCGTTGAGCCGATTTGCGTTCAGCCGAGCGTGACCGAGGCGCAGCTCGCGCAGGGCATCCCCACGCTCGCGTACGATCGCGTCAAGCGCCGGCTCGACACGGAAGCGCCGGTACAACTCTTCGGGCACGAGTTCTGCGCGACGGTGCTGGACGTCGGGCCGGGCGTGACGCGCGTGAAGGTCGGCGACCGCGTCGCGGCGCGGGCGAAACTGCCGTGCGGCGCGTGCCCGTTGTGCCTGTCGGAACGCGGCAACTTGTGCCGGAAGGGGCCGGTGATCGGCTTCGACCTGCCCGGCTGTTTCGCCGAGCGCGCCCGCGTTCCCGAAATCGCGCTCACGCTCGTGGACGAGCGCATCAGCGATAGCGAAGCGGCGTGCCTGCAATCGCTCAGCGATAGCGTCGCCGCGGTCGAAACTGCCGAACTTAAGTTGGCCGATACGGTCGCGGTTCTCGGGCAAGGGAGCATGGGGTTGGAGTGCATGCAGATCGCGCGGATTAGTGGCGCGGGCAAGATCATCACCGTCGATGTGCGCGACGAGGCGTGCGCGATGTCGCGCGAACTGGGCGCGGATCACGCACTCAATGCCAAGACGTGCGACCCGGTGGCGGCGATCCGCGACCTGACCGAGAGCAACGGCGCGGACGTGGTGTTCGAGTGCGCCGGCGGCAGCCCCAAGCAGGGGCTGGCCGGGAACCGATCGTTGCTGAACGCCATCGACGCGGTGCGCAGCGGCGGGAAGATCATCGGCGTGTCGTGGTTCGGCGGCCCGCTCGAAGTGAACGTCGACCTGCTCCGCGAGCGCAGCCTGCGCTACCTGTTCCCGGACATCAGCACGCTCGGCCACCTCGAACACACCGTGCGCCTCGTCGCCAACGGGCGCGTGCGCCTGAAGCCGACCATCACGCACGTTCTTCACGGGCTGAGCGAAGTGCCGCGGGCGTTTGAGATCACCGCGAACAAGGGCAAGTATCGGGCTATCAACCCGGCGCAGGTGATGATGCGCGGCTAGCGCAGAGCGTCCGGCAGGGGAAAGCTCTCGACGCACGGGGCGTAGTCGGACGCCGCCCACACACGCTCGCGCCACACCTCGGCCGCGGCCGTTACGCACGCGCGGGCCGCGGTCGGCGGGTAGCCCATCAGTTCGGCAATGTCGGCCACGGAGAGGCAGTCGCGGTAGGCGTATTGCACGAAGCGGTAGAGCTCGCGGTCTGTGATACTGTGGCTCCGGGCGAGGCTCGTGAGAAGCGGTTGAACGGCGCGCGAGATCAGCAACGTGCGCGTCACGAGCCGCCGCCCCAGTATCTGAGCGTACCGCCGGAGGCGCGGCGGGTCGTCGAAGAATCTCTCGTCGTGCAACTCGTTCAGTGCGCGGCCCACCGCGGCCACGACATCGGCTGCAAGTTCGCGGGCGAGCGGGCGCACGAGCGGGTAGTCCAAGAATCTGTGTTCAAGGCTGTCCGCGAGTGCGGTCATCGCGATCGTAATACAGGCGTTGCGGTCGTTCATCCACGCAACGGGATTGGGTCCGGCCATTTGGCACCTCCCGGCGGTGCGCTCGGGCGGGGGCGATGTGAATGGGGGGCAGGTATCGGTGAAGCGAAAGGCGCGCCGAGGATTGGCGCGCCGGTGAGTTCTTCCGTTCGTTGCCTGTGGCCGCGTTACAGGTGGCCCTCGATCTTGCGGCGCAGTTGGTCGCGGATCGTGTTCAGCCGGTACCAGACCTTGTTCAGCGTGCTGCTCTGCCGCCGGGCTATCTGCTGGAGGGTCAGGTTCTTTTCGTACTTCAGGCGGATCAGGTCGCGGTCGGCGGAGGGCAGGTCGGCGAGCGCGGCGCGGAGCAACTCGAGGGTGCAGTCGTTGTCGGTGTCGGCGCGGTCGAACAGCGAGATCGGGTCGCACGGGTCGTGTTCGCCGAGCGCGCCCGGCGCCCTCTTGCGGACGTAGCTGATGAGCCAGTTGACCGCGGCGCGAGCCATCGCGTTCTTGTAGTGGGCGTCCGATGAATAGCGGGCGCGGCCGCCGCGGGCGTGCAACCGCAGGTACGCCTCTTGGGCGGCTTCTTCGGCGCGGTCGCGGGCCACTTCGAGCGGCGTGCCGTGGCTGCACAGCCGCGCGAACGCGACGTTGAAGGCGTATTTGCGGCACGCTTCGGCGAAAGCGTTTTGCGACGGGGTGCGAGAGACTTGGCGAGACATGGAGAGTCGTCCTCTGAGAGAGCGTGGGGTTGTGCTCTGCACAGAGAACGGTGCCGGCGCGAAATCTTTTGACGAAGTTGCCAAAAAAACCGACGCGCGGCGTGTAGACACCGACTATTGCGCGCCCGGTTTTCGTGCGCGCTACACAGCCAAGTGCTTGATGATCTGCTCGGTCAGGGTGTTCGTGTTCCCGTCGCCGCCGAGGTCGCGGGTCAGACCGATGCCGACCTTCAGTGCCTTCATCACGGCGGCTTCGATGCGCGCCCCCGCGTCGCCGCGGCCCACGTACTCCAACATCATGGCGGCGCTGCGGATGACGGCGATGGGGTTCGCCACACCCTTCCCCGCGATGTCCGGGGCGCTCCCGTGGACCGCCTCGAACACCGCAAACCGCGTCCCGTAGTTCGCCCCCGGGACGAGGCCCAGACCGCCGCCCGGCCCGGCCGGGCCAACCAACCCGGCCGCAAGGTCCGAGATCACGTCGCCGAAGAGGTTTTCCATCACCAGTACGTCGAACTCGCTCGGGTCGAGTGCCATCTCGAGGCACACGTTGTCGATGGGCTTCTCCTCGAAGCGGATGAACGGGTAATCATCGGCGACCTGCCGCGCGCACTCGAGGAACAGGCCGTCCGAGAGGCGCATCACGTCGGCCTTGTGGCAGAACGTGACCATGCGCCGGCCGCGGTGCCGGGCCAGTTCGAACGCGAACCGCACGATGCGCTCGGCCGCGGGGCGCGTGATGAGCCGCACACTCTCGACCACGCCCGGCACCACCTCGTGTTCGAGGCCCGCGTACAGCCCCTCGGTGTTCTCGCGCACGACGATCAGGTCCACCTTCTCATACGGCGTCTTGATACCGGGCAGCGTGTTCACGGGGCGCACGCTGGCGAACAGTTCCAACCCCTGCCGGAGGCGCACGTTGATCGAGCGATAGCCCTTGCCCACGGGCGTCGTACACGGCCCCTTGAGCGCGACGCGGTACCGGCGGATCATTTCGAGCGTTTCTTCGGGCAGCGGTTCGCCGAACTGCTCGGCCGCGGGAATGCCGGCCGCGGCCTTCACCCAATCGACCTTCACGTTCGCGGCGGCGACCACCCGACACGCGGCCTGCGTCACTTCCGGGCCGATCCCGTCGCCCTCGATCAACACGATCTGCATGATTGGCCCCGCGAGAAGAAGTTGTCCCTGTCAGAATGCCGGGCGAGGGGGCGCGCGGCAAGAACCGAACCTTCGGCCCCACTCCGGGGTTTCATGTGCGGCGCGACCGCGGGGCGCGAATTGGACGCGACTTCTCGGAACTGAATCTGATAAGCTATCCTCTAAAGGACGTTCCGTCGCGCGCACCCGACACCCACCGCGCGCCCAGCCCGGAGGCCACTGATGGAAGCGACCGTGCGGGCCACTTGCCCCCAGTGTAAGAACGTGCTGCGCATCCCGGCGCAGTGGATGGGGCAAGCGGTGAAGTGCAAGAACTGCGGGGCGATGGTGCGCACGAAGGCCAAAGCCGACGACGCGGGCACCGCGCCCGCGGCCCCCGTCGTGACCCCGCCGGCCCCGGCCCCTACCGCGGCGGCCCCCGCGCCGGCCCCTCAGCCCGCCAAGAACGCCTTCGACTTCGAGTCACAAGAATCGGCCGGCGACGGCTCGCTGCCGTGGCTCCCGTCGGGCCCCGCGCCGGCCGCGCCCGCCCCGGCCCCCGC
>VGZJ01000163.1 GCA_016872595.1 Planctomycetota bacterium
AAGTGCCGGTATCGGTGGTCACAGATGTGCATCAGACGCCCGCAGAAGGGGCAATCCCGATCGAGAACGTCGAGTTCCAGGAGGGCGAAATCGGTATCCTTGGGCCAGTGGTAAGGCATCCTGCCGACCTCCACGTTTGAGCCGCCTCCAGCGAAAAGATGATCACGCAAGAGTTTACACACAGAATACGCTACCTTCTAGCCCTCTCGCGGATCGTTGAAAGAAAACAGCAGACAGGACAGAAAGAGGGTTCAAGGCACTACGTCGTTATCGCTCTGTTCTGTCTCGTGATCTGTCTTGGGTTTTCTTTTGTGTGTCTTGTGCCTTTTTGTGGCCAATCCTCTTCTGATTTCATGCTCCCTTCCCCGCTGGACCGCTGGCGCGACGCGGCGCTGATCGACCACCTCGCGCGGGTCCGCGCGCCGTGGGAGGCGCTCGTGCGGCGCGTCGTGCGCGCGACCCTCGCGAAGTTCCTCCCGCCGTCGCCCGCGCCGGTCGTCGAGATCGGCGCTGGCGGCGGCGCGCTGCGCGCGTGGCTGCCGCCGGACCTTGCGGCACGCACCACACACACCGAGCCTTCGGAGCCGCTGCTCGAAGGGCTGCGCGCGCGGTATCCCGACGCGCGGGCGGTGCGCGCCGAGGCGTCGGCGCTGCCGTTCGCCGGGGGCGAAGTGGGTGCGGTGCTGGCGCTGTGCGTGTTCGACACCGTGCCCGACCTCGCGCCGGTGCGCGACGAACTGGCCCGCGTCCTGCGGCCCGGCGGCGCGGTCGTTCACTTCCTCGACCTCGCCACCAGTCCCGATTGCCTGTTCCCCGAACTGATCGCCGGGGGCGAGTTGCCGCTCACGAACTTCGCCCGCGACACGGGATTGATCGAAGTGCTAACCGACGCACAGCGCGCGCTGTTGCCCGCGGCCGACGAGTTCGACGAGGTGCTCGCGGTGCAGTGGGAAGCGTTCGCGCGGTTCGTGGGGATGCTGGAGCCGGCGCGCCACCCGCTGACGGCCGACCTCGGCCCGTATGCCGGGCTGACGCGCCCCGGCGCGCTCGACCCGGACGCGCTGGCCCGCGGCGTCATGGCCGCGAGCGCCGACCCCGTTCGCCTGCGCGCGCTGAACGCGGCGCTGTTGAAGCTGATGCTGAGCGCGAAGCAAATGGGCCGCGAGTGGCCGCTGCGGGCGGTGTCGGCGCGGGCGCACGTCCGCGCGCGGCTACGCGCCGCGTTCGGCCCGGCGCACGGGTTCGAGCCGGAGTTCGCCGGCCCGGTGTCCGCGGTGGAAGTGGGGGAAGCAACGGGGTTCGTGGTCCGCCACGCCGGGCGCACCGTGAACCGCGCGAGCGCGCCGCCGTCGCGCCACGGCACGCCCGTTGAAGAGCTGGAAGGCGCGCCGCGCGAACACGGCGCGCGAGAAACGACCGTCGAGGTTTTTGTGGCGCGGCGCGTGTAGCGCCGCGCGGCTACGGTTCCTCTTCCGCCAGCCCGGAGCGCGAGGCCGGTTGCGCGTCGGGTTCCTTGCGCGTGCGCACGACGGGCGTCGAGGGCTGCTCCGCGTCGGGCGCGGGCGACGGCACTGCGGTCGCGGTGGGCGCGGGCTTGGGCTTCGGTTCGGGCGGCGCGGCGGCCTGCGGGCGCGCGTCCGGGGGCGGCGGGTTGTTGGCGAACAGTACCGCGGCGACGATCACGCCTAGCACGCCGGCCAACATGCCGAGCTTCGCATCGTTCTTCATCGCGCGCCCTCCCGCGGGGTTGTTACCCTCAACTATTGGCAACTTTTTTCGCCCCGCTAGTTGACTTCACTCGATTTGGCGGTAACTCTCAGCGCGGGGCCGCGCCGCGCCGCGCATCGCGCGCGCGCGGCGCGCCCGGCACAAGTTCACACGGAGCGCGCATGGACTGGTTCCCCGGAGCGGTCGCAGCGGTCGCCGTCGCCGGCGCAATCGCCCTCATCGTCAAAGGCTGGGACGTGCGCCTCGTGCTGCTGGCCGCGGCGCTGCTGATCGCGGGCGCGGCGGAACTGGCCGGCGCGACCGGCGCGGCGCACGGGGCCGGCGCGGTCGCCACCGTCGTGCGCGAGTTCCTCGCGACGTTCTCTAACGAGAAGTTCGTCGTCCCCATCTGCGCCGCGATGGGCTTCGCCTACGTCCTCAAGCACACCGGGTGCGAGCGCCACCTCGTGCTGTTGCTGGTGAAGCCGCTGCGCTCGGTGCGCGGGCTGCTCGTGCCCGGTGTGGTGTGCGTCGGGTTCCTCGTCAACATCCCGCTGGTGAGCCAGACGAGTACCGCGGTGTGCCTCGGCGCGGTCGTGGTGCCGCTGATGCGCGCCGCCGGGTACTCGATGGCGACCGTCGGCGCGTGTCTGCTGCTCGGCGCGTCGGTGGGCGGCGAACTGCTGAACCCCGGCGCGCCGGAACTGCTCACGGTCGCGAACAAAACCGGCGTGGACTCGACCACACAGGCGACCCGCTACCTGCCGCCGCTGGTGTTCACGCAACTCGCGGTCGCTACCGCGGTGATCTGGGGGCTGAGCGTGTGGTGGGAGCGGCGGCCCGAAGAACCTAACCCCCCAACCCCCTTCCCTGAAGGGAAGGGGGAGCAAGACAAGACCACACCGGAAACGTCCGCGGCGCGCGCAAGTTCCGACTCCACCCTTCCCTTTAGGGAGGGGGGGCCGGGGAGGGGAGGTTCTCCCCCCGCCGAGCGCATCAACGTCCTCAAGGCCCTCGTGCCGCTGGTGCCGCTGGTGCTGCTGTTCGCCACCAGCCTGCCCGCACCGTACCGCGCGTTCGACGTCCCCGATGCGTGGGTGATGGCGCTGAACGCGAAGGGCGAGCGCGACGCGGCGTACAGCACGCGGCTCATCGGCCTCGCGATGCTGATCGGCGTGCTGGTCGCGGCGCTGGTGACGCCGAACAAGGCCCGCGACTGCGTGAAAGAGTTCTTCGCCGGCGCGGGCTACGGGTTCGCGAACGTCGTCAGCCTGATCGTGGTCGCGACGTGCTTCGGCAAGGCGATTGAAGCGGCGGGCGTGGCCCGGGCGCTGGGCGAACTGATCCAGCGCGCGCCCGGCCTGATGCAGCCGCTGGCGTGCTTCGTGCCGCTGGGGTTCGCGGCCATCAGCGGGTCCGGCATGGCCGCGACGCAGAGCCTGTATGGGTTCTTCCACGGCCCCGCGGTCGCGCTCGGCCTCGACCCGGTGTCGGTGGGCGCGCTGGTGTCGCTGGGCAGCGCGGCCGGGCGGACCATGTCGCCGGTGAGCGCGGTGCTGCTGATGTGCGCGGCGCTGACCGGCACGAACCCGTTCAAGCTGGCGAAACGCGTTGCCGCCCCGCTGCTGACCGGCGCGGTGGTGGTGGTGCTGCTCCGGCTGGCGGGGGCGCTGTAAGTCTTTTGCGACAACTCTTTGACACGGGCCGCGCGGTGTGCGATTCTGGCGTTTGGTGCGGGTTCCGCCCGTTGCCCGCCCGATACAGGAACGGGACGCTTGTGCGGTCTGGGCGGTTCGCTCTCCCGGTCATACCATCTCCCACCGGGCGCGAACGCGAGCCATTTCCGCGCGGCCGAAGTGTTCGTCATCATCTCAGGGTGTCTCGAATGCCCGAACCCCCTCGTACCGGCGACGCTGTGCTGGCGCTCGTGCGCCGCGCCGAGATCGCCGACGACGACGTGATCGACGGGTTCCTCACCAGCGCCGGCCCGGTGCCGACGACCGCGCCCGACACCGCCACGCGGCTGGTGCAGGCCGGCATCCTCACGCCGTTCCAAGCGCGGCTGATCCTTCAGGGCAAGCACAAGGGGTTCAAGCTCGGCCCGTACCGCATCCTGAACCAGATCGGTGCGGGCGGCATGGGGCAGGTGTTCCTCGCGGAGCACGTGACCATGCGCCGCCGCATCGCGCTGAAGGTGCTGCCGGCGAAGCAGGCGCTCGACCCGGCCGGCGTGGAGCGGTTCTACGCCGAGGCCCGCGCCGCCGCGGCCCTCGACCACCCGAACGTCGTTCACGCCTACGACGTGTCGTGCGATAAGGGCACGCACTTCCTCGTGCTCGAATACATCGAGGGCGAGACGCTCGACCGGGCGCTCGCGGCCGGCGGGCGGCTCTCGGTGGGCGAGGCCGTGAGCTACGCGGTGCAGGCCGCGGCCGGGCTGCAACACGCCCACGACAAGGGCGTCGCCCATCGCGACATCAAGCCCGCGAACCTGCTCGTCGGGCGCGACGGGATCGTGAAGATTCTCGACCTCGGCCTCGCGCAGTTCTTCGAGGACTCCGGCACGAAGCTCGCCACCGGCGCGTCGGGCAAATCGGGCGACGTACACGGCACCACGGACTACGTGGCCCCCGAACAGCTTCTGGGCGAAGCGACCGACCACCGCTCCGACATCTACAACCTCGGCGCGACGCTGTACCACCTGCTCACCGGTCGGCCGCCGTTCGAGGGCACGACCGCGGCGAAGATGCTGGCGCACAGCCTCGCCGACGCGCCGCGGGCCAGCGACGTGTGCCCGGACGTGCCGGACCCGCTCGCGGACGTGGTCGCGCGGATGCTGGCGAAGGCCCCGGCCGACCGCTACGCGACCGCGGCCGAAGTGGTGCAAGCGCTGGTGCCGTTCGTGAGCGCCCCGGACCGCGCCGGGCGGCGGTCGGGGAAGCTCCCGCCGCTGGCGGCGGCGGCCATAGCCGAGAGCACCGCGGGCCTCGACGTGTCCGAGGTCGTTGAGGCGACCGACGCCGCTCGCGAGTTGCGGAAGTGGAAGCGCCTCGCCCTCGCCGGGCTGATCGGCACGGTGGCGTTCGCCGCCGCGACCGCCGCGCTCGTTGCGCTCAAGTAAGCTCGGCCGCCGCTCCTTCCCGCGTGCCATTTTGGTGGGCGCGACGCGAAGGTGTTGGACACACCTCTCCCCCACGCTTTGGTGGGGGAGAGGTCGCCGCCCGCTTTGGGGCGGCGGGTGCGGGGGCGCGGCCCCACTCAATCGCGCTTCGCGTATCTCGCTTCAGTCGCTCGGCTCCCCCGCACCCGGCCCGCAAAGCCGGGCCGACCTCTCCCCCATCAGTTGGTGAGGGGGAACGCACGTTCCCCCTGCAACCCCCTCCGGTGGGGTAGAGGTGTGGGCCGCGCGCGTCACTTCGGGTCGGTGAACCACACCTTCAGCCAGTAGTCGCGACTGTACTCGCCGTCCTTTTGCGGGAACGCCGACGGCAGTAGCTTGTCGAACACGTCGCGCATCCGGTCGCGCACCTCCAGCGCCTTGCCGGTGTCGTTCAACTGCTTGAAGGCGTGGTACACGAGGCTCCAGATGATGAGTTCCTCGACGGTGCCGCGGTGCCGCTCCATCAGGGTGGCGGCCTCCGCGATGAGCGCGCGCGAGGCCGCGGGGGTGCGCATCTGCTGGTAGGTTTGCAGCACGCGCAGCCCGGCTTGGAGCCGGAGCCACGCCTCGCGGTCGGGCAGCTTGCCCGTGTTGCGGCGCTCGACCTCGTCGCACTCGGTCACGATCTTCTTGAACAGGTCCGCGGCCTCGGCGCGCATCTTGGCGGCGTCGGCGAGTTGCGCGGCGGTGGCGGTCGGCGCGCTCAGCGGCGCGGCCCGCTGGAGCAGGCACACGCCCAGCAGCAGTTTCGCCAGCCCCGCCTCCGGGCCGTTCGGGTACTGCGCCAGTTGCGCGCGCAGGCGGCTCTCGGCGTCGGCGAAGTTCCCCTCGCGGATCAGGGCGTTCGCCAGTTCCGTGAGCGCGCGCTCGTGGTACTCGCGCTCGGCCGGGGTGACGTTCTGCTGCGTGGCGATCTGCTCGAACAGCGCGCGCCCGACCCGCACGAGGTCGGGGTGCCGCGTGTCTACAAACTGGCGCGCGAGCCGGTAGCGCGTCGCGGTCGCCATCGGGGTGCCCCGCGCCATCACGTCGCGCAGCACCTTCCACACGTCGGTGCGCCCCGCGGCCAACATCGCGTCGGCCAGTTCCACGCCGAGCGGCCCGAACACGGCGTCCGGGATGCCGGGGAGCCGGATCGCTTCCTCGAGGCGCGTGGCCGCGGTCTCGTGCTCGCCCGCGAGCCGCGCCAGCGCCGCGGAGCGCCGCAGTAGTTCGATGCGCCCCTCGGTCTTCGGCTGGAACGCGGCGAGCGCGGCGAACTCGTCGGCGGCCCCCTTGTACTTGTTCTTCCAGCGCGCCGGCTCGACCTTGTCCTTTTGCATCGCCGCGCCCCACGCGGCCAGCACCTCGGCCCGCTTCTCGCGGTCGCGCCCGGTGGCCGACACCGCCGCGTACTCTTGCGCCACGCGGTAGGCGTGGTCATGCACGCCGTCGGCCAAGAGCGTCGTGATCCCCAGCTCGAACACGGCTTGAACTTCGTTCAGGGGCAACAAATCCGGGTTCAGGTCCTTCGGGTCGCGCAAATCCTTGATCGCGCCGACGAGGAGGCCGACCGCTTGGCGGTGCTGGAGCGGGTCGGTGCTCTTCAGGTACAGGTCGGCGAGTTGAATGCCGGCGATTCGGGCCTCCGGGCCGCCCCCGTGCACGACCTCCTCGAACAGCGGGCGCGCCGCCTCCGGCTCGCGCGACTGGAGCTTGCACACGGCGAGCTGGTACGCGGCGCTGTGCCGGGCCGCCGGCGGCAGGCCCGGTTGCTTCCGCAGGTCTTCCAGTTCTTTCGCGGCGGCGGGCCAGTTGGCCTCGCTCATCAGCACGCGCGCGAGCAGCGCCTTCGCCGGGGCCACCACGTCGGCCGGGGCCTCGCCGCCGATGTCCTTCAGCACCGCGCGCGCGGCGTCGGGGTCGTTGGTTTGCAGGTACAGTTCGCCCAGCCGCAACCGGCCGCGCGCGACGGCCGCGGCGGGCGTCGCGGTGCCGGTGCCCTGCACGTACTGCGCGAGCGCGCCCTTCGCCCGCGCGAGGTCCGGCGGGGTCTGGCGCAGCGCGAGGTCGGCGATCAGCCGGTGCGTCTCCCCGGCCTCTTCGCCCGGCGGGGGCGGGCCGGACAGCACCGCGAGCAGGAGCGCGAGGTCGGCGGGCGGTGCGTTCGCCGGCAGCCCGACGGCGGCGCGGGCCTTCGCTGCCCGGAACGCCAGCCGCGGCGGGTCCGCGGCGTCGCGGAACTTCTGTTCCGCGCCGGGCGCGATCTGCCCGAAGTGCTGGTGCGCGAGCGCCCAGTACCCGCGGGCCTCGTCCGGCGGTGCGGTCAGTTCCGCGAGCCGCGCGTACCCGCTGCCGAGGTGGAACCGGGCCAGCGCGCCCTGTTCGGGGAACGCCTCGACGCCGGCCGCGACCGTGGTCAACAGGCCCTTCAACTCGACCGGGTCCGGGGCGGCGCGGTCGTACCCGGTCTTGAGCGCGGCCACGTCGCGCGCGAACTCCGACGCCGGGTCGGAGCGGCCCAGCGGCAGCCAGCCCTGCCACGCCGAGACGAACACCCCCGCACCGAGCAGCAGCACCGGCACCTGCCAGACGTGGCGCAGCGGGTCCGCGGGTACGGGGACTGGAGCGGGGGCCGTGTCCGTGGCCGTAGCCATGTGCGTATCCCGGTTGAGGCGCAGAGACCCGCGCAGAGTAGAACCGGGCGGGCGCGCCGGCGTCAAGGGCAACCGCGCGCCGCGCGCTACGTGTGGCCGTGCCCCTTGAACGCGCCGGGGTTCTCGACCAGCGGGCCGTACAGTTCCGGGCGTCGCCAGTTCACGCGGTCGATCTCGTAGGTGCCCGCGCACGTTACGACGCGCTTCTGCCGCGCCGCGATGGGATCGACCTCGATAGTGAAGATCGCCTCTTCGCCCTCGGGGGCGAAGTGCAGCACGTTGCCCATGTAGTCCGCGGCCGAGCTGAGGCCGATGTAGCGGAACCCGCTCTCGTCGCCGACGCGGTTCACCGCGAGGTAGTAGACGTGGTTCTCCCACGCCCGCGCCGCGGAGACCAGTTCGGCCATCTTCCGCGCCGCGGTCGCCCAGTTGGTCGGCAGAACGATCAGGTCCGCGCCGAGCAGCGTCAGGATGCGGGCGGACTCGGGGAAGCTGCCGTCGAAGCAGATGTTCATGCCGATCTTCAGCCCGCCGAGGTCGTGGACCGCGAACGGCCGGTCGCCAGGGTCGGTGAACCGATCCGCGCCGAGGCACGGCAGGTGCGCCTTGCGGTAGCCGGCCACAAAGCCCCGCGGCCCGACGAGCGCGCAAGCGTTGAAGAGCTTGCCGTCCGGCGCGGCTTCGAGCATCCCGACGACGGCCCACACGCCGAGCTTCGCGCACTCCTTGGCGAGTAAGTCGGTACTCGGTCCCGGTAGCGGTTCGGCCGCGGCGCGGGCGTCGGCGCGCGAGGCGAACCCGTAGCCCGTCAGCACGCACTCCGGGAACACGACGAGCTTCGCGCCGCGCCCCGCGGCCTCGCGCAGCTTGAGGGCGACCGCGGCGCGGTTCGCGGCGACATCGCCGAGCGCGCAGTTCATCTGCACCCCGGCCACGGTCCAGTTCGGCACGGCCCATCCTCCATCGGTGTTAAAGGTCGCGGTACATCACGAGCGCGTCGACGAGGCCCAGCTCCGCGTGGCGGAACGCGCGCGGCACGCGCCCGACCGTTGCGAACCCGCACCGCTCCCACGCGCGCACGGCCGCGGCGTTCGTGCTGACTACGAAGTTGAACTGCATCGCGGTGAAGCCGCGCGCGCGGGCGGTTTCGAGCGAGTGTTCGCACAGCGCGACGGCCAGCCCGCGCCCGCGGAAGGCCGGTTCGACCAGATAGCCGGCGTTGGCGACGTGCGCGCCGCGGCCCGGCTGGTTCGGGCGCACGTAGTACGTCCCCGCGAACGCGCCGCCCACTTCACAAATGAAGCACACCGCCGGCGCGTCGAACCACAACTTGCGCGCGGTCTCCTCGGTGGTCGCGTCGTCGTAGGCGAATACATCGCCGCGCGCCGCCGCCAGTTGGAACAGCGCCCACACGCGCGGCCAATCAGCAGAGGTCGCTTCGCGAATGGTCGTCATGCTGCTATCGTGGTAAGCGGCGCGGCGCGGGGCAACGGCGTGGCGCGGCAGTTTGAATATCTCGGGTGATGTGACGAACTCGGAATACAGGTGGCGCGAGAGTACAGAACTTTTTGAGGGAACCCCGTGTCCGAACCAAGCAGCGCGGTGAAACCTGTTGAGGAGTGGTGGCTCAAGTACATCTGGCTGGTGACGGGGATCCCGTTCACGGTGTTTTGTTTTCTGAAACTCGGCCCGCACGTCCTCACGCTCTTGACCAAGGCGGATCCCGACTTACTCGTCTCACTGACGCTGGCTTTCTACCTGTTTTGTTGGGCGGCCGGGTGCCCGCTCGACCTCAAAGCGCAGTGCAAACTGTACACCCACGATCCGCGGCGCGGGGTCCTCATCCGGTCAGGTTCGTTTGTAGCGATCGGTTTACTGTTTCTGATTTTCTTCGTTATCTGTGCCCTGCAACACTTCGGTCGGTTGACGCCGGACTACCTCGTGTGGCTGTTCGTGTGCCTGTGGGTTGTCGACCACTTCGGTTGGTTGCTGTTTCTGTGCCCGCAAGTGAACCGGGCGTCGGCCGTCGCGGAAAAGGAGTACACGGCAGGGCGCGAGTACGCCAAACTCGAACAGCTCCGCATCACGCGGAACTCCATCGCCGGGTGGTGGAAGTGGGGGCGGAACATCTGCGGGTTGGTCGTTCTCGGAGTGCTCGGTGCCTGTATCCAATTGCCCGAGATGTCCGTGCGGCTCATCGAACTCGTCGGCGTACCAACCTTCAAGACGCTCGCGGCGTGGGGAATCCTTTTGTACGTCTGCCAGATGGAAGGCTGGATTTGGCACGCGCGCCTGCGCCGCGCGCACCAGTGTCGCGCCGCAATCGACTTCGACAGGCGTTACCACCTCTCGCCCAAGTAGGTTTCCGATGCTTTCGTTACCCGATCCGACCCGTCCCGCGCGCGGGGCCGAGCCGTCCCCGGCGTTCCGGTGCCTGCTGGCGGCCCTCCCGGTGGTGTCCGTCGCGGTCCAGTTCGTGTTCGCGCGCGCGCAGGGTACGACCGAGTTACTCCTGCGCCACCACACGATCACCGTCGTCGACCTCGCCTTCATCCCGTTCAATTACTTCGCCGCGCGCGATATCGATTGGCGGCGCGGGGCGGCGCTGTTCGGGTTGAGCGCCCTCGCCGTCGTCGCGAACGTCGCCACACACGCCTACTGGCAACAGCACGGCACCGACCCCGGGCACATGATCGCGCTCAACGGGGTGCTGTTGCCCGCGGGGTGGGCGCACGTCGCGTACTCCTCGCTCCAGATGACCGTCGTGCTGGCGTTCTTGTTCCTCCGCCGCCCCTCGGTTCGGACGTACACGGCCGCGTCGCTGTTCGCCGCCGTCTATTTTCTCGGGGCCGCGCTCTCCGGTTACGTCATGCACTCCGCCGTGCTGCTGACCGACGCCGTGATGACCGCGAGCGGATTGTTGACCGTGGCCGTTTTGCCCGTCGTCCTCCGCTCGACCGCGCGCGTATTGGATGAACCGCCGCAAGAAGTCACGCGGACGTGAAGTGCGGTGTGCGCCGGTCAGTTCGCCACGCGCAGCAGCACGAACAGCACCGCGAGGCCGATCACCACGCCCACCAGCGAGTAGAGTGTGATGACCAGCGCGCCGATGGGCTTGCCGGTTTTGCGGTTGAAGTTCTGCCCGCAGTCGGCGCACTTCACTTGGCTGAACAGCGCCGGGCCGACCGCGCCGCCCCACCACGTGAACGACACCTTCTTCGACCGCCGGCACCCGCACGCCGGGCACGTCTCCGGCTCCGGGCGGCCCGGCTTCCCGGCTTCCCGTACCCGAAGTCGTCGTCCTCGTCCTCGTAGTCGTCGCGCGCCATGTGTGGCCCCCCTTAACGTGTCCGCACACGCTACCACACCCGCGGGCCGCGAACAACGACCGGCGCGCGTTCGCCTTGTCCGCGCCGCGCGCGGCGCTTACACTCTCGATTGCTGACAACCCGAATCGGTTTACTCGCGAAGGAGCACCGCCGTGCCGAACGACACCAGCTTCCGCGGCCACGTCTACGACGACATCACCCAGACGTTCGGCAACACCCCGCTCATCAAGTTGCGGCGCGTGGTCGGTGGCGCGAAGGCCACCGTCATCGGCAAGCTCGAAAACTTCAACCCGCTGTGGTCGGTCAAGGACCGTATCGGCGTCGCGATGATCGACGCCGCGGAGAAGGCCGGGAAGATCACCGCCAAGACCATGATCGTCGAGCCGACGAGCGGCAACACCGGCATCGGCCTCGCCTTCACCTGCGCCGCCCGCGGCTACCAGCTCACCGTGACGATGCCCGAAAGCATGTCGCTCGAACGGCAGCGGTTGCTCAAGGCGCTGGGCGCGAAGCTGATCCTCACGCCGCGCGAACTGGGCATGAAGGGCGCGGTCGCGGAGGCGACGAAGATTCTGCACGAGCTGGGCGGCGAGCCGAAGGCGTTCATGCCGCAGCAGTTCAAGAACCCGGCGAACCCGGAGATCCACCGCAAGACCACCGCGGAGGAAATCTGGCGCGCGACCGGCGGCACCATCGACATCCTCGTGAGCGGCGTCGGCACGGGCGGCACCATCACCGGGTGCGGCGAGGTGCTGAAGGCCCGCAAGCCGTCGGTGAAGTGCGTCGCGGTGGAGCCGGCGCAAAGCCCGGTGCTGACGCAGCACATCGTGCAGGGCGTGCCGCGCGACCAAGTGAAACCGCTGGGGCCGCACAAGATTCAGGGCATCGGGGCCGGGTTCGTCCCGGACGTGCTGAACACCGCGGTCATCGACGAGATCGTTCAGGTGACGGACGACGAGGCGTTCGAGATGGGCCGCCGGTTGGCGAAGGAAGAGGGGATGCTGTGCGGCATCTCGTGCGGCGCGGCGGCGACGGCCGCGGTGAAGGTGGCGCAGCGCCCCGAGAACGCCGGTAAGGTGATCGTGGTGATCCTTCCCGACCTCGGCGAGCGCTACCTGAGCACCGCGCTGTACCCGCAGGAGTGAGGGTCAACCCGACGTGGGAACCGCGGTGTCGAGCGGCGGGTTGGGGGGCGGGGCTTCTGCACGTCGAGAACGGCCCATGAGTGATGACGCCGAAGGCACGCGCGGTCAGTCGCCGGACGACGTTCGGCGCGTCACGCCCCCGCGCACCTTCGAGGCCGGCGAGCCGGTGCCGGGCCTTTCGAGCTGGGTGCTGGAGCGCAAACTGGGCGGCGGCGGGTTCGGCGAGGTGTGGCTGGCGCGGCACGCATGGGACGCCGACCAAAAGCCCCGCGCGGTGAAATTCTGCACCGACCCTGCGGCCCGGCACCGGCTCGTCACGCACGAGAAGAACGTCGTCGTGCGCGTGATGAAGTACGCGCCCAAGCACCCCAACATCGTCCCCCTACTCGACTGCAACCTCGACGGCAACGTGCCGTGGCTGATGTACGAGTTCGTCGAAGGGTACACGCTCGCGGCCCACATCGCGGAGTGGCGCGACCTGCCGACGGGCAAGCGCCTCGGCCGCGCCGTGCGCGCCCTGCACGCCGTCGCCGGCGCGCTCGCCACCTGCCACCGCCTCGACCCGCCGCTCGTTCACCGCGACATGAAGCCGGCCAACGTGCTGATGGCCGGCACGGTCCCGCGCGTCACGGACTTCGGCATCGGCAGCGTCGTGATGCCGGACGCGGACAGCGCCACCGGCGGGCTGACCGCAATGGCCGCGCGCCTGCCCTCGGCACTACAAAGCGCCGGCACGCGCCTGTACGCGCCGCCGGAGCAGATGTACGGCAGCCCGCCCGCGCCGCGCGACGACGTGTACGCCCTCGGTATCATCGCCTACCAGATGATCGTGGGCGACCTGAAGACCGGCCCCGGCCCGGACGCGGACGCCGAACTGCGCGACCTCAAGATTCCCGCCGAACTGCGCCACCTGATCGTCAGCAGTGTGGCACTGAACCCCGACCGCCGGCCGACGGACGCGGGCGCGTGGGAATCGACCCTCGCGGTGCTTCTCGAGAAGGCGAGGGAGACGTCCGAACCAACGGACACGAGTGGGTTCGCATCGAAGCCGGTGCTGCTGATTGACCCGACGCCCAAAGAGCTACCACACCCCGTTTTCCCATCGTTGTCGGAGCCATTGGAACCGGTCGAAGCCGAACCCGAACGTCGCAAGCCGCGCGTCCTGCTCTTCGCGGGCGGCAGTGTGCTGGCGTGTGGCCTGCTCGTAGCTGTGGTGCTCGCGCTGCTTCCTACGGGCAAGCCCACCGAGCCGACGCAGCCGACCGCGCAGAACGGCCCGAAAGGGGACGACACGGGCACTGCGCCGAACCCGAAAGAGAAAGCTGAGCCAAAAGGCGTGGTCCCCAAGGCCGGCGAGGAGCGCGCGGTCGAGATCGCCCCCGGCGTGACGATGACCTTCTGCTGGGTGCCCGCGGGCGAGTGCCAACTCGGTTCACCAAAGTCGGAGCGCGACGTGGTGCTAAAGTCCACGAATGAGGTGGTGGAACCGGAGTGGCTGCAACTCGAAGCCGAGGACAAGCGCGGCAAGTTCAAGACGGACGGCTACTGGATGGGCAAGCACGAGGTGACGCAGGCCCAATGGAAAGCGGTCACTGGCAACAACCCCAGTGAGTTCGACGGTATCAAGGACAACAAGGCGAAGGGGATGGACACGTCGCGTTTCCCGGTCGAGCAGGTGTCGTGGGACACGATTTCCGGGACAGGTCCACACGTGGGGAATGGCTTCCTGAACAAGGTGAACGCGCACGGCGGCGTGCGGAAGGCGTTCGGCAAGGACGGCACGTTCGTGCTGCCACACGAGGACCAATGGGAGTACGCCTGTCGCGGCGGGCGGGGCAACGCGCGGCCCTTCTACTGGGGCGACAAGTTCAACGGCACGCAGGCCAACATCGACGGCAACTCCCCCTACGGCACGCCCGACAAGGGCACATACTTAGACCCCTATTTCCCAGATGACCTTCGACTTTCGGCATGGCATGTGCGCCGGAACCCTGGGATTCCCAGCGTTTCTGCCTCTTTCCTGCCGAAATGACCGAGGAACCCAATGGG
>VGZJ01000164.1 GCA_016872595.1 Planctomycetota bacterium
GGACCTCCGGGGCCAGGATGACGGGGTCCCCCCATCATCGCCGGTGGCCGGACGGTCCCGTTGCGCGCCACACTTTTACTCCGCCGTTCCACCCTCCTCGCGCCACGCTTTTGCTCCGCCGTCAACAGGGACCAGGCGTTCGTCAAGGGGACAGCTCCAAGGCCGGTCCCTCGACAACCCGTGGAAGGCTTCTGCGTCGGTCACGAAAAAGGGCAGTCCGTCGCGAACCACTCGAAGTGGCAAGCCGTTTCAGGGCAAAATCACCAACCTGAAGGTGACGAGCCCCAGAAGCCGTAACGGCACACAAAGGAGAAACGATGCGATCTCTCTTACTGTTCGTCGCGCTCGGGGCGGGGGTTCCGGTCGCGCGCGCCGCGGAACCGCCGAAGGCGCCGAACGTCCTGTTCATCGTCGCGGACGACCTGAACTGCGACCTCGGGTGCTACGGCCACAAGGCCGTGAAGTCGCCGAACGTCGACCGACTGGCCGCGTCCGGGGTGCGGTTCGACCGCGCCTACGTGCAGTACACCGTGTGCAACCCGAGTCGCACCTCGTTCCTGACGGGCCTGCGGCCGACAACCACCCGCGTCATGGACAACGCGACGCACTTCCGGAAGGCACTCCCGGACGCGGTCACGCTGCCCGAACTGTTCCGCAAGAACGGCTACGAAGCGATCGGGCTGGGCAAGGTGTTCCACCGAGGCCTCTCGCCGGACGACGCGAAGAAGGAGATGGACGACCCGAAGTCGTTCGACCGCGTGTTCTACGGCAAGACGACCGCCGCGGGGAACAAGGGCGTGGGGCGGAACCTGACCGACGGGGCGCTGGCGTGGTGCCGGTGGCTCGCCGCCGAGGGCGCGGATTCCGAACAGGCCGACGGGCAACTCGCCGACGAGGCGATCAAAATCCTGGGCACGAAGCGCGACAAGCCGTTGTTCCTCGCGGTCGGTTTCTACCGCCCGCACGACCCGTTCCAGTCGCCGAAGAAGTACTTCGACCTCTACGACAACGGCACGTTCGAGCTCCCCAAGACGCCCGACGGGTACAAGCCGCCGTCCCCGCTCTCGCTCGGCGGGGGCGCGTTCAAGGACGCGTTCGACGCCTTCACCGACAAGGAGCGGCGGGAGTTCCTGCACGCGTACTACGCCGGCGTCAGCTTCATGGACGCGCAGGTGGGCCGGTTGCTCGACGCCCTCGACAAGAACAAGCTCGCGGAGAACACGATCGTGGTGTTCCTCGGCGACCACGGGTACGAGCTCGGGGTCCGGAACTGGTGGAACAAGAACACTCTGTTCGAGCGGAGTTGCCGCACGCCCCTGATCGTCCGCGTGCCCGGTGCGAAGGGGAACGGGAAGCCGGCCGCGGCGCTCGCGGAGTTCATCGACCTCTACCCGGCTCTGGCCGAGTTGTGCCGTCTGACCGACGTGCCGAAACAACTCGAAGGGGCGAGCTTCCGCACGCTGCTCGACGACCCGGGCCGGAAGCACAAGGAGGTGGCGCTCACGGTGATCAAGCGCGGGGCGGTCATGGGCCGCTCGATCCGCACCGAGAAGTACCGGTACACCGAGTGGGACGACGGCAAGAAGGGCGCGGAACTGTACGACCACGCAGCCGACCCCGGCGAGTGGGTCAACCGCGCCGGTCAGCCGGAGATGGCGAAGACGCGCGGCGAGCTCTCAGCCCTCATCAAGGCCACCGAATCCGGCAAATGATGAGGCTGAGGCTCGTGCTGTCCGCCGCGCCGTGCGTGACGGCGATGGAAAACGCGGGCTTGAATGACCGGCATTCGAGGCAAAGACTCTTCACGCAGCGAGGTGGAATGTAGTTGACTGGGTTTGAGGGCGAACAGAAACTCATCCAACCCCGGCACCCATCACACGGACGCTGTCCTCCCGGAGCGGTCGGGGGCCGACTAGACTTCATCGAATCCACCAACCTCAGGAAAGTGCGTACCCACATGCTGCAACTCAAGAACAGTTTTGCCATGGCGCTGGGGCTGTGCCTTCTGGCCGGCCTGACGTTCGCAGTGCCGGCGCAGGAGCCGAAGCCCAAAGCCAAGGGCGTCAACGACGCCCTGCCGCGTCCCGACGGCAAGCCCGCCGACACGGCCAAGACCGTCAAGGTCTTCATCCTCATGGGCCAGTCGAACATGCTGGAGATGGGCAACGTCGCGGGTGATAAGGACGGGACGCTGGAGCACGCCGTCAGGAAGGAAGGTCTCTACCCCTTCCTCACCGACGCCGCCGGCAAATGGACGACCCGGCAGGACGTTCGGTTCGTCGCCGTGATGGGGAGCGGCGGCCCGGGCAAAACCCAGGTCCGAAAGGACGAATGGCTGACCGTCTCCGGCGGCAAGATCGGGGTGGAGCAAGGTATCGGCCACCACCTCGGTAACGCGCTGGAGGAACCGGTCCTGATCCTAAAGAGCGCGATCGGCAACCGCAGCCTCGGCTGGGACCTGCTCCCGCCCGGCTCGCCGTCCTACGAGTTCAAGGACCCCAAGGACGGCAAGACCTACGTCTACGCCGGATACGGCCAGAGTCCCGACCGCTGGGAGAAGGGCACCGAACCGAAGCCCATCAAGTGGCAGGCCGGCGTTCAGTACGACGGCGACGTTGCCCGCGCCAAGGAGGTGCTCGACAACCTCGGCAAGTACTACCCGGGCGCGACGAAGTACGAGGTCGCCGGCCTCTTCTGGTGGCAGGGCGACAAGGACCGGTACAACGCCGGGCACGCCGAGATGTACGAGCGCAACCTAGTGGCCCTCATCGCCGCGCTCCGCAAGGAGTTCAAGGCGCCGAACGCCAAGTTCGTCTGCGCGACGCTCGGCCAGACCGACAAGGACAACCCCTCGGGCAACGAGAAGTTGCTCCTCGAGGCGAAGTTCGCCGTCAGCGACTCCAAGAAGCACCCGGAACTGAAGGGCTCGGTCGCCACCGTGTACACCCACCCGCTGAGCATGGGCAGCAGTTCCAACGCCCACTACGGCAACAACGCCAAGACCTACATGAACGTCGGCCTCGGCATGGGCGAAGCCATGGTCAGGCTGCTCAAGGAAGGCAAGTGACCCTGTGACCGCGCCCGAGTTGTGAGCCGCCACGGGCACCAAGTACCGCTTCACCGAATCGGGGGCCGAGCGATGAAACGAACCGCCATTCTGCTCACCGCACTGCTCGCGGTGCCCGTGCAGGCTGCAGAGAAGCCGAACGTCATCGTCGTCGTGGCGGACGACCTCGGCTACGCCGACGTGGGGTTCCAAGGGTGCAAGGACATCCCGACCCCGCACCTCGACGCCCTCGCGAAGCGCGGGGTCGTCTGCACCAGCGGGTACGTCACCCACCCGTTCTGCTCGCCCACCCGGGCCGCCCTCCTGACGGGACGGTACCAGCAGCGGTTCGGGCACGAGAACAACCCGGCGTGGCTCCCGGAGAACAAGGACGTCGGCCTGCCGCTCGACCAACCGACGATCGCCGACGCCCTGAAAAAACTCGGGTACACCACCGGTGCGGTCGGCAAGTGGCACCTCGGCGCGCACCCGTCGTTCCACCCGAACCGCCGCGGGTTCGACTCGTATTTCGGGTTGCTCGGCGGCGGCCACCAGTACTCCAACCACAACACCTTCAAGACCGACCCGATGAAGGCGAAACAGGAGTACTTCATCCCACTCGTCCGGAACGAGAAGCCGGTCGAGGAGGGCGAGTACCTGACCGACGCCCTCGGGCGCGAGGCTGCCGCGTTCGTGGACGCCAACAGGTCGAAGCCGTTCCTCCTGTACCTCGCGTTCAACGCGCCGCACACGCCGCTCCAAGCCCCTCAGAAGTACCTCGACCGGGTCAAGGACATCAAGGACGAGAAGCTGCGGACGTACGGGGCGATGGTCTGCGGGATGGACGACGCGGTCGGCGTGCTGGCGGCGAAGTTGAAGGAACACGGGCTGACCGACAACACCCTCGTCGTCTTCTTCAGCGACAACGGCGGCCCGGTCGGCGTGACCAACTGCCGCAACACCCCGCTCCGGGGGGCGAAGGGGCAGGTGTACGAGGGCGGGATCCGCGTGCCGTTCGTGGTGTCGTGGCCGGCGAAGCTGAAGTCGGGCACGTTCAACCTCCCGGTGAGTTCGCTCGACGTGTTCCCGACCGCAGTCGCGGCCGGCGGGGGCGCCGCCCCGCAGAACGTGAAACTCGACGGCGTGGACCTCCTGCCGCACCTGCGCGCCGTGTCGAAGGAGTCGCTCGCGGACCGGGTGCTGTTCTGGCGCACCGGTGGTGGGCAAAACTTCGCGGTCCGAGCGGGGTCGATGAAGCTGGTCAAGGTCGGGAAGAACCCGGCCGAACTGTACGACCTCAGCGCCGACGCCTCGGAGTCCACGAACCTCGCGGACAAGAAGCCCGCAGACGTCGGTGCACTCCAGAAGCGACTCGACACCTGGAACGGCGAACTCGTCGCGCCGAAGTGGGAAAGTCCCCAGCCCGCGAAGAAGAAGTGACTGACCGAGGAAGACCCGTGCTCCGACTCTCCATCGCGTTCCTAGTCGCTGCCGTGATCGCCCCGCTCACGACTGCAAGCGAGCGAACGAAGACGCCGAACGTCGTGATCATCTTGGCCGACGACCTCGGCTACGGGGACGTCGGGTGGCACGGCGGACCGTACAGGACTCCCTACCTCGACAAGCTCGCCAAGGACAGCGTCCGGCTCGAACAGCACTACAGCCTCCCGGTGTGCAGCCCGACGCGGTCTTCGCTGCTGAGCGGGCGGTTCAACAGCCGGTTCGGGTGCACCAACCCGCAGAACCCGCGGGTGTTCCCGTTCGACACGGTCACGCTCGCCGTCGCGCTCAAGTCGGTCGGCTACGAGACCGCGCTGTGCGGGAAGTGGCACCTCGGCTCGAAGCCGGAGTGGGGGCCGCAGAAGTTCGGGTTCGATCACTCTTACGGGTCACTCGCCGGCGGCGTCACGTCGTACACGCACGTGTACAAGACCGGCGAGTTCGCGAAGACGTGGCACCGCAACGGTAAGTTGATCGAGGAGGAGGGACACGTCACCGATTTGCTCACGACGGAGGCGGTGCAGTTCATTCAGAAGAAGCGGGCCGGACCGTTCTTCCTCTACGTGCCGTACACCGCGGTCCACCTGCCCATCGACGAGCCGAAGGAGTGGCTCGACCTCTACGCGAAGGAACCCGACCTCGGCGTGCGGCAATACGGGGCGTGCGTCTCGCACATGGACGACGGCGTGGGCAAGATCCTCGCGGCACTCGACAAAGCGGGTGCGCGCGAGAACACGCTTGTCGTTTTCCTCTCCGACAACGGCGGTTCGACGGACACGCAGAACAACGACCCGCAGTACGCGGGGAAGCACCCGGAGTTCAAGATCCCGGCGCGCAACGGCGCGCTCCGCGGGAAGAAGGGGCAGGTGTACGAGGGCGGAATCCGCACCCCGGCGCTCGTCTCGTGGCCGGGCACGCTGAAGCCGCGTGACGAGCACTCGCCGGTTCACGTCGCGGACTGGTTCCCGACACTCGCCGGCCTCGCGGGGTACAAGCCAACAGTCGATCTGAAGTGGGACGGCTCCGACCGCTGGCCGATGTTGACCGGCACCGCGAAGGCGGAGCCCCGCGTGCTGTACTGGCTCGGCCCCGGCGGGAACAGCCTCGCACTCCGGAAGGGTAATCTCGTGCTGATCCGCCAGAACAAGAAGCCGGACGAGTTGTACGACCTCGCGGCCGACCCGGGGCAAAAGACCGACCTCGCGGCGAAACTGCCCGACGTGGTCAACGAGTTGACCGCGTTGCTCGCGAAGGTCCGCGAGCGCGACAACGACGCGAAGGTGAAGTAACCATCCCGCGGAGGTTTTCCATGCGCCTGCTCCTCTCCCTCGTCGTCGGGGTGGTGGGTTCGCCGTTGCTCGCGGCCGAGAAGCCCAACGTCGTCGTCGTTCTGATCGATGACTTCGGCTACGAGTGCGTCACGGCCAACGGCGGGCAGTCGTACAAGACGCCGCACCTCGATCGCCTCGCGGCCGGTGGCGTGCGGTTCGAGCACTGCCACGTCCAGCCGCTCTGCACGCCCACCCGCGTGCAACTCATGACCGGCAAGTACAACGTCCGCAACTACCTCAACTTCGGTACTCTCGTGAGGACCGAGACGACGTTCGCCCACCTGATGAAGAAGGCGGGGTACGCCACCGGCATCTGCGGCAAGTGGCAACTCGGCCGCGAGAAGGACTCGCCCCAGCACTTCGGGTTCGACGAGTCGTACCTGTGGCAGCACACCCGCCGGCCGCCGCGGTACGCGAACCCCGGACTCGAGCACAACGGGAAGGAACTGAACTTCACGAAGGGGGAGTACGGGCCGGACCTCGTCAACGACTTCGCCATCGACTTCGTGACCCGGCACAAGGACAAGCCGTTCTTCCTGTACTACCCGATGATGCTGACCCACGACCCGTACCAGCCCACGCCCGACAGCCCCGACTGGAACCCGAAGGCGATGGGCGAGATGGTGAACCGAAACGAAAAGCACTTCGGCGAGATGGTCGCGTACATGGACAAGATGATCGGCAAGTTCGACGCGAAACTCGGCGAGTTGGGAATCCGCGACAACACGCTGGTGCTGATCGTCGGCGACAACGGCACCGGCCGTGGCGTGACCAGCCGGTTCGGCGGGGCAGACGTCCGGGGCGGAAAGGGGACGATGAAGGCCACGGGCACGCACGTGCCGCTGATCGCGAGCTGGCCCGGGGTGGTCAAGAAGGGGCGAGTGAATGCGGACCTCATCAGCAGCGTCGATTTCCTGCCGACCATCTGTCAGGCGGGCGGTATCGACGTCCCCGCGGGGACCGACGGCGTGAGCTTCTTGCCACAACTCCGGGGCGAGAAGGGAACGCCCAGAGAGTGGCTCTACACCTGGTACTCGCCCCGCCAGCAGGCGGACCTCACAGTCAGCGAGTACGCCTTCGACCACGGCTACAAACTGTACCGCGACGGCCGGTTCTTCGACCTCGCGGCTGACCGGAACGAGGCGAAGCCTCTCAAGGTAGCCGATGTCACCGGGTCGGCCGCGACTGCCGCCAAGAAGTTGCAGTCCGCCCTCGACAAATTCAAGGACGCCCGCCCCGCCGAACTCGACCAGAAGTTCCGTAGTTCGATTAAGAAGAACTGACCCAGTAAGGACTCCCAAATGTACCGCACACTCGCATGCGCCATGTCGTTGAGTCGGTTTTTCGCTGTTCTCACGCTGGTATTCGGTTTCACGCTCCCCGCAGCCGCCGCGGAGAAGCCCAACGTCGTCATCTTCTTGGCCGACGACCTCGGGTACGGCGACCTCGGCTGCTACGGCCACCCGCGGATCAAGACCCCGAACCTCGACACCTTCGCCAAGGAAGGCGTTCGCCTGACGCAGTGCTACGCGGCGAGCGCCGTGTGCTCGCCGTCGCGGTCGGCGATCCTGACCGGACGCACCCCGCACCGCAACGGCGTCTACACGTGGATCGCGGAGGGCAGCGAGGTTCACCTGCGCACCAGCGAAATCACGCTCCCGAAACTGCTGAAGGAGGCTGGCTACGCCACCTGCCACGTCGGAAAGTGGCACCTCAACGGCAAGTTCAACGACCCGGCCCAACCGCAGCCCGGCGACCACGGATACGAGCACTGGATGGCGACCCAGAACAACGCCGGACCCAGCCACAAGAACCCAGCCAACTTCGTCCGCAACGGCAAGGCGGTCGGAAAGCTGGACGGGTTCTCGGCCCCGCTCGTCGCGGACGAGGCGATCGACTGGTTGAAGACCAAGCGCGACAAGTCGAAGCCGTTCTTCCTCGCGGTGTGGGCGCACGAGCCACACCTGCCCATCGAGACCGACCCACAGTTCCAGAAGCCCTACGCGGACCTCGACGAGGACGTCCGCCAACACCACGGGAACGTGTCGCAACTCGACCACGCCTTCGGCAAGCTCATGAAGGCGCTCGACGAGCAGAAGCTGACCGACACGACGTTCGTGTTCTTCACCTCGGACAACGGGCCGGAGGGCGACGGGCTGAAGAACCGCACACGCGGCAGCACCGGGGGCCTTCGCGGGCGCAAACGGGCGATGTACGAGGGCGGCATCCGCGTGCCCGGCATCGCCCGGTGGCCGGGGCACATCAAGCCGAGCACCACCGCAGACGGCCCGGTGGTCGGCACAGACCTGTTCCCGACGGTCCTCGGCATCTGCGGGGTGAAGCCGCCCGCGGACCGGGTCATCGACGGCACCGACGTGCTCCCGCTGCTGACCGGCAAGGTCGCTACCGTGGACCGCAAGGTGCCCCTCTACTGGCGGCTCAACATGGCCCCGAACAACCTTCACATCGCGATGCGCGAGGGCGACTGGAAGATCCTCTCCGCGCAGGACTTCAGCAAAATCGAGTTGTACAACCTGAAGGCCGACCCGAAGGAGGCGACCGAACTGAGCGCGAAGGAGCCGGAGCTGCTCGCCGCACTGACCAAGCGCCTGAAGGACTTGAACGCGGAGGTTGAGAAGGAGGGACCGGACTGGTGGAAGCGGCTCAGCCCCAACGGCGGCAACCCAGTCAAGAAGAAATGAGGCCGACCGCCTCGCGCTCGGCTACCGGTCGCGGTTGCGGGACCCGTGGCCGAGCGCGTGGGTGTCTCGACGTGTGAACATGGGCGCGGTCACTTCTTTTCCGCGAGCGGGGCGGGCCAAGATCGGATCGCCTTGCCGTCCTTGTCCTTCAACCGGATCGCGCCGAGGCTAATTTCACCGGGGGCCGTCGAGGGGTCGAGCCGGAGCGCCGTCAACGCCTTCTCGACCGGTAGTTTGACCGCGTACTCGTGCCACGCGCCGTCGTGCTTCGGCTCGAAGGTTGTGGACCGGTCCCGGTGGAAGCCCTTGTCGTCGGCCGTCACCCAGAAGACCTGTCCGGTGCCGCGGCTGCCCGACTTCATCTTGAACTCGACCGTGTACGGCCCGGCCCCGGCCGGCAGGTCGCGGGTCACGATGTACGGGTCGCCGCCGGTGGACGTGATTACGAGCACCCCGTCCTTCGTCGCGACGGCCGCGTCCTTGCTCGGGGCCCAACCGACCGCGCCCCCGTCCGCCGGTTGCTTGCCGAACCCGGGGTTCGCCTTCGGGACGACCGCCTCGGTGTCCTTCAGGAACGCGTCGATCAGCCCCGCGAGTTCCTTCACAGCAGCGGGCTTCTCGGCGACGAGGTTCTTCGTCTCGCCGATGTCCTCCTTCAGGTTGTAGAGTTCCAGACGGTCGGTGCCGTTGCCGTTCTTGGCGTAGAACCGGATGAGCTTCCAGTCGCCCTTGCGGACCCACGTCGCCGGCCAGAACCCGGGGATCCCGATCTCCTGCGCCTCGCCGCCGTGTGGGAAGTGGACGTACACCGCGTCGCGGACGGGTTTCTGCCCTAGGATCGCGGGTGCCTGATCGACGCCGTCCACCTTCGGCGCTGACTTCGGTTTGACCCCGGTCATCGCGAGCAGCGTCGGGAACCAGTCCACGCTGCTGAACAGGGCGTCGCTCGTCCCCGCCTTCGCCTTGCCCGGCCACGCGACCAGGCACGGCACCCGCGTCCCGCCCTCGTAGTTCGATGCCTTCCCGCTCCGCAGCGGCGCGTTGCTCGTCGCCGGAGTGTCTTCGTAACCCTTCGGGTCGGTGGCCCTCGGCGGGTAGGCCCACCCGCCGTTGTCCGAGGTGAACACGACGATCGTGTCGTCGGCCACCTTCGCCGCGTCGAGCGCGGCGAGCAGTTTGCCGACCGCGTTGTCCATGTTCTTGAGCATCGCGGCGTAGAGCGGGTTCCGCTGCGCCGCCTTCGGGTCGGCGGTCTTCTTGAACTGCTCGATCAGCTTCGGGTCGCCGTTCCACGGGCTGTGGACCGAGTACATCCAGAAGTTCAGGTAGAACGGCTTGCCCTTCTGGGCGGCGACGAACTTCGCGGCCTCCCCGGCCATCCACTCGTCGATGTGCTCGCCCGGCTTGCCCTTGAACTCCGGGTCGGTGACGAATTTCCACGGGGCGAAGTACCCGCCGCCCGGCCCGGCGGCCCTCGGCGTGTGCGGGACGTCCGAGTCGAAGCCCCGGTCCTTCGGCTCGTACCCAGCCCCGTGTCCGAGGTGCCACTTGCCGAAGTGGGCAGTCGCGTACCCCGCCTCCTTGAACACCTCGGCGAGCGTGACGTACTCGCTCTTGAGCCGGGTCAGGCTGTCGGCCCCGATCACACGCGACTTGGGCGACCCGGCCACGAGCCGCTTCTCCAACTGCACCGCGGGTAGGTGGCAGGCCGGTGCCGTGATGCCGGTGCGGGCCGGGTAAAGGCCGGTGAGGATGCTCGACCGCGTCGGCGAGCACAGCGGGCTGGCCGCGTAGTAGTTGGTGAACCGCACCGCGCGGTCGGCGAGGCGTTTCAAGTTGGGCGTGTCGTGGAAGGTGCTGCCGTAGGGGGTGAGGTCCGCCCACCCGAGGTCGTCCGCCAATATGAACACGACGTTCGGCTTCTTCGGCTCCGCGGCGCAGGTGGCGGAAGCGAACAGCACGGTGAAGAGGGCGGAGAGTATCAATCGGGTCATGGGAAACTCGTATCGGTGAGTGGTCACTTCTGCGGCACACGGGCCGGTAGGAACTTCTGGTCTTCGAGGAACTTGGTCGCGCGCTTCACGCACGCCTCGTAGTCGTCGGGCTTCGCGCCCTTGCGGAAGTCCGGGTGGTTGAAGAACCCGTGCCCGCGGCCCTCGAACGCCTCGACCTCGCAGACGTTCCCCGCGGCCTTCATCGCCTTCGCGAACGCCTCCACCTGCTTGAACGGGACCGTCGTGTCGGCGGTGCCGTGGAGAACCAGCACGGGCGGCAGTTTCTCGCGCACATGGTGCTGCGGCGAGATCGGCTTGAGTTCGTCGCCCCGCTTCGCGCCGCCGAACCCCGCCGCCGAGGTGTCGAGCACGGGATTGAACAACACCAGCGCGTTCGGCGCGGCGTCGGCGTCCTTCGCACCCTTCTCGTCGAGGAACCCCGGCACGAGCGCGGTGCAGGCGGCGAGGTGCCCGCCCGCGGACCCGCCCGCCGCCACGATCCGGTTCGGGTCCGCGCCCCACTCCTTCGCATGCTCCCGGACGTAGCGGACGGCCGACTTCGCGTCCCGCACCGCGTCGGTCGGCGTGGTCTTGTGCCGGGACGACACGCGGTAGTCGGCGCAGATCGCGACGCACCCGAGGCCCGCGAAGTGCCGGGCGAACGGCTCGAACTGCGTCGGGTTCCAGTTCGACCAGCCGCCCCCAAAGAAGAACACGATTGCCGTGCGGTTGTCGCCGGGCTTCGCGTCGGCGGGGGCGTAGACGCGGAGGTGAAGCTTGTCGCCCGACGCCTCCTTGTAGACGACATCCTTCGGCGCGGTGGGCGCGTCCTTCTTTGGGGCTGGGTCGGCCTTCACCCTCTTCAGAATCTGAACCGTCACGTCGTTCTTCTGCTTCTCGCCCGGGGTACTGCGGCCGTCCGTGACGAACCTCTCCATCAGTTCCGTGAGCCGCTTCACCTCCTCGGGGTGCTTGGCGGCGAGGTCGGTCTTCTCACCAATGTCGGCGGCTAGGTCATAGAGGTGCGGTTTCGTGCCGTCGGTCGCGCCGCTGCCCGGGCCGAGGATCAGCTTCCACTTGCCGGAGCGCACCGCGAACACGCCCGTCGAGGAGTGGTGAACCACCGCCTCGTGAATCGGCTTGTCCTCGCCCCGGAGGAGGGGCATCAGGCTGACGCTGTCCTCGCCCGCGGTCGCGGGGAGTTTCGCGCCCAGCACATCGGCTAGGGTCGCCAGGAGGTCCACCGAGCAAACCGTTTGCGTGCAGGTCGAACCGGGCTTCACCACACCGGGGAACCGCACGATGAACGGGATGCGGTGCCCGCCCTCCCACGCGTCGGCCTTGTACCCCCGCAGCGGCCCACTCGGGAAGTGCCCACGCGACTCCAGGTCCTTCGCGCCGATGTACGGGGCACAGCCGTTGTCACTGGTGAAGACGACGAGCGTGTTGTCCTCGGCGCCCGCCGCCTTGATCGCGTCCAGCACACGGCCGACGACGGCGTCGGTCTGCATCACGAAGTCGGCGTAACGGTGCTTCAACTCGCTCTTCCCCTGCCACTCCTTCGCAACCGCAATGGGCGTGTGCGGGGCCGTCAGCGGCAGGTATAGGAGGAACGGCGACCTCGCCTTGGCCTGTTTGGCAATGAAGTCGGTCGCCCGGTCCGCAAGCGTGGGGAGGATCGCGTCCAGCTTCCACTCCGGAAGCGCCGGGCCTTGCAAACTGGCCTGGTTCTTCACGAAGTCTTCCGCCGGCTGGAGGGTGGATGGGATGCCGACGGTGCGGTCGTTCTCGATGAAGCAGTACGGCGGCCAGTTCGGTACGTCGGTGCCGAAGTACTCGTCGAACCCGCGGGCGGTCGGGCCGCCGGGAATCGGTTGGGAGAACACCTTCCTCCACACCGCGATCTGCTCGGGTGTGGCTTCGGTCCTGACCTTCCCGCCTCCGCCGGCTTGTCCGCCCAGCCCCTGGAAATGCCTTTTGTCGTCCGGCGTGATCGGCCAGTCCCAGCCGAGGTGCCACTTCCCGACGCACGCCGTGTGGTAGCCGTGCTGCTTCGCGAGGCCCGCGATCGTGAGCCGGTCCGAGGTGATGAGCGGCGCGCCCCACACGCCCACGATTCCCGCCTGGAGCCGCGTGCGCCAGTGGTACCGGCCCGTGAGGAGCGTGTAACGCGTCGGCGAGCAAACGCCGGACGACGAGTGCGCGTCCGTGAATCGCATGCCGCCTTTGGCGAGCGCGTCGATGTTCGGCGTCGGGATCTTGCCCCGCTCGGGGTTGTAGCACGACACGTCCCCGTACCCGAGGTCGTCCGCGAGGACGATCACGACGTTCGGCTTCTCTGCGGCCGAAATCGCAGGCGCGAGACTCAACAACCAAACCGCGGCGAGGCCGTGTTCGAGTCGAAACATGGAGATGCTCCGGAGTGGGGCAATTTGTTATCTTGGCGTTACGGAGCGACCGGTCTGGGTGATTCCCGAACCGGAATCGGGTCGCGGTTCGAGAGGGGGGGGCCGAGTTGGGCCTGTGTCGGATGCCCGCTACTGCGAATGATCGCTACATGGCGTGTCATTCGATCTCGGGTCTGTTCAGTTTCCGACGACAGGTTGCACCTTCAGGTCTCGCCAGAGCACTCGCCCTGCTTGCCCTTGTGCATCTGCAGGCCGAAGTACCCCTTGTGATAGGTGTCAGTCTTCCAGTGCGCCACCGGCACGCCGTTCAGCCACGTCTTGAGTGTGTCCCCCTTCGCCAGAACGGTCACCCGGTTCCACTCGTCCGCCTTCTTCAGTTGCTGGGCCTTCCGCGTCTCCGCGTGCTCCTTCAGCCACACGGGGTAGAACCACCCGCCGCAGTCTTGCCCGTAGATACCGCCCGACCACCCGCGGCCTTGGGTGTACGGCTCGTGTTCTACCTGTGGGCCGAACACCGTGTTCCCGTTCGGCCCCTTCGCGCGGGCGCGGATCATGATCCCGCTGTTCGTTTCGACCACGAACTTGGTTTCGAAGGTGAGCACGAAGTCGGCGTAGTCCTCCTCGGTGCACAGGTAGGTGCTGGGCGAGTCCGGTTTGCACACTGCCCGGATGCACCCGTCCTTCACCTCGAATTTGGATTCACCGCCGCGGGTCTTCCACCCCTTCAGATCTTTGCCGTTGAACAGCGCCTCGGCCTTGGCGCCGACCGTCGGCTCCGGGTCGGCGTTCAGTAGCATGTCGGCCGGCTTGGGCACGTTCGGCTGCTTCTCGTACTGCTTGAACCACTTATCTTGGGTCGGGTCGAGCTCTCCCGCGTACAGGGAGCCGGCGGCCAGCAACAAGGCGAGGGCATACAGTCGGGGGGGCACGGCAGTGCTGTGCACAACTGAGTATCACGTCGCCACCTTGGCCTTTCGTGCTTGGCGGCGACGTTGAACCGACGTGTGTGCCCCTTTCTGTTTCGCGGC
>VGZJ01000165.1 GCA_016872595.1 Planctomycetota bacterium
AGAGGCCATGAAACGACGCAAGATCATGAAGAAGGCACGATCCAAGAAGAAGCGGCCAATACTCATGGCCGACTTGGAGCGAAGGTATCGCGAATCACCTGGGTTTTAGCCCTCTCGCGGATCGTTGTTGTTTTTCGCGGGGCAAATGCAGCGAATCGTAGGGGTCGCTCGGGGTCGGCGACGCGCACGGTTGTCTCAAAAACGTGTGGTGCGTGCCCAGCGGCGCGAGCGGCAACCCGGAATCGACTGCGCGGCGCGCACTGGCTCGGTTCCCCGCAAGCGGGTGACAGCGGGTTGTCACGGAGTTGTGGTCGCCGAGGCGAGACGTGAGCAGGCGGCTTAGCGGTAGTAGTGCTTGAGCAGGCCGCCGAGGCGCTCGCGGCACTGGACCGCGCCCGTAGGCAGCTTCAGGATCGGCGGATCGCTCGCGGGTCGGTCGGCGTCGGGGAGTGGGACGTTAAAGCATGGCTGGCCGGGTGAAGTAAGGCTACCGCGCGCGCGTGTTCACCGTCGGGTTCGGGAGTTCGGGCGCTCGAACCGGGAACCCACGGGTTAACAACCTGCGCGAGCGCGCGCGTGTCGGCTGACCAGATTTGGGACAGCGTATCGGGTCGGGAAATGCTCTAGCGGTCGTCACATCCAGCGGGCTGTTAACTCCGCAACCACGGGAAATCACAGGCGTGGGTGGCGGTCGAGGGGGGCGATCTCGCGCCGAAAGTCGCGCGCGACATTTCGGGGGGTGTTGTGCTCGGGGAGGGGTGAGCCATGCGACACGCGAGCGAACGGGGCGGGGCCACGGCGGGCACGGCGAACCGAACCGGGCGGGGCTTCTGGGTCCGGTTCTGGGAGGGCCTGCGGAACAGCCTCGGGGGCGTGTGCGTCTGACCGGTTCCCGATCGACCGCGTACGCGGAGGTGGGGCCATGAACCCCTTCGAACCGTCGGACCCGCCGGGGCCGGACCGTCCTGTGCAATTATTCTGTCGCGGGGTAAACGCAGCGAATTGCAGGGGTTGGTCGAGGTCAGCGACGCGCGCGGTTGTCTCAAAAGCGGGTGGTGACCTACTTGCGCTGCACGAGTAAGGTGGGTTGCCGTAGAACGACTCCCGTCAATCCGGGCACTTCGTGCGCTTTCCCGCGTGCTCGTCGG
The DNA here is from genome assembly GCA_016872595.1 of Planctomycetota bacterium. GTDB lineage: Bacteria > Planctomycetota > Planctomycetia > Gemmatales > Gemmataceae > Gemmata. The sequence continues at coordinate 1,149 of VGZJ01000165.1, forward strand.
GAACGGTGAACTGTTTCCCGCACTCGCAATCGAGCGTGATGGGCATTGGGCACCGGGGCGAGGTCGAGTCCCCAGCAGAGGTACCAGCCCGGCGGGACCGGGCAAGCGGTTTCTTGTATTCGGGGACTGTGAAACGCAAACAGGGGGCGTCAGCCCCCCTGCTCGCCTGTCGGAATTGTATGCGCACTGTGGCGGTTACTGCTTGGTGGGGAGCGGCCCGGTGTCGCCGCGTCTAGTCGGCGGCACCAGTGGTGGCAACGACCGGCCTCCCGGCTCCCACGACTTCCGCTTCGAGTTGTATTGCCAGGCGAACTCCGACGGCAACAGGATCTCGCGCTCCGCGAACACGAATCGGAAACCCAAGTAATACTCCCCGCCCTCGGAGTCCGTCAAGTAGCCGAGCCTTTGGGCGTCCTTGATCCGCCCGGGCCGGCCCTGGTGATCGGTGTTGTCCGCCAGGTCCGGGATCGCGTCGATCAACCCCGCACTCACCAACTCGTCGAGTTTCTGCGGGTACTTGCCGTGCGCGACCTTGTACTTCTCCAGCGCGTCGATGACCGGCTTTACCTTCTCTTGGCGGGCCTTGTGCTCGTTCCGGCGGTACTCACCGACATCCTTGCACCCGAGGCACCCGGTGCACGTACACCCGCATCCGACCAGCACGGTGACACACACGAGCAACGTGCGGCGCATGAGCGAACCCTCTTTCGCAACGGGCCTCAGTCGCGGGCGATGCGGTACGTGCCGCTGTCGTCGTCATCGACGGGCGGCTTCTTGCCCGGGTTCGGCGGCGCGCTCGGCTTGGCCGTCGCGCGCGTCCCGGGAACTGGGATGCGGGTTCCGCGCGCCCTACATCGGACCGTGCGTGCGGCGACCAACCCTGTTCCGTTTCTGGTGCTCGGGCGCGCCAGCGCCCGGCCCGCTGGTTCGAGTGGGACGGGAGCGCGTTCGGCTCCGGTCGTGGTGACGACCACGCGGACTCACACGCCGCGTGTCGATCCCGTTGGGACGGCTGACGACCCGTGCCGACTCCCCCGCCGCACGCACCCCTTCACCCACCCAATTCTGGAGGCGCGCGTGACCGCTCGCAACGCCAAATCCGCGCGGAACACGTTACACGCCGCGCCGGTTCGCGTAGCAGACCCGGGCGAAGGAGTTGGGCTACGAGGTGTGCAAACTCGAACCGCCACCAACCACGACCGAACCGGGGTCGGAAGCGGCCGTGACCTGAGACCGGGGTAACGCCGAACAGAAAGGAGGCCGCAGATGAGTGGACGCGGAGACCGACCACCCACAGGACCGCCGGCGCGTGCGGCCCGCGTCGGAGGTACGCGCCCGCGCGAGCTCAACCCGACCTACGATCCGTCAACCTCAGAGGAAGTTCCTTGGGCGGCGTGCCTTTGTCCGGACGGCGGCTCTGCCACGCGAGGACCGCGATCGCACACGGTAGGGAGTCTCCGGACGCCGCGCGGCTCGGTCCGCGGCCGTACCCAATTTGGCGTCCGTGCTGCCCGGTACGACTACGCTGGTGGGGGATCGCGCCGCGGTGCCGGGCGCAGTAACTGGACTACGGAGTACCTGATTACGAGGAGCCCGCTCGCCTAGGCACCGATCGCCCGCAGTGGTTGCTCGGCCTCGCCGATGGACAGCATCCAGCCCATCAGCGCGATGAGCCCGACGCCCAACAGGATCGCGATTCCGTAGATCACCGCCATCCCCTTGCCCCGCATCTTACACCCGCACTCTTGGCAGATGTAACCGGGGTCCGGCGAGAGGCCGTTCGCGGGCAGTCGCTTCACGGCCGATGAGCCGAAACTCGGGCACCGCATCACGCCGCTCCTTCGCCGAAGTTGTGATTAGTCACTTCGTGACGAAGCTTTTGCTCATCGCGACCTGTATCAGCAGGTCGCGCATCTTGTTCCCGCTCGTGTCGAGGTCTGCTACGATGCGGTCTACCTCGCGGCGGTCACCCGGTTCCAGCCTCCGACCGGTGCCGTAGACGAGCAGTTTCTCGGTCAGGTGGCGAATCACCTGTGGCTCTTTCTTGAGCAGCGCCGCCTTCAGCCCGGCGATATCCTTAACGGCGGTGCCGTCCGGCAACTTGGCAGAGGGATCGACCTTCAGTTGCTGGCCGCCGTTGCGGTACTGCGTCCGCCACAACCCCAACTCGTCGAAGTTCTCGAACGGGAAGCCGTAGGGGTCGATCTTCTGGTGGCACGCGGCGCACGCGGCCTGCTTGCGGTGCGCGTCCAGTTGGTCGCGGATCGTCTTCTTGCCGCGGAGGTCCGGCGAGAGCGGCTCCACGTCCGGCGGCGGGGGCGACGGTGGGGTGCCGAGGATGGCCTCTAGGAGCCACACCCCGCGCACGACCGGCGAGGTGTCCACGCCGTTGGCGGTGGCGGTCATCATCGCGGGCATGGTGAGCATCCCGCCACCGTGCGGGGCCTTCGACGGCACCTTGCGGAACCCGTCCCCCCAGACGTCGTCCCGCTGGTACACCCAGTGGGCTGTCCGCTCGTTGAGGAATGTGTAGTCGGAGTCAATGACCTCGCGGATCGGGCGATTCTCGCGGAGCAGGTGGGCGAAGAAAGCGTCGGTCTGCTTGAGCATCTCGCCTTCCATCTGCCGGTGGTAGTAGAAGCCGCCGGCCGGGGGCATGGTGCCGAGCTTGTACAGCCGAAGCCAGCGGGAGGTGAACCGCCGCACGAACGCCGACGAACGCGGGTCGTCGAGCATGCGACCCACCTGCTTGCGGATCACCGCCGGGTCTTTTAACTTGTCGGCCTTAGCTAGGGCGAGCAACTCGTCGTCCGGGAGCGACGACCAGAGGAAGTAGCTCAACCGCGAGGCGAGGGCGTACCCGTCGAGTGGGCCGTCGGCTTCCTTGAGGTAGTAGAAGCGCGGGGACGCGATAATCGCAGTGTAGCCGGTGCGGAGGGCCTCCGCCCGCGTGCGGCCCTGTTCCATTTGCGCCTTCACGAGCTTGACGTACCGGGCCACGTCATCGGGTTTCACGTCGCGGCGGAACGCGCGGCGGGCGAAGGCGAGGAGCAAGTCTTCGACCGGCTCGGTTTCCTTCTCGCCGTACAGGGCGGTGTGGCTCTTCGGCGGCCACGCCTTCTCGAGTGCTTCGATGGTCAGGCTGAAGATCCGGACGTGCGGCCCCTTGTACCCGGCGGCGAATAGTGCCTTCGCCATCTCCGGCTCGTACTGCTGGCGCTCTTTCTCGGTCGCCCCTTTGGGGAGCGGGCGATACGCGTCCGGCAGGTACATCTGCACCAGCTTCGAAGGCGTCAGCCCGCGGTCGTAGGGGGCGTTCTCCCAGCCGAGCCACGGCAGCCATTTCGCATCCAGATGCGCGTCGAACGAGTACGTCCGCTTCGTGCCGTCTGCGGGCAGTTCCCACTCGGTCAGCTTGACCGACTTCGGGTTGTCGTCGCTGGTCGCCCCTTGCTGCGAGTCGATCATGTGCAGACCGAGTAGCATCGGCTCGTCCAGCCGGCTCTTGATCAGCGTGCCCCACGGGTGCTTCTGGTTGTGCGCGGAGGCTTCGACAGTGATGCGGTATCGCCCGCGCACCGCGACGCCGGTTTGTGCGATCTTTGTCGGCACAACGCGGCCCAAACCGCCGGTGGCCGCCCCCGGTTCGCGGTACCGCATGTAGATGCCGTCGAACGATTTGTCGGACAGGTGCGAGAAGTAATGCAGGTCGCCGTGCCCGCTCCCGGTGCGGATCGGGGCGGCGAACGTCTGCGTATCGAGGCTCGGCTTCTTTCCGGAGGCGGTGGCGAGGTCGAGGCTGTACTCGGCAGCGCTGATGACCTTCTTCAACAGGAAGTCGGACATGACCAGCCGGGCACCGACGGTATCGAACCCGTCGTCCAGATCGTCGGCGGGGAACTCGCGCGTCGGGTCGTTGCTCGTCCATCGGGCGACGCCGTCGCCGTTGCGATCTTCGAGCTTCACCATCACGTCCGGGCGGAAGTCTGCCGCCCCGTCGAGGTGGAGCAAGTCCCGCAGGCTGTTCCGCAACTCGTAGCGGTTGAGCCGCCGCACCACGGTCTTCCCGCCGGTCGATTCGAGCTTGGCGTAGGCTGCCTTCAACTCGGCCGTGAGCGTGCGGATCGTCACCGCGGCTTCCTTCGCGTCGGGCTTCGGCTTACCCTTCGGCGGCATCGTGCCGGCGTTGAGTTGGTCGAGGATGCCCTGCCAGCCTTCGAGCGTTTCCTTCTTCGACAGGTCCGTGCCGAGCGTGTCGAAACGCAGGTCGTTGGCCTGCTTGGTCGGCCCGTGGCACTCTTGGCAGTGCTGTCTTAGGAACGGGCGGAGTTTCTCCAACGGCGACTCGGCGCGGGCGACCGACCCACCGAACAGGACGACCGCGAGGACGAGGACTCGGGGTTTCACTTCCGCACCGCCAAACCCGCCAAGGTGCCGGTGCTGGTGCCGAATCGCTCGATCTCCAGACCGTGGTTTCGCAGAATCGAGAGCAACAGGTTCGCGGCTGGCACGCGCAACTTGCCCTCGGCCGGGTAGACCTTGTGCTCGCCGTGCTTGAACCCACCGCCGGCCAGCACCAGTGGAAGGTTCTTCGTCGAGTGCTCTCCGGTCGCCATGCCGCAGCCGAAGAGGATTGCGGTGTGGTCGAACAGCGTGCCGCCGTTGATCGGGTCGTCCTGCTTTTTCAGCTGTTCGATGAGGTGCGCCATCTGCGCGATCTGGTTCCTCTCGATCAGTTTGAGAGCCGTCACCTCCTTCTCGCGCTGGCCGTGGTGCGAAAACCCGTGGTAGCTACCGCTCAGCCCGAAGTCGCCGTTGGCGAACCCGGACGCGAGCGTGACCGCCCGCGTGGAGTCGGTCTGAATGGCGAGGGCGATCAGTTCCACCATTGCCTTCAGGTCGGCAGCGGTGCCCTTACCTGCGGGCGGCTCGGCGATGAGGGCTTTCGGCTTCGGCCTGTCCACCCACGGTTGTTGCAGTTCCACCTTCTTTTCCAGCGTCCGCACCGCGTCGAGGTACTCGTCAAACTTCCGCCGGTCCTGCTGGCCAAGCCCCTTGTGGAAGTCGTCGGCCTCGTCCTTCACCACGTCGAGGATGCTACGGTGGCGTTGCAGTTGCTGTTTGGCTGTGGCCTTCTTCGCGGCCTCCTCGTCGATGAACAGCGCCTTGTACAGTTGCTTCACGTCGATGGACGGTACCTGCACGCCGGTGCGGGTGAAGCTGATTAGGTTCGCTTCGTTCACGTGCAGCACCAACGACGGGAACCGCACCTCCGCCCCCACCCACTCGGCGATCTTCTGATCGACCGACAGGTTCCCCTCTGGGAAGCCCGGCGCGTTGATCGGCTTCACCCCGCTGAGCAGCACCGGCACCCCTTGGTGCCCGCCGGTGTTGCCGTGGTCGAGGTTCGAGAAGACGGTGACGTCCGCCTTATGCTTTTCGAGCGGGGTGAGCGTCTCGGGCAGGTCGTACTTCGCCCCGGCCTGCGTGGGGTTGGGAAAGAAGGCCTGCGGGTAGATGCCGTAGTTGTTCGTGAGGCAGACGAACCGCTTGACCGGTTTGCGCGGCTGGGCAGCGTGGCCGCGGGGTGTCATCGCCTCCAGCACCGGGAGGGCGAGAACCACCCCGCCGGCGCGGAGGAAGGTGCGGCGGTGCAGTCGCGATTTCATGTCGTGGCTCGATGTGACGGCAGGCAGATTGCATCAGTTTACTTCGCCGACCGGATGCAGTAAAGCGCCTCGCGCGTGCGGAGGAACAGCCGCCTGTCCGCGACGGCCGGTGTGGCGAGAGCCACCTCACCCAGCACGTTCTTGCCGAGCAACTCAAACTCCCCACCGGCCTTCACGACGTAGGTGGTTCCTTCCTCGCTCAGGCAGAAGATTTTGCCGTCGTAGCTCCACGGGGAGGCGGTGAAGGTGCCGCCGAGCCGCTGCTTCTCGTACACAAGTTTGCCGGTCTTCACCTCATAGCAGGCGAGGAACCCGGTTGAGTACAGGACATACAGGTGGTCGCCAAGGACGAGCGGAGTGGGGTGGTAGGCGCCCGCCATGTCGTGCGACCAGGCTATGAACTTGTTGCTCTTCTCACCCTTCTGCAGCGAGATGTCACCCGTCGCCTCGGGCTTCACGGCGAACACCGGTCGCGGGCGGCCGAACTCGTACCCTGAGCTGATGATCAGCAGGTCGCCCGCGACCACCGGCGACGGCACGCAGATGGACGACATGCCGCCGAACTCCCAGAGCAGCTTCCCGTTCAAATCATACGACCTCACCTTCCCCTTGCCGCAGGTGACGATTTCGGTTCGCTTCCCGTTCTTCCAGACGAACGGTGTCGCCCAGTTGCTCTTCTCGGCCCGGTCGGTCTTCCACACCTCCTTGCCGGTGAGTTTGTCCAGTGCGACGATGAACGACGCCTTCTCGTTGTCGTTCACAACGTAGATGCGGTCCTCGTGCAGCACCGGCGAGGCACCCGTTCCCCAGTCGAGTTGCGTCGGCACCACGTCCCACGACTTCGACCAGAGCAACTTCCCTGTCAGGTCGTAGCAGAACAGGCCGACGTTCCCGAAGTAGGCGTACACCCGCTCGCCGTCCGACACCGGGGTTTCCGACGCGTAGCTGGCCTTCACGTGGATCGGGTGCTGCGGCTTGCCCTTGTGGGCGACCCGTTCCCACAGCACCTTGCCCGTCGCGGCGTCGAGGCAGTACAGCGTCCAGCGGTGCTCGCCGTCGTGGGTCTTGGTGTTCGTCGGGGCGTAGTAGCCGGTCTTCGGGGCGGCGACCTTCGCATCGGTTACGCAACTGGTGACGAACACCTTTCCGCCCACGACGATGGGGCACGACCAGCCATGCCCGGGAACCTCGTACTTCCAGGCGACGTTCTCCTTCGCGCTCCAAGTGTCCGGCGGTAGGGTTTTGCCCGTCACGACCCCGGTACCACCAGGCCCGCGGAACTGCGGCCAGTCGGTGGGTGCGGGCCCGTCCGGTTTCGCACCCGGTTCCTTGAGCTTGTCGCCGCGCTCGCGGAGCATCCGAGCCACCCGAGGGCGAGCGCTCTCGATCAGTTGGAGATCGATCTTGATGTTCAGGGCCGAGCCGAGGCCCGCGTAGTAGTCGGTCAGTCCCTGGTTCCATTCCCCGGACACCACGTCGACCGGCGTCTGCTTGTTGTTGTTCTTCGCGGTCAACGAGGCTCCCTTGTCGAGCAGTAAGTTCACGATCTCCTCGCGGCAGAGGAACGCGGCGCCGTGAAGAGGGGTGTTACCGTCGGTGTTCTGGCCGGACGGGTCCGCGCCAGTGTCCAGCAGGTATTTCACCACTTCAAGGTGGCCGTGCAGGGCCGCGGTGGACAGCGGGGTGCTGCCGTCGGACAGCCGGCGGTTCGCCGTCGCTTTGTCGCGGATGAGGTTCTTCACCTCGGCGAGGTCGCCCTTGCCCAGTGCCGCCGAGAGACTGTTCCACGGGGTGGTGCTCTGCTGGATTAGCTCGCGGTTCAGTACCTCCGCCGTGGTCGCGTCCTTAGCCACATGGAACAGGAACTCGTTGCTAAACGGGCCGTCTGGCACCTGCACCTGCAATAAGTGCAATCCTTCCGGCGGCAGCGATTCCAGCGTGATCTCGACGGCTTCATCCTTCTTGTCTCTCTTCACGCGGACGGTTCCGCCCACCCGCCGGCCGTTCACGAACACGCGGGCGTCGTCGCCGAAGTGCCGGCCACTCACGGTCATGATCTTGCCGTCCGGGTGCAGGATCGGGAACGCCTGCCGGCCGCGCTGTTTCTCGATGGGGCCAAGCGTCCAGAGGGCCGGTTGCGGGTGATCGACGCCGGCTTTCGCGCCGTGCCGGGCCGTGATGGTGCCGACGAACTTGCCCTCCGCGGCGAGGGCGAGCAGTTCTTGGCGGGTGAACGCCGTCCGGTAGCCGGTCTTCGAGACGTACTTTCCGCCCTCGAACTGCAATGTCGCCGGCTCCGGTTTCCCCTTCAGGAACACGCCATCGCACTCCAGCACGACCGCGCCGTCGGCAGCCGCCCGTTGGAGTGCGTTCAACAGATCGGTGGTGAGTTCGCCCTTCGCCGTCGCCTTGTTCAACGTCACCTGCCGGGCGAACGCTCCCGACACGCCGGTGCCCATTTCCAGCACCATGTCCCAGATCGGATCGAACCGCGGCCGCCCGCCCCACGACAATCGCCACACCTCTCGCTCCGGTGCCCCGGCCTCAGCGATGGCCCGGTAGAACGGGAACTCGATGATGTTCAGCCGCCCTTGCGGGAGGATGAGCCAGCGGTCCTGTGCGCCACGCCAGGTCGGCGCATCCATGCCGGTGCCGGGCGTGTTAGTGCTGACCAGGAACGGCATCCGGTGGCAGTTGCCGCACACGTTTGCGGTGCGCTGCTTCGGGTCGTGGTCGCCGTCGATGTGGAACAGGCGGAACCCCTTCTTCGCCCGGTCGGTGAGTTCATCCGTGTACGCTCGCCTCGGGGCCGGCGGGTACGGCACGCCAAGCAGGTACACGGCCATGTCGTCGCGCTCCTGCTTGGTCAACTCGCCGAGCTTGCCCTCGTCATTCTTCGCGGTGTCACCGACGAGGTGCATCGTGGACGCCAGCCCGCCGTCGATCAGGTGCCGGGTCGTACTCGTCGGCGGGTCGAGTTTGCTATTCGGCTCCACGGATTTGCGAACGCTGGCCGAGTGGATGCCGCCGTAAGGGTCGCCGGGAATGCCGTCCCAGTGGAACGGGGCGGTATCGCGCAGCCCGCGCGCCGGCATGGTGCTGCGGGGCATGATCTGGTTGCCGCCGGTCACGATGGGAGTGTCGAGAACCCAGAGGAGTTGGTCCGTATGGCCGTCCGGGTGGCAACTGGCACAGGAGAAGGTGCCGGTGGTGGACGCCTTGGCCGTGTTGAAGGCGATCCGCCCCCGCTTGAATACCGGGTTGGTCGGGTCGTCGAGCGTGACCGTCGCCTCGGCTTTCGGAGTCGTCCGGTCGGTCAGGTCCACGAGCGTGACGGTGTTGGCGAGAGCGTTCAACACCCAAGCCGAGTGGCCGTCGAGGGCGATGCCGCGCGGCCCGGCCCCGACATCGACCCGGCCCAGCACCGCGCCGCTCTTGGCATCGACTGTGAACAACTTGTCCGACCCGGCGGCGGTGGCAACGAGGGTCGCATCGTCGGCGCTGCTTTGAATGGCGAATGGGGTGGCAAATGCTTTGCCCTTCTCTGGCTGCTCCGGCGGGAGCGGTTCGAGATCGAAGAACCGCGGCTTCGCGGCCTTCCCGTCCGTGAACGTGACCTTCGTTATCCGGTTCAGGAACGCCCGGTTCTCCATCTCCTTCAGACCGTGTTTCTTGGTGCCACTGCGGCCGTTCACTTCGTTCCGGGCGTCGGTCTGAGCGATGAACGCTGTCCCCTTCGAGTCCACGGCGAGGCCGTACAGGAGCGTGCCGAGGCCGTCCACGGTAGCGACGAGTTTGTCGGTCGTGGTGTCGAACACGAACAGGTCGCGGTCAGGTACCTTGGGATGCTTGACGATGTCGACGACGTGCCCAGTGGACAGCACGTTGTTGTTCTGGATCGAGTGGTTGTAGGCGTCGAACGTGACGAGGTTGCCGTCAATCCTTTCCTTCGACCCGCCCGAAAGCTGCGTCTGGTTGTGCGACTCGAACGACACCACATACAGCCGCTGGCCCCGCACGACAATTGCCCGCGGCTCCTGCGCCGGGATCGTCAGCCGTTTCGTGACCTTCCAGCTCGCAACGTCAATCACCGCGATCTGGTTCTCGGACGACAGCGCGACATAGGCCTTCTCGTTACTGGCGAAGGCGATGCCGACCGGCTCGTCGAACAGGGTCGCTTTCGTCTTCGGGTCGAACTCCTGCACGGTGGCGACTACGTGCAGGAACGTCGGGCTGGCCGAATCCGTGTCGATGACGCTGACCGAATCCGAGACGTGGTTCGCCACCCACACTTCCTTGCCGTCTGGCCGCATCGCCACACAAACGGGGTCCACCCCGACCGGGACTCGGGTCACGACTTTCCGCGTTTTGGCGTCGATCACGTCCACCGTGCCCGCCGGGGTGTTCGCCACGAACACGCGGCCGCCGCTCACGGCGATGGGGTTGAACTGCGGGCTTTCCATCGAGGGGTGCCCGACCGCGAGCGGCGGTGCGGCCTTGTCTGCCGCTGCGAGCTTCGCACCGTGGCCCGCCGTGAGCTGATTCGCGACCAGAACGACGATCAGGGCTGCGACCGCGGCTGTGAATCTCGCGGTGAACGCTCGCGTCATGGTTTCCATCCTCGTGAATGAGCAAGTATGGCCGCGTGGGTGCGCCGCTCTTCTCGCCGGCGTCGGCTCGTTCTCTTCCTTCTCACCGGGAACCGCCGAGGCCGTACCGATTGAAGCAGGGGGGATAAAGGCAAGTTGCGAAGCAACCGATTGGGCTTTAGTTCCCAATTTTCATGCGCCGTACCCCGCAGAGCAAGGATGCCGCGTCGCTTGTGAGTGCAAACACCGGATTCGAGCCCAAAGACCATTCGCCCAAACGCCTTACAATCGCCAACTACAGTCAGTACGGCCTAGGCGGGTCGGCCTAAGACGGGCATTTCTCCGGGCGATGGCAACGCCGAAGTGCGTGTCGGTCAACGGACGGGGCGAAAATGGGCGGGGTCGGTGCCGATGTTATGCGGACCGGCCGGTCCGCATAACACCGGGCCGTGTTATGCGGACCGGCGCTCACAGTTGGTCGGCCGGACGTTGCACCCACGCTTTGGGGGACGCCTGCTTCTACGGAGCGAACGCCTCCGGTCGGCGCACTTCGCCCAACCCGCACTCCCCAATCGTCGTTGTGAGAGTGTCCGCAGCCGGCGGGTGGGCCGCAAGCGCATTCCGGATGTTTTTGCAACCTCGTGCGGGCCCACGTCCCCTGCGCGCCGCACTCGGCGGCGCGCGAGCGCCGTGGTCACGTCACGCTTCCGCGCCTCACCCCGGCCGGCGCACGGCCGCGTCGAACTGCGCCTGTCGCTCGGCGTTGGTGCGGGTCGCGTGACACGTGACACAGGGTGCCGCACATGAGCGGCACGTGCGGTCGTGGTACTGTTGGCCTCGGTCGCTCGTCCGATTTCAGGCCGGGGAACGCCAAACTGTACCACGACGGTGTTGCGAATGAGGAAGACGATTGGGTATCCTCACACCCAGCACCAATTCGCTCGGGGACTATCATGCTTCGGCTGCTCCTTCCTCTCGTGGGCGGTCTTCTCGTTGCTTCGCACGCGGGTGCGGACGACGCGAAGAAGAAAGTCGTGCTCATTGGCATCGACGGATGCCGCTACGATGCCATTGAGTATTCCCAAGCGAAGTACCTGAAAGAACTGGCGAGAGACGGGGCGGTCTCCGCGCAATGTGACGTTCTGGGCGAGCGGAAGACCGGCGCGGATACTTCCACGGGGCCGGGGTGGAGTTCCGTCCTCACGGGCGTGTGGGCCGACAAGCACCGCGTCTTCGACAACACATTCAAGAAACACAACATCGGCGACTACCCCACGTTCCTCGCTCGGTACACGGACGCTCGACCGAACGCGAAGGTTGCCGCGTTCGTCACTTGGGCGCAGTTCCGCGACCACGTCTTCGGTCGGACTGCGGGCTGCGAATACCTCGTAGATGGCGACAAATTCGGCTACGAGTTGGCCGACCGCGTGGTTGGCGACGCGGCGGCGCGGTCGCTGGCGAACACGGACCTGGATGCCGCGTTCGTCTACTTCGGCAACACCGACTCCGCCGGGCACGGTTATGGGTTCCACCCCAAATCGCCCAAATACACCAACGCCATCGAAGCCGTGGACCAGTACGTCGGTCGCGTGCTGAAGGCGGTGCGGTCGCGCCAGAACTACGCGCGGGAAGACTGGCTGGTGATCGTCTGCACCGACCACGGTGGGAAGGGTCGCGGTCACTCGCTGGGCGAGAAGGAGCCGGAAATCCGCACCGGCTTCTTAATCCTGCACGGCCCCTCGGTGGCGAAAGGTGCCATCACGGGGAAGACGTTCAATGTCGATGTGGCCGTCACCGCGCTTGAGCACTTGGGGGTGCCGGTGAAGGCCGAGTGGAAGCTGGACGGGAAGGTGGTCGGACTCAAGAGGTAACGGTCGCTCGCGGCCGTGCCTTCATTCCGTGTTCGTTGTGTTGTTCGCATCTGGTCATACCCGAGGTGTCGCCCAGATGGAGAAGCGGTGCCCACTCATCAACCGTGGGTCCGTGCGGGCGGATTCAGTTGGCCCTACCGACCATCTGCGGTAATACCGCGTTTCGCTCGTGGGGAGTGCTTCGGAAGTGCTCACCTGCATCGGTGCGGGAATGGGGTAAAGTGCTTGTATTGCAGGCGAATCGAGACAGGGTTCGCGGGTTGAGTCGACGGCTGTTAACCGCTAGTGTCCAGAGCCGGCCGCGTCGAGCGACGCCGCTTCGAGGAGCTGCGACCCTTGCACGAGACGAACGAGGTAACGCGCCGTCGCGTCGATGCGCTCGGGGGCAACGACCGGCGTTGGGCCAATAGTGGTGTTGAAAGCGTTCATCCCGGCATCTCCGTGGTGCGTTCCGAGGCGCACCTTCTCCCTGTGTAACTTTATCGTCCGAAGCGGCTTCGGTCAGTATTTTTAGTCAACGATCCGCGAGAGGGCTAAAACCCAGGTGATTCGCGATACCTTCGCTCCAAGTCGGCCATGAGTATTGGCCGCTTCTTCTTGGATCGTGCCTTCTTCATGATCTTGCGTCGTTTCATGGCCTCT
>VGZJ01000166.1 GCA_016872595.1 Planctomycetota bacterium
GCGCCGGTCGCGGGCTTCGGCACCGTCGGCGGCGGCGCGGGCGGCAGCACCACGGGCAACGGCGGCAGCGCGTCCACCGGCGGCGGAACCGCGGGCGCTTTCGGCAGCGCCGGCAGCGGCACGGCCGGGCCGGACGGCAGCGCGGGCGGGATCGTCGGGATCAGCGGATCGGCGCGCGGGATCACGGGCACGGGCGGGATCGCGGGCGGAATCGCCGGGGTCGCGGGTATCGCTGGGATGGTCGGCGCGCTGGGGACGGGAACCGGCAGCGGGAGCGGAATCGGGTCCGGTTCGGTCGGCTTCACCGGCGGGAGCGCGATCGGCTCCGGCGGCGCGACCGGCGACACGGGGCGCGTCGGCGGAGCGATTTCGACCGGCGGCAGCACGGGCGCGGTCGGCTTGGTCATGGGCGGGATCGCGGGCGGCACGGCCAGCGGCGTGCCCACCGCGAGCGCCACCCACCCTTCGAGCGCGAGGTACACCGGCGCGTTGCGCCCGGTGGCCGCTTGCTTCATCCCGCCGTGCGCGCTCAGCGACTTCACCAACAGCGGGCTGGCCGCGGGGTCGTCCTTCTTGAGTTGCCCGGCCACCGCGCGCAGGTTCGTGCGGGTCGCCATCGGCCCGGCATCGGCCGGGTTCACGCGCACCAGCTTGAACGTGCCCGTGTAGTCGTGCTTGGCGTGGCAACTCGCGCACTGGTTCGCGAGGAACGGCTGCACGCGCGAACCGAACACGAGCGCCGCCTCCGCGGACACGTCCGGTTCCGGGTCCACCGTGGGCGGCGTCGGCGGCGTCGGCGGGGGCATCGGCGGCACCGTGGGGCGCAGCTCGACTGTGAACGTCGGCGGGGTGGGCGGCGACATGCGCGGGCCGCCGCCCTCCGGCGGGAACTGCGCGAGCGACGCCTCCAGCGAGCGGATCATGTCGGCCGCGGCCTTGTTCACCGGCTGGAGCTTCTTCACCTCATAAGCCTCGGCCAGCGCCTGTTCGCGCATCCCGCTGAGCATGCACCACCGGGCGACGCGCAGGCGCTCGGTCGGGTCGTTGGCCGCGACCTTCGCCTGCGTGAACTTGTACACCTCGTCCTTGCTCGCCCCGACGAACTGCACTTGGCTCTTGGGGAACGGGCGGTCGAGCGCGCCGTGGCGCACGATCACCTTGTCCCCGCTGAGGGTCACGTCGCCCTCGATGAGCTTGTCGTTGTTGAGGACGACGAACTTCCCTTCGACCGCGAGCGGGCCGGCCGGCGGAACGACCGGCTGCGGGGTCGGCAGCGGCAGCGGTTGCGGCTGCGTCGGTGTCGAGATCACCGGCGGTTGCAGCACGGGCGGCGTGTACGGCGCGGGCACGGGCGGCGCGGGCGACGGCGTTTCGGGCAACCGCGGCGCGGGCGAAAGCGGCTCGACGGGCTTCACCGGCGCGGGAACCGCGGGTAGTGGCGGGAGCGTCGGCGCGGGGAGCGGCGGGATCAGCGGTGACGTCCCGCCCGCCGGCGCGCGTGGCGGAACGGGCAGTTCGTCCGGCTTCGGGCCGGACGGCAGCGCGGGCGCGTCCGGTTTCGGGGTCGCGAGAACCGGCAGCGGCAGCGGGTCCGCGCCGGTGTCCGGCACGCGCGGCAGCGCGAGTTGCTCGTCCGGCGGCAGCACGACCGGCGGCAGCGCGAGCCGCGGCACGTCCGACGTTGCGGCCGGCCCGCCGCCGAGCGCGGCCTTCGGCAGCGGCGGGTTCCGGTCCGGGAGCCGCGCGTACACGGTCACACCGGCCGCGACGACAGCCGCCGCAGTGACGAGCCAATAGGTTGTTTTCATAGTGCCGCCCGCCATAGCGTCGGCCGTTCGGCGGGGCAAGAGGAAATACAACGAGAAGAAACCTACCCCCCCCTACCCACTTCCCTCTCAGGGAAGTGGGAGTCGGAGTGTTGTCTTCTCTTTCTCCCCCTTCCCTCCTCGGAAGGGGGCCGGGGGGTTAGGTTCTCCCGCATCGCACGAGCCTCATCATGAAAGTCGAACTCATCTCGATTGGCACAGAACTGACCAGCGGGCAGAACCTCGATACCAACTGCCAGTGGCTCAGCCGGCGGCTCGCGGAGATCGGCGTGCCGGTCGCGTTCCACACCACAGTGGCCGACGACCTCGCGGACAACGTCGCCGTGTTCGCGCTCGCGTGCCAACGCGCGGACCTCGTCATCTGCACCGGCGGCCTCGGCCCCACCCAAGACGACCTCACGCGCGAGGTCATCGCGGCCGTGAGCGGGTTCCCGCTGAAGGAACACGCCGAGTCGCTGGCGCACATCAAGGAGATGTTCGCGCGGCGCGGGCGCGTGATGCCGGAGCGGAACCACGTTCAGGCGCTGATCCCGGCCAACGCGGAGCCGATCTACAACGTGTGCGGCACCGCGCCCGGCGTGTGGGCAAAGGCCGGGCGCGCCGTCGTTATCGCCATGCCGGGCGTGCCGTCCGAGATGTACCGCATGTTCACCGAACAGGTGCAACCGCGACTGCTCACGATGGGCGTGGGCGGCGGCGTGTTCGTGCAGCGCAAGATCAACACGTTCGGCGCGGGCGAATCGCTGATCGAAGACAAGCTCCTCGACCTGACGAAGCGCGGGCACGTCCCCGAAGTGGGTATCACGGTTTCGGACGCCGTCGTCTCGCTGCGCATCTTGGCGCAAGGAAACTCGCTCGCGGACGTGCAGGCGCAAATCGCCCCGGTCGAAGCCACGATTCGCGAGCGCTTGGGCGAACTCGTCTTCGGCGCAGAAGACGACGAACTTCAAGACGTGGTGGTTCGGTTACTTCACGAGAGACAGAAGACGCTGGCGACCGCGGAGAGCATCACCGGCGGGCTGGTGGCGCACCGCGTGTGCCTCGTGCCGGGCGCGAGCGACTTCTTCCGCGGCGGCGTGGTCAGCTACACCGACGAGGTAAAAGCCCGCGAACTCGGCGTCCCCTCTGCACTGCTACAGCAACACGGCGCGGTAAGCGAAGAGGTCGCACGCGCAATGGCCGAGGGCGTGCGCCGGAAGTTCGGCACCGATCTGGGCGTCTCGACGACGGGCTTCGCGGGTCCGGGCGGCGGTACCGAGGCGAACCCGGTGGGCACGGCCTACGTCGGCCTCGCCCACCCCACCGGCTGCGAAGTGATCCGCTACGGCTGGATCGGCACCCGAAACGAAGTCATGTCCCGCACCGCAAAGCTGGCGCTGAACGCGGTGCGCTTGAAGTTGATGCAGGCGTGAGGGAGCGTAGGCTCCCTGTTCTCACCGGGCGAAGAAAGCAGAAGAGTATGAACCACAGAGTCACAGAGGGCATGAGGTAGAAGAATGCAGAGAAAGGAGAGAGAATGCAGAGTTTGAATTCGCTCTTCGTATTCTCTCTGCCTTTCTCTGCTCTGTGGCCTCGGTGACTCTGTGGTTCATACTCTTCTGCTTTCTTGGTGCAGTGAGAAGAGGTGATGCGCCGCGCTCACGACACCCCCACCCTTGAGCCGGGGGCGCGGGGGCTGCTATACTGCCGGCGCTGGCCCCGTCCGGCGGCCCCCGGAGCGAATCGCGATGTCGAGGGTGATGTGGCAACAGTTGAAGCTGTTAGAGGACGACTACCCCAACCAACCGCTGTTCGCGCAGCGGGCCGACCTCATCGAAATAAACCGCGTTCGCGCGCTGCTCGACATGCCGCTCGTCGACGACAAGCTGAACGAGATCGGCGTTGTGAAGAAGGAGCCGAAACCCAAAGCTGCGGAGCCGAAGGCCGAGGTGTGCGACCACACCGAGGCCCGCGAAATCTACCGGGCCTACCTCAAGAAGCTCGACGACCTCAAGCCCCACCAAGACTACGCCGACCGCGTGGCCCGCGCGACCGGCGGGCCGGGCCAGACGCCCGTGCGCCCGCTCGCCACGATGGGCACCGGCGGCGGCCCGCTGCTGTGCGACCGCTGCAAGAAGCCTATCGTGCTCGAAGGCGGTCAGTACCACGGCGTCAACGCAGACGACGCTTGGGCGCGGAACCCGCAAGACAACTGGGTGTCGTGGATCCTCGGCGGCATGGTGGTCGAGGTGCAGGTGAACGGCACGCTCCGCATCTACCACGGCTACCCCGGCCGGGGCCAAAAGCACTGCTGCAACGTCGCCAGCACGAAGGACCGTAAGGCGCGCGAGAAGTTCGAGTCGGAACCGCGCCCCGCCAAGGAAGCGCTCCTGCTGGCGTTCTTCGCGGACGAGTTCCCCGACCAATCGCAGGCCGAACACTTCGCGCTGCTTCACAAGATCATCGACACGCTCTACTCCTACGATCCCGGCCTCGGCGTCAACCGGCCCGCCACCGGCTGAGCGCGCCGGCGGTGCGCCAAGCATGTTGTTGCATCGGCGCGGTACTTGGGTACGATGGGGCCAATTCGCTTCATCCTTACCGGGCCGCACCATGTCGGACACGAACCCCACCCGCCGTGACTTCTTCCGCGCTGCGACCGCCGGGGCCGCGGGGCTTGCGCTCGCGGGCACCGCGTCCGCACGCCCCGCGCTCGCGCTGGGTAAAGCCAAGTCGTGCATCTTCATCAACATGGTGGGCGGGCCGGCGCACCTCGACACCTTCGACCCGAAGCCGAACGCGCCCTCCGACGTGCGCGGCCCGTTCGCGCCGATCCAGACGAACGTGCCCGGCCTGCACCTGAGCGAACTGTTCCCGAAGCTGGCGGCACACGCGGACAAGTTCAGCCTGATCCGCTCCGTGTACCACGACGCCCCGCCCGTCCACGAGTGCGGGTTCCAACTGCTCAACACCGGCCGCCTGTTCCGCGACGGCCCCGAATGGCCCAACGCGGGCGCGGTGGTGAGCTACCTGAAGGGTCCGCGCCGCGACGAACTGAAACCGTGGGCCTTACTACCGACGCCCGAAGTCGCAACCGGGATCAGCGTGAGCCACGGCTTCAACTCGGGTTGGCTGCCGGAGACGAAATATCGCCCGGTTACGGCGGGTTCCGAGAAGAGCGGGGCGTTCAAGTTCAACCTCTCAATGGCGTCTTGGGCGGCGAGTATCGTCTACCGTTTCGTGACCGTCAACCAGTTCCCCACGGTCTTCGACGCGCCCTCGTGGGACTGCCACACGGCCGGCGGTTCGCTCAACACGACCCTGAACGACATCCGCAATGTTGTGGCACCAGAGTTCGACGACGCTCTTGAATGGCTGCTCACCGAACTGGAGCGCAGCGGCCAACTCGAAAGCACGCTCGTGGTGGCAACGGGCGAGTTCGGGCGCACGCCGAAGCTGAACAGCAACGGCGGGCGCGACCACTGGGCCGGGTGCTGGACAACGCTCGTCGCCGGCGGCGGCACCAAAGGCGGGCAGATCATCGGCCGCTCGGACGCCACCGGCACCGAACCCGCGGACCGCCCCGTTTCGCCGCAGGAACTGGTCGCCAGCATCTTCCACGCGCTCGGCGTGTCGCACGGCGCGACGATCCCCGGCCCCGACGGAACCCCGGTCGCGGTGTACCCCGCCGCCCCGGTCGCGGAACTGTTCTGAGTTGCTCACCGCCGAGACCACAGAGAACACAGAGGAAGACATGAGGATTTCATTTCAACTGCTCTGCCTTCTCTCTGCGTTCTCCGCGGTCTCGGCGGTGAAGTCCGCGGAGCCGCTGCCGGGGACGAAGGCGCTCACCATCGAAGGCAACATCTCCACCAAGCAGGTGGAGGGGATGCACAAGTACCTCGACCGCGAGTTGGCCGCCGCCGCGAAGGGGCGCGACGCGGCGTGGAAGAAGCTCGACGCCGCCGCGCACCGCAACGGCCTCAAGAAGATGCTCGGCGTCGTGGACGCGCGGCTCGCGCCGCGCATGGAGTACGTCAGCGGGCCGGGCGAACCCGCCGCTATTGCGGAGTGCCGCGCGTTCACCGTGTACGCGGTGCGGTGGAGCGTGCTGCCGGGCATCGACGGGGAAGGGCTGTTGCTCGAACCGAAGGAGAAGGCGAAGGCCAACGTCGTTTCGATTCCCGACGCGCTCTGGACCCCGGAGCAAATCGCCGGGTTGACGAAGGACGACAAACTGGCCTTCGCGCAGCGCCTCGCCGAACACGGCTGCCGCGTCGTGGTGCCCGTCCTCATCGACCGCAACGACACCCTTTCCGGCAGCGAGAAACTGAAGCGCGCGACCAACCTACCGCACCGCGAGTTCGTTCACCGCATGGCCTATCAAATGGGCCGCACGCTCGTCGGCTACGAGGTGCAGAAGGTGCTCGCGGCGGTCGATTGGTTCCAGTCGCAGGACAACAAACTTCCGGTCGGTGTGATGGGCGCGGGCGAAGGCGGGCGCGTGGCGCTGTACGCCGCGGCGCTCGACCCGCGCGTGAAGGCGCTGCACGTCGCGTGCGCGTTCGGCCCGCGCGAAACCGTTCACGACGAACCGCTCGACCGCAACCTGTGGAACAGCGTCCTCACCTACGGCGACGCGGAGGTCGCGTCGCTGGTCGCCGGGGCGCGCGACGTGCTGAACCGCGTTACGATCTACCCGCGCCCCGGCGGTGAAGAGAAGAAGGGCACCGAGAGCGCGTGGCCGGAGTGGGCCGGGCCGAACACGAAGGTGAGCCGGCAGGCCGCGCCCGGCGGCATCAAGCCGGTGCCCGCCGACGCCGCGGCGCGCGAGCTGAAGCGCTACGGCACGCTCCTCCCGAACACCGGCCCGCGGTTCGGCATGGTCAACGCCCTCGATAACGCCTACGGCTTCCGCGATCTGCTCCACACGCTCGAAGGCGACGGGTTCGCCGCGCCCGACGCGCTCCAGAACGCGGTCGCGGACAAGCGCAAGAACTTCGACCCCGCGGCGCGGCACAAGCGCCAGTTCGATCAGCTCGTCGCGCACACACAGAAGCTGTGGCGCGACAGCGAGGCCGTGCGCAAGACGTTCTGGGCGAAGGCCGACGCCAGTTCGCCCGCGGCGTGGGAGAAGTCGTGCGACGCACTCCGCGACTACTTCCACAGCGAGGTGATCGGCAAGCTGCCCGAACCCACGGTGCCGCTGAACCCGCGCACGCGGCAGGTGTACGACGAGAAGGCGTTCACCGGCTACGAGGTCGTGCTCGACTGCTACGAAGACGTGTTCGCCTACGGCATCTTGCTGCTGCCCAAAGACCTGAAACCGGGCGAGAAGCGGCCCGTCGTCGTGTGCCAACACGGGTTGGAAGGCACGCCGCGCGACACCATCGAGGTCGAGAAGCGCCCGGTGTACAACCACTTCTCGCGCCGGCTCGTCGAACTGGGCTACATCGTGTACGCGCCGCAGAACCCGTACTACGGCCGCAACGACTTCCGCCAGCTCCAGCGCAAGGCCAACCCGCTGAAGCTGTCGCTGTTCAGTTTCATCAACCGGCAGCACCAGCGCACTATCGACTGGCTCGAAACTTTGCCCAACGTGGACCCGAAGCGGATCGCGTTCTACGGCCTGAGCTACGGCGGTAAGACCGCGATGCGCGTGCCCGCGGTCGAAAAGCGCTACTGCCTCAGCATCTGCTCCGGCGACTTCAACGAGTGGATCGGCAAGAACGTCTCCATCGACCTCGACCGCAGTTACATGTGGACCGGCGAGTACGAGATGTTCGAGTTCGACTTGGGCCACACGTTCAACTACGCGGAGATGGCGTACCTGATCGCCCCGCGGCCGTTCATGGTGGAGCGCGGCCACGACGACGGCGTGGGCATCGACGAAATGGTGGCCTACGAGTTCGCGAAGGTTCGATACCTGTACGCGAACCGCCTCAAGGTTCCCGACCGCACCACGATCGAGTGGTTCGTCGGCGGCCACCAGATCAACGCGAAAGAGACGTTCGCGTTCCTGAAGAAGCACCTCGATTATCCGAAGTGACCATGACCCGAACCGTACTCGCAACCGTTGTCGCGCTCGCCGGCATCACGGCGGCGCGCGGCGCGGACGAGCCGCCCGGCGCGCGCCGGCGGCTCGACGCCCTCGAGTTCCACGCCCGCGCCGCCGAGCGCACCGGCGTGCTGGTGCCGATGTACGTCTACCCGGCCGACGTTCACAAGAACCCGGCCTACAACCGCCTCATCGAGATCAAGCGCCAGTTCCGCACCGTGCCGGTGTGGGTCATCGTGAACCCCGCGTCCGGGCCGGGCGCGCGCGCCGACGCCAACTACACGAAGGCCATCGACCGCCTGTGCGGGGCCGGGTGCGTCGTCCTCGGCTACGTCCCCACCACCTACGGCAAGCGCGCCGCGGCCGACGTGCGCGCCGACATCGACCAGTGGCAGAAGCTGTACCCGCGGGCGCAGGGCATTTTCTTCGACGAGATGGTGTACGAGGACACGGCGGCCGGGGCGAAGCACCAAGCGGCCCTGAGCGCGTACGCACGCGACGCCGGGTTCTGGCCCA
Organism: Planctomycetota bacterium; assembly: GCA_016872595.1. Classification (GTDB taxonomy): domain Bacteria; phylum Planctomycetota; class Planctomycetia; order Gemmatales; family Gemmataceae; genus Gemmata. The sequence continues at coordinate 8,380 of VGZJ01000166.1, forward strand.
CGGTCGGCAACCCCGGGGCCGACACGCCCGGCCGGTACTTCACGGCGAAGGCCGCCGACGTGATCGTGACTTACGAAGGAAACACCTGCCCCAAAGAGGAGCGGTTGAAGGGCGACTACTTCGGCGGGTACGCCGACCACCCGCCGTTCACGCGCGGCGTGCTGCTGCACTCGCAGGAGAAGTTCGACAGGGCCGCGGTGCGCCTCGTGAGCAAGTACGCGGGGTGGGTGTACGTGACGGAGGGCGTCTTCCGACCCAACGACCCGAAGGCCGCGAACCCGTGGGACCGGCTCTCGAAGCACCTCGAAGCCACCTGCGAAGCACTCACCGAGAAGTGATCCCAACCATGCCGCACCTCACGCGCCGGGCCGCTCTTGCCGCGCTCCCGGCTCTTGCGCTCGCGCCGCGCGCCCGCGCCGCCGACCCCAAGCCGCCGGCGCTGGGCTTCAGTTTGTATGGGATGAAAGCCCTGTCGCTGGCCGACGCGCTCAAGGCGTGTCGCGCCATCGGGTACGCCGGCGTCGAGTTCGCGCTGATGCCGGGCTACCCCGCGGAACCGCGGCTCCTCAGCGCCGCCGACCGCAAAGACCTGCGCGCCCGGCTCGCGGACAGCGCGCTCGCCGTTCACGGGTTGATGGAGAACCTGCCGGAACCCGCGGCCGACGCCGCGCACAAGGCCAACCTCGAACGGCTCAAGGCCGCGACCGAGTTGGGGAACGCCCTCGCGCCCGGCGCGCCGCCGCCCGTCGAGAGCGTGCTGGGCGGCAAGCCCGCGGACTGGGACCGCGTCAAGGACCAGCTCGCGGAGCGCCTCGGCGCGTGGGCCGACGTGGGCCGGGCCGCGAAGACCGTGATCGCCGTGAAGCCGCACGTCGCCAACGCCCTTCACACTCCCGACGGCGCGGCGTGGCTGGTGAAGCAGGTCAACAGCCCGTGGCTGCGGCTCGCCTTCGATTACAGCCACTTCGAGCTGCGCAAGGTCGGGCTCGCGGACGCCGTGGCCGCGCTCGTGCCGCTCGCGGCGTTCGTTCACGTGAAGGACGCGAAGGGCACGGCCGACAAGTTCGAGTTCCTGTTGCCGGGCGCGGGCACCACCGACTACGCGGCCTACGCGAAACTGCTCGCGGCGCGGAAGTTCGCCGGGCCGGTCGTCGTCGAAGTGAGTGGGCACATCAGCGGGAAGCCCGGCTACGACGCGGTCGCCGCGGCGAAGGCGAGTTATGCCGCACTCGCAAAAGCGTTCGCGCCGGGCGCGAAGAAGTGAGGATCGAAGCGGTTATTCGCTTTTGCCCGAGCCCAGTGGTATGCTTCAGGCGAACGACCCTGCCCCGCCCCGGATCGGCTATGTCCGATACCACCATCCGCTGGCGCGCGCCGACCGGTGCGCCCGACGCGCCGGCCGCTAGCGACCCGGTCGCGACCCCGGCCCCGCCGGACCCGCTGCCGCTCACGCTGGTGAGCGACGGCGTCGGCCCGCGCCCGGTCACGGCCGCCCCGGTCGTGTTCCCCGGGTACGAGATTCTGGGCGAACTCGGGCGCGGCGGCATGGGCGTGGTGTACAAGGCCCGGCAGCGGAACCTGAACCGCCTCGTCGCGCTCAAGGTGATCCTCGGCGGCCCGCTCGCCAGTACGGAAGACAAGGCCCGGTTCCACGTCGAAGCGGAAGCCGCGGCCCGGCTCCACCACCCCAACATCGTGCAGGTGTACGACGTCGGCGAGTACGCCGGGTTCTCGTTCATGGCCCTCGAACTGATCGAGGGGCAGACGCTGCGGCAGTGGCAGAACGGCGCGCCGGTCGACCCGAAGCAGGCGGCGCGGCTCGTGTCCGCGCTCGCCCGGGCGATCCACCACGCGCACGAACAGGGCATCGTTCACCGCGACATCAAGCCCGCGAACGTGCTGCTCGCGCCGGTCGCGGCGGCGCACCCGGAACTGGGCGCGCCGGCCTCGGCCGCGCTCCCCACGCAGCCGGTCGAGCGCCCGGTGTCGCGTGCGAGCACGGCGTCGCGCGCGAGCGCGGCCACGAGCGCGGGGTCCGCGCCGCTGGCGTTCACGCCCAAGATCACCGACTTCGGGCTGGCGAAGGCGCTGGAGAACGGCCACGACCTAACGATCACCGGGGTGGCGTGCGGCACCCCGAACTACATGGCCCCGGAGCAGGTGCGCGGCACCGCGCTCAGCCCCGCGGTGGACGTGTACGGCCTCGGCGCGGTGCTGTACGAACTGCTCACCGGCCGCCCGCCGTTCGTGGGCACCGACGCCCCGGCGCTGATGAACCTGATCCTGAAGGCCGAGCCGCCGGGGGTGCGGAAGCTCGCGCCGGGCGTGCCCCGCGACCTCGCGGTGATCGTCGCCAAGTGCTTGGAGAAGGACGCCCCGCGCCGGTACCCGACCGCGCGCGACGCGGCCGACGACCTCGACCGCTTCCTCGCCGGCAAGCCGATCACCGCGCGCCCGGTCGGCGCGCCGGAGCGCGCCCTGCGGTGGGTGAAGCGGAACCCGATCCCGGCCGCGTTCCTGCTGCTCACCACCATCGGGTGCGCCGTGACCGGGGGCCTCGCGCTGGCGCTGGGCCGGGCCGAGTCCGAACAGCGCGCGGCGCGCGACACGGCCGAAGTCGCCCGCGCCGAGGCCGACCGCCAGCACCTCGCCGCCCTGTCCGCCAGCGAGCAACTGCAAACCGCGCTGAGCGACGCGCGCGCGCAGAAGCAAGCGGCCGAGGCGCAGAAACAGACCGCGGAGCAGCAGAAGCAGGTCGCGGAGCACCAGAAGGCCGCGGCGGTCGCGGCCCGCGCCCGCGCCGAGGGCAACCTGCGCGTGGCGAGCGACGTGATCCGCGGGAGCATGCGCGAGCTGACCCGGCACCCGCGGTTCGGGGACGACGATTTCCGCGACGCCCGACTCAAGATGCTCGACCAAGTGCGCGCGTACCGCGACACCGTGGCCGATCAAGCCCCGGGCACCGCCGAGTGGCTCGAGATCCGCTCGGACGTGTCGCACTTCTTGGGCTATTTGGAGTACGTGAACAAGAACCACGACGGGGCCGCGGTCGAGTACCAGCGGGCGGCCGACGCCGCCGCGCGCTGGGCCGAGTTGGACGCGACCAACGTGGAGCCGCGGACGCGCCAGTCGTACTCGCTGGTGAACGCCGGCAATGCGCTGGTGAACGCGCGCCGGTACCGCGACGCCGAGACCCGCTACCGCGCCGCGTGTGCCGTGATCGACGACGTGTTGGCCGCGCCCGGCGAGAAGCGGTACTACGCGCAGGCCCTCGAGACCTACGGGCAACTCGCCAACCTGTACCGCATCGAGAAGCGCCTCGCGGACCGCGAGCGCGTCGCCCGGCAGCGCGTCGCGCTGGCCCGCGAAGCGGTCTTGGGGCAGTGGGGCGAGGCCGAGCGCTGGCAGGTGCTCGCCGGCACGTACGACGAGTTACACGACGCTCTGCGCGCGGACAACGATTGGGAGAAGATCGACCGGGCGCTGGCCGGGGCCGCCGCCGCCCGCGCCCGCGCCCGCGCGCTGGCCCCGCACGTTCCCAAGTACGCCCTCGACTACGGCACCGCGTTGCTCGCCCGCGCCGCCCACCAGCGCGCCCGCGGGAACGTCGTCCTGATCGACCGCCTGCAATCCCGCGCGCTGGCCGCCCTCGACACCGCCGGCCCCGCCGGGTCCGACGCGCAGGCCGTCGAGATCGCCAACGCCTACACGAAGTACGCCGACTCGCTCCGCGCCGAGCGGCACCACGGCGAGGCCGAGGCTCGGTACAACAAGGCCCTCGATTACCTCGCGCCCACGCTCGCCCGGTCCCCGAAGGCGCGCGACGTGTGGGTCGGGGTGGTCGTGGGCCGCGCGCACGTCTACAACCTCACCGGCCGCCACCGCGAGGCCGCGGGCGAGTGGGCCAAACTCGCGACCGAAGACCCCGACCCGCGCCGCCGCCCCCGGCACGAACTGTTCGTGCTCCAGTCGTTCCTGTTCGCCCGCGACTGGAAGGCCGCGACCGCCGGGGCCGAGGTCCAGATGCGCAAGGAACTGCCGGGGTGGATGTGGTACGAGGTGGCACGCGTGTGGTGCCTCGCCGCGAACCAGATCGGCGGCGACGGCGAACTGGACCCGGCCGACCGGCTCGCGCGGGCCAAGGCCGCCATCGACAGGGCCGTGACGTGCCTCGAAAAGGCCCGCGCCGGGGGCGAGTTCAACACCCCCGAGCGCGTGCGCTTCTTCCAAGCGAGCCGCGAGTTCGACGCCACCCGCGGCAAGTTCGACCCCGCCAAGAAGTGACCCGGCCCCCGCGCCAAACACCCGGCGCGGCCTCACCCGCTGAGCGCGAGTCGGTCGCGGTCCCGCTGGCGGTCCTTGAGCGCGCCCAGTCGCCGCATCTCGTCCAGCCAGTTGCGCAGGGCCGCGGTCAGTTCGTGCTGGCGCGCGCGGGCCGCGCGCGGGTCCGTTCGGTCGCGGCACTCCGCGTCGAGCCGGTAGTACCGGACCCACAGGAGCGCGGCCCGGTCCGCCACCAGCGACACCTCGAACCGCGGGCGCGGCCCCGCCAGTTCCGCGCGCTTCGCCTCCACGGTCGCGCGCACCGCGGCGCGGGCCGCGGCGTCCGGGCCGGCCACCTTCGCGATCTCGTGTTCGAGAACCGCTTCGGCGGGCGCGGTGAACGGGCGAACCGGCACGGGCGCGACCCCCGCGAACCGCCGCTCGTCGGCTTCGCGCGCGGCCGCGGCGCGGGCGCGCGCGTCCGTCGCCGCGCCCTCATCGACCGGCGCGCGCGCGGCGCGCCGCGCGCGCCACTCTCCGTTATGGAAGTGGCACCCGAGACGCGTCATGGCCTCGGCGTACACCCGTTTGCCCAGCTCGTACACGGCGATTGCGAGGCGCGTGCCCTCGGCCAAGCGCTCGCGCTCCGCGTGGCGCGCGACGGCCTCACGCGCGCGGTCGGCGCGCGCGAGTTCGTCGCGCCGCGCCGCCTCCGCGCCGACCGCGCCGGTCCCCACATAGGTCTTCACCACGCGCCCGTTGATCTTGACGGCGCGGTAGTAGTACTCCTTGCCGCCGCGAGTTTCCCAGCCCATCGCCGTTCCTCCGAAGTGGGGGGCGATCAAAAACGGTTGCACAACGGCCCGTTCCCCCTCGTCCCGTCCCGCGCGCCCCGAACTGGGGAGCAATCAAAATCGGTTGCACAAGCCCCGCGACCCTCTTGGTAGGTGCCGCTTGCCGAGCGGCACCGGATCGCAGGGGCGGCGCGTGAACCGGAGTCGCCACCGGGCGGATCGCGCGGTGCCGACGTTGCGCGGACGCACCGCGCGCCGATTTACATCTACTGATGTATACTACGTCCCGGCGCGCGGCCGGTTCCATACCAGATGTGAACTTTTTTCCAGATTTTCGGGCGCGACCCCGCGTCACGCCTTGCGCAGCGCGAGCGCGTGCTCGAACCGCGGGCGCGCGCGGAACGCCGCCGCGGTCGGGCCGTGGAAGTGCGGGC
>VGZJ01000167.1 GCA_016872595.1 Planctomycetota bacterium
GCGGCACGGGATGCGGGTCCGGGCCATCGCCGGACTGGTGAACCGGATGATCGACGCCTGAACCCACCCGCCGATCAGCCACGCGGCGGGGCCGCACGGGCGCCGACCTTATCGTGAAGAACATCTAATGAGTAGCTGTGATCGTTCCATTGCAGTAGCCTTTTGTTACTTCACCAACTGGCGGGCCACCAGCAGCGCCCCGAAGGGCAGGCACACCAGCACGGCCAGCCCCGCGAACACGGCCATGCGCGCGAGCCGCGTTTTGCCGTAGCGCGGCGGGACGTGCGCCGGTGGTTCGAGCGCCTGCGGCCCGACCCACTCGGTGCGCAGCGCCTTCACCAGCCGCTCGCGCGTCGAACCGAGCCACGCGCGGAGCTGCGGCTGATCGTCCACCCACTCGCCGCGGAAGCCGAGCACCGCGCACAGGTAGTACACTTCGAGGTCGTCGTCGGTGGCGCGTTCGGCGGCCATGCGCGCTTGCACCCAAAAGCGCCACGCACGGTCGTTCGTCTCGTAGAACTCGACCTCGAACTTGCGCTCGTTCCAGCGCGTCGCGACCGGCGAGTTGAGCGTGAACAGTTCGTCCACCCAGCTCGCCAGCGCGTACCCGATGCCGAGATAGCGGGCGTCGGCCGACGACTGCGCGACCGCACTCAGGTCGATCTCGTAAGCGGACGCGCCGTGCTTGGCGCTGGGCGGGGCGATAACGGCGAACAGGTCGCGGAACCGCTGCACGAGCAGCTCGCGCCCCGCGTCGAACGGCGGCCCGACGCCAGATGCCCATTCGTCGCGCAGCCGCAGCGCCGTGCGCACGACCGGGTTCACCACGGATAGCAGGGAGTCACGCATTCTTCCGTTTCTTCGGCTTTTGTGGCTTCTGGATGTACACCGTCGCTACGTTCTCCGGGCCGAACTCGACTACCGTTGTATCGGCCGGCAGGTTGGTCTGCTCGGTGGGCGTTTCCACAGCAGCCGTGTACCTCACATTGGGCCGTCGTCCGGCGCGCGCCGTAATCCGCACCTTCACCGTGTTTTGCTTGCCCTCGACCTTCGGTCCGTACACATACAGGTTCACCGCGGTGCCGACCACAAGCGCCTCGCGTTCGTCGCGGTTAGGAATCTTGAACTGAGGGTAGTGGTGGTCGGCCAGATGTTCGGCGTTTTGGATGCGCGGCTCCGGTAACTGCACCGTCTGCTTGGGAATGTCAGCAAACGGTTCATGTCCCCGCACTTCGCGCCACTTGCGCGGAGTCAATCCGAAGTGGTTCCCCGCGTCCACATTCGCGCCGACGGCGAGCAGTGCCGCGATCATCTCTGCGGTCCCGTACTGGACCGCGTTAAGTAAGGCGGTCGCACCTGTGCGATGGTCGCGAAGTTCCGTATTCGCGCCGGCTTGTAACAGTTCTTGTACTCCTTCCAGCCACCCGGATACCACGGCGAAGTACAGCGCCGTCATCCCGTACTCGTCTTGCTGATCGAGCAAACCGGCCGCGATCCCGGCGCGGAGTGTGGCGAGGTCGTGCGCCGGTTCAAAGCCGCCGCAGTTATCGAACCATGTCCTCGATGTTATCTGGTTCGCCATACGTCACCCCGAAGGCACGGCGTACAGCGTGAAGGTCATGGCGTTGGTGCGCCCGCCGCTGCGCACGGTCACGCTGCGCTGGCCCTGAATCGCGCCCACCACGCGCGTTTCGTTGAAGCGCACGGCCACTGTCAGCGAGCGCGTCACGGCGCTCCATTCGCGCTCCGGCTGGCGGCTCAGGCGGCAGTAGCGCTGGCCCGACAGGTCCGGCAGCAGGCCCGGTTTCGGGCACGGCTCGAAGCGGAGGCCCGCTTGTCCGAGCTGATAGATCGCGTCGACGCGGTCGCCGGACCCGGCCTTCATGTCGAGTTGGCCGGGCACCGTGAGCATTCGCATCATCTCGTCCGGGTCCATCTCCGAGCGCACGCCGAGGTACAGTTCCCACGCGGGATCGAGCCACGTCGGTTCGATGGCCGCTTGCATCCGCAGGCCCATCCCGATGAACGGCCGCTCCTTGTACTCCGGTTCCGGCAGGATGTCGAGCAGCGTGTCGAGGTACACCTTCACGCGATAGAAGCAGCCGCCGAGGTCGTCGTGGTCGTAAGGCGGGATCGCGGGCCAGCGCCCGGAGCGGTCGAAGATCGCCAGTTGCCCGACCAAGCGGTACAGCTCGGTGTACGCGAGCAGCGGCGGAATGCCCGGCGTGAACGCGATCACGCTCAGCACCGCGTAGGACTCGTTCAACTCGCGCAGGTGCGCGGCGCTCACCGCGTCTTGCGGGTCGGTGCCGACGAGCGCGCCGCCGCGGGCCGCGAGCGCGCTGGCGAGCCGCTCGCGCTTGCGGCCGATGCGGTCGAACAGCGATTGCAGGATGTCGCCGTGCAGCGCCGGCCACGTGTCGCACGCCAAAACCGGCGGGATGTACGACACGTCCACTTCGGGCGGGGCGTTGGCCAGCGCCGACTTCACGAGCCGCACCAGCGGCAGCGTCGAAAAGCCAGTCTGATCCTGTTCGCCGACGAGCAAGCGCAGGTTCGGCCGACGGACGCGCACCGGCTGCGGGTTCACGCCGGTGTTCTCGTCCTCAAGCTCTTGCGTATCGAGCTGATACCGCGCGTTGGGGTCGGGCACATCCTCCGCGATGTTCGCCTTTCCCAAGTTGAGCGCGGGGATGGCGAGGTACACCATGAGCGGTTGCCCCGGCTCGAACAGTCCCTTCAGTTCGATGGTGGGAAGCAGTCCGTCGGCGGGAACTTCGATGGGCGTGCCGTCGCGAAAGACCGCTTGCAGCGCCCGCACGACGAGCCGGTTGTTGGTGAGGGCGTCCGCGTCGAGTTCAACAGTCCGCAGGCCCCAGACGTGGTGCGTGGGCCAACTCGCGGCGCGGTGCGCGCGGGCCGTGAGGTAGCGGTGCTCGGCCTAGAACTGGTGCGGCTGGAGGAACATGCCCTCGTGCCAGTGGACCGCCCGGGCCGTCATGCGTGATCCCGAATGAGTGTGGTGCGCGCGTGGCGACAGTATAAGCCGGGTCAAAATCCGGCCGCAAGCCCTACGGCGGGAAGGGGGCAGTTCTTTCGCGACCCTGCGCCGCTTGCGGCTTCGCAAACACTGGCGAAGCCGCAAGCGGCTTATTTTCGTGCGAACCCATGCAGATACACATCGTCCCCTGAAGGCTCGAAGCTGGCGCGCGACAGTGCCAGCGAATCAGCCATGCGCGACAGGCCCGCGCCGCCCACCGGCGATGGCCCGGAACCGCCGACCAGCTTCGGTGCGATGAAGACATGGAACTCGTCAATCGCGCTCGCGTCGAAGGCCGCGCCGAGCAACCCCGCGCCGCCTTCGATCAGCAGGTTGGTAAAGCGGCGCGCGCCGAGGTCCGCGAGGATCGCGTCCAAGCCCTCTGCACGAACGACTTCCGCGCCGTCCGCGGCCCAACCCATGAGCGCGGCCGGGTTCGCGGTGTAAACGATCACCGGCACGTCGCGCGCGGTCGCGCGCAACTGACACGCTTCGGGCAAGTTCCCCGATGTCGACACCACGACGCGCGCCGGAACCCGTGCGCCGGGCGGGCGCACGGTCAGCAGCGGGTCGTCGGCGCGAACGGTGCCCGCGCCAACGAGGATCGCGTCCACGCGCCCGCGCAGCTCGTGAACGCGGCGGCGGGACTCTTCACCGCTGATCCATTTCGATTCGCCAGTGTGTGTCGCGATCTTGCCGTCGAGCGTCATGGCCCACTTCGCGTGAACCCACGGTCGCCCGGTGCGGAGCAGCTTCAGATACGGCGCGTTCAGGGCGATTGCTTCCGCTTCGCACAGGCCGACGTGAACCTCAACGCCCGCGGCGCGGAGGACCGCCAGCCCGCCGCCGGCCACCTTCGGGAACGGGTCGGCCATCGCGACCACGACGCGCGCGATTCCCGCGCGCAGCACGGCTTCAGTGCAAGGCGGCGTCTTCCCGTGGTGGCAGCACGGCTCCAGCGTGACGATCAGCGTACCGCCGCGCGCGCGGTCCCCGGCCGCGGCGAGCGCGAACACCTCGGCGTGAGGGCCGCCGAACTGTTGGTGCCAGCCCTCGCCCGCGAGTTCCCCGGCGGAATCGAGCACGACCGCCCCGACCATCGGGTTGGGTTCCACGAACCCGCGCCCGTTGGAAGCGCGCGCAAGTGCGTGTCTCATCCAGCGTTCTGTATCAGCGAGAGTGGACACGGGAAGAATCTCAACGAGAGGCGAAACTATTTTGCGTTTTCCGCGAACCTACTACTGAGAGCCGCGTCTATCTATCGTACACGGCCGATGGGTGTGTAACCCCGGAAGCCGAACCGACACAACGCGGAACACAACGTACACCCGATACAACCATGACACTCTGGCACGCGAGCACCGAACTTCGCCTTACGACGGCCGCCGCCGTTGTCGCGAAGACGGTCTATACCGCGGCCGGTCTCATGGGTCTGGGCTTGGATAGTGCGGAACTGGATACGAGCGGATAACCCTCGGCGAGCCATTCATGGCAACCGCGCCGGCCGGGGGTAGAAGCGACCCCCGGCCGGCTTCGTTTGTTGATCCGCCCCGTTCGACTTCTGGTGAGGTCGCCGGCCTTTCAAGCTGGCTAGGTCGGGTTCGATTCCCGCACGGGGTACTGCCTTCTGTAGCCGGCCTCTGCGCGGCCGCGGCCTTTGTAGCCGGCCTCACTGAGGCCGGAGCGATACGAGGGGATCAGCCCCGGCCTCAGTGAGGCCGGCTACAGAAGACACACAGGTGGTGAATGCGTCTGGGAACGCACTCGGTCTCCAAAACCGACGGTTCATCCTGCGGGGTTCGATTCCTCCGCCACCTGCTGAACGGTCCAGAAGCTCAGTTGGTAGAGCAGCCCGTTGTCAACGGGAAGGGTGCGGGTTCAACTCCCGTATGGACCGCTGGTCCGCTGAACTCGCGGCCTGTAGCAGCAACGCCTGCTTCACGGCCGCTCCAAGGAAGTGTGTCCGACGTTGGCTAGGGGCCTGCCTCTTAAGCAGGTTTACGTGGGTTCGATTCCCACCGCTTCCACTGGTTGTGAAGTCCAAGTTCGAGGTTCCAAGTTTCAAGTGTGGTCGCGGTATTCAACTTGGAACTCTGGAACTCTGGAACTTGGAACGAAGAGAGCGTCCGTGGTGTAGCAGTAACACGCCACTCTTCCAAAGTGGTTTCGCGGGTGCGAATCCCGCCGGATGTACTGTCGGGGATCGTTGATTGTTGAACGCGCCCATGATGTAGCGGCAGCCTACTGCCTTGCCATGGCGGATGTGTGGGTTCGACTCCCACTGGGCGCTCTGTCGGTGTGATGCCTCTGTGTTGTAACGGTAGCCTGCCGTCTTGGTATGACGGCCGCGTGGGTTCGACTCCCACCGGAGGCTCTAGAAGGAATGGCACGGTACGCCAACCGGCAGAAGCGACCAAGCTCAAACCTTGGTGGGTGTGGGTTCGACTCCCACCCGTGCTACAGCGGGACTCGCGGCCTGTCGCAGCAAAGCGCTGCTTCACGGCCGCTCGGCGGGACTCGCGGCCTGTCGCAGCAAAGCGCTGCTTCACGGCCGCTCGGCGGGACTCGCGGCCTGTCGCAGCAAAGCGCTGCTTCACGGCCGCTCCAGTGGAAGTGACAACTGCCTTCGGACGCGCGGTGGGCCGCCAGTCCGCCTGTAAAGCGGGCGCCTGTGATGGGCAATGTGGGTTCGATTCCCACCCGGGGCACTTGGTGATACGGCCCGTTCGTCTAACGGTTCAGGACGACAGGTTCTCAACCTGTAAGTGGGGGTTCGATTCCCCCACGGGTCACTGGCGAATTGGAGATTGGTGGTTGGCGGTTGGGCAGCCCGGAGGGATTCCGTGCCTCAATCGTCAATCAGAAATCGTCAATCTTCACTTCCCAACTGGTGATGTAGACCAACGGCAGGAGTCGCCACGCTCAGAACGTGGACAGTGTGGGTTCGAATCCCACCGTCACCACTCTTGTGATCGGTATTGCGGACGGGCCGGCGCTCGGTCGGGTCTCATAAGCCTGAACGTTGGGTTCAACTCCCAAGTCCGCAACTGGTAACGGATCGCGCGAACGCGTGCGGGCGGGTAGGTACCCGGCCGGGTCTCATAAGCCTAGCATCCGGGTTCGAGTCCCGGGCACCGCAACTGGTTCGATGACTGGGTAGGCCAACTCGGTAGAGCCGGCAGGTTGAGAGCCTGCGCAGTGTGGGTTCGACTCCCACCTCAGTCACTGAACTCGGGATCGCGCGCGGGCGCGAGCTGTGCCTTGCAAGCACGGCGTCAGGGTTCGACTCCCTGCGATTCCACTCGGTCGGGGTGTGTGCGGCGGGCGCGGGCGCGTGGCCCGAACAATGGTCCGGCCGACTGGGGTTCGACCCGCGGCCCGCGCCCGTCGCACACACACCGGCCACTACGGAAGGGACCCGGATACGGCTTGGCCGGGCCGCACTGCTAACGCGGTAGCCCTCACGGGCATGTGGGTTCGAATCCCACCCCTTCCGCTCGCTCGACACGATCCCGTGGCCCAGCGGTTCAAGGTGCCTCCCTGACACGGAGGAGATCGGTGGTTCGACTCCACCCGGGATCACTGTTCCGTTCGCTGTGATGCGGCATGTGGTGTAGCGGTAGCACGCGGCCCTGTGAAGGCCGAGGTGATGGGGTTCGACTCCCCCCGCGCCGCCCTTTCGGACAGAGTGAGGAGTCAGGAGGAAAGACAGCAACCGCAGGGATTTGCCTGCACTTCTCACTCCTCATCGGCCCCTGCCGGCGTGGCACGACACAGAAAGGCACCGAGCTCGTACCTCGGTTCATGCGGGCGCGAATCCCGCCGCCGGCTCTCACATTTCCCGCACGCGGCCCGCGCATCTGACGGTGCGCGGGCCGCGTGCGTTTCCGCGCGCGGGCGCGATTCGTAAGATGCCCCCGAGACCGATGCCCGCCCGCTGCCGCAGTTCGCGGCGTCCTTCTGGTGAGCCGATGACCGAGTATTTCGTAGCCTGCGAAGTCGCCGAGTTGTTGGCGGCGGTGTCCGAACCCACGCGCCTGAAGGTGCTGTTTCAGCTCACCAAGGGGCCGATGTGCGTCGGCGCGTTGGCCGACGCGGTGGACATCCGCATGGTCAACATGTCGCACCACCTCGGCGTGATGCGCCTGTCCGGGGTGCTGAAGGGCGAGCGCGACGGGCGCAACATGATCTATTCGCTGAACCCGAAGTACTACGCGCCGGGCACGACGCCGGACGTGATCGGCACGCTGACCCTCGGCCAGTTCCGCATCGTGCTGTGGGCGAACGCGGCCCCGCCGCCGGCGACCGGGAGCCACAAGCGCCGCAAGTACGCGAAGCGCAAGCGCAAGCCCCGCTCCCGTACCGCGGACGCCGCGCCGCCGGCCTGATTCGTCCGCCTATCATGTGAGAATGGACGCTCCCCCCGCACCGCCGGACCGGGCCGACCGCCCGCTCTGGCGGCAGGTGCTCGCCCTCGCGCTCCCCGCGCTTGCCCAACAGTACCTGCACTTAGTCGTCTCGCTCTCCGACCAGTACCTCGCCGGCCGGTTCCCGCTCGCGGACCCCGACCGCCGCGCCGTGTACCTCTCCGCGCTCAACACCGCCGGCTACCTGTACTGGTTCGTGTCCAGTTACACCGTCATCGTCACGGTCGGCAGCACGGCGCTGGTCGCGCGGTTCGTCGGCGCGAACGAATGGGCGCTGGCGAACCGCGCCACCGGGCAGGGCATCTTGCTCGCGTTCGTGTTCGGAACCGTCGGCGCGGTCGGCGCGCTGGCCGGGTTGCCCGCCCTTATCGAAGCCCTGAAGCTGACCGGCGACTCCGGGCGCGTGTGCGTCGAGTTCCTCACCCCACTGGCGGCGCTACTGGCGTTCCAGATCACCGAGTCCGCGTGCGCCGCGTGCCTCGCCGGGGCCGGGGACACGCGCACCGGCCTCAAGGTGCTCGGTCTCGTTGCGGTGCTGAACGTGCCGCTCGCGTGGGGGCTGTGCTTCGGCGTCGGCCCCATCGAGGCGATGGGCTTTCAGGGTATCGCGCTCGGCACCGGCCTGAGCCACGTCATCGGCTGCATCACACTGCTCGTGATCCTCGCGCGCGGCAAGTCCGGGTTGAAGCTGCGGCTCGCGTACGTGGTGCCCGACTTCGCGCTGATCCGCCGGATGCTGTGGGTCAGCGTGCCGGCCGGGATCGACAGCCTTTCGGCCGCGTTCTGCCAACTCTGGTTCCTCAGTCTCGTGAACAAACTCGGCGACACGGCCGGTTCCGCGCACGGCATCGCCCTGCGGTGGGAAGCGCTCGGGTTCCTGTCCGGCGGCGCGTTCGGTACGGCGGCGATGGCGCTCGTGGGGCAGAACCTCGGCGCGCGGAACCCGGCCCGCGCCGCGCGGTGCGGGTGGACCGCGCTCGCGCTCGGCGGCGCGCTCATGTGCTTCATGGGCCTGCTGTTCCTGCTGCTGGCCGAACCGATGTTTCGCGTGTTCTGCCCGGAACCGCGCCTGAAACCCGTCGTTGACGCCGGCGTGCCGGCGCTGCGGCTGATCGCGTGCGCGATGCCGGCGCTGGCGTGCCAGATCATCTTCACCGCGGCGCTGCGCGGAGCCGGCGACTCGCGCGTCCCGGTGCTGTTCAGTTGGTTCGGGTTCCTCGGCGTGCGCATCCCGCTCGCGTACCTGCTGACCGCCCCGCAAGTGGACTTGGGGCCGCTGGGCGTGGTTCGCGGTTACGACATGGGCTTACTCGGCGCGTGGGTGGCGATGTGCGCCGACCTCTGGCTGCGCGGCACGTTCTTCGCCCTGCGCTTCGCCAGCGGGAAGTGGAAGAAGGTGGAAGTGTAGCGCCGGTCGCGGCTTCGCACGTCACGTGTCCGTGACCTCGCCATTGCGGTCGAACCAGACGTCGCTGCCGCCGAAGGCGAAGCGATACTGCCCCTCTCCTAGCCAGCGATCGATTGCTTCGTTTAGCCCGGGGCGCTCCGGGCTGTTCGTCTGATCGAACATCTCCGCCCACCAGTTGAACGGCGTCAACCCGGAGCCGTCGCCGAACTGGAACCGCTTCACCTTGATCGTCGCGGACGTGTAGCCCAGTTCCGCGAGCCACTGGTCGCGCGCCGCCTCGCGGGTCTTGTAGCGCTGTTGGTAGTTCGCGCCGGCCTTTTGGACGACCTCGCGCCGCTCGATCCCCAGCAGCGCGCCCGCGTGATCGAAGACCGCGAGGCGCTGCTCGTGCTCACCGGCTTGCAGGAAGAACTGCGTGAGGTCGTTCCCCCAGCCGACGCGCAGGTAGTCGTCTTGGAGCGTGTAGAGGCGCTCCGGTTCGCGGTCGTGGGCGAAGGTGACGCGCCGGCCGAAGTGGGTGCGCAGGCGGGCGCGGCCCTCGTCGGTGAACGGGTTCGCGCCGAGGCGGAGCACGTCGAGGCGCTGGAAGAACGGTTCGCCGCACAGCACCGGGATCGCGGTGTCGCGCAGGGCGTTGAACATCAAGCCCAGCTCGCGCAGGTGGGGCAAGTGCGCCGCTTTCGCCAGCTTTTTCAGGGCGTTCGTGTTTAGACGGTTGCCGATCAGGTCGAGCGCGGCGAGGCGGTTGCCGGCCGGGATCAGGTGGACGCCCGCGGCGTCCCCGTTCAGTTCCCACAACCACAGCCGGCGGAACGGGTGCGTATCGAACAGGTCCGCGTCCGCGCCGTGCAGCGCTTCCGGCGTGCTGGTGAAGCTCTCCACGAACCCGCGCGCCCAGTGCCAATCGCGGCCGAACGGGTGCGCGGCGAGCCAGTCGTTCTCGTGCGCGTCGAGCAGTTGGCGGCAGCGGAATGCGACCTCGCGCCGGCGCGGGGAGTCGTCCTTGAGTTGCGTGTATTCGATCTGCCCGCGGACGAAGGCCGCGCGCTCGGGTTGGTCGTGCTCGTCGAGCCAGTCGGCGTAGGCGAGGCGCGGCGTGTCCTCGTCCGGGTGCGCCCCAATCGCTCGCAGAAGTGCGTTCTCGTCACTCATTGGCGTCACGCGGCGATTGATTCGCGCGGGGCGGCGCGCGGGCGCTCGAAGTTGCGCCGCTCGCGCACCACGTACGGGCGCTTCCCTTGGCTCTCGTAATAGACGCGCGTCAGTACTTCGCCCATCAGCCCGAGCGAAACGAACTGCACGCCGATCAAGGCGGCGACCGCGCCCAACAGGAACAGCGGGTTCGCGGTCATGCCGGGGCCGGTGGTGTACTTCATCACCACGCTGGCGATCACGCCCAGCAGCCCGGCGAACAGGCACACCAGCCCGACGCCGCCGAACAGGTGCATCGGCCGCGTCTGGAAGCTGCCCTGAAACTTCACCGTCATCAGGTCGAGGACCACGCGCACCGTGCGCGACAGGTTGTACTTCGACTTCCCCGCGGTGCGCGCGTGGTGGCGGATCGGCAGTTGCGCGACCCGCGCGCCCTGCTGCATGATGAGCGCGGTGATGAACCGGTGCATCTCGCCGTACAGCACCATGCCGTCGAACACCTCGCGGCGCACCACGCGGAGCGCGCACCCGAAGTCCTTGAACGGCACGCCCAGCACCTTGCGGATCAGCCAGTTCGCCGTGGCGCTCGGCAGCTTGCGGAGCAGCAGCTTGTCGCGGCGCTTCTCGCGCTGGCCGAGGACCGCGTCGTAGCCCTCGTTCAGCTTGGCGAGCATGAGCGGGATGTCGGCGGGGTCGTTCTGGAGGTCGCCGTCCATCGTGGCGATCACGTCGCCGCGGGCCGCGTCGATGCCGGCTTGCGTGGCCGCGCTCTGGCCGAAGTTGCGGCGCAGGCGGACCGCCTTCACGCGCTCGTCGGCCCGCGCGAGCGCGTCGAGTTCGGCGAACGTGCCGTCGGTGCTGCCGTCGTCCACGAGGACGAGTTCCCACGGCCCGACCCGGCCGCCGTCGAGTGCGGCCCTCACGCGCTCCACCAGCGGGCGCGCGTTCTCGCGCTCGTCCTTCAGCGGAACGACAACGGAAAGAAGGGACATGGTTCGGGCGGGCCGTGCGGCCCGTCTCCTCGTATGCGCTACCGCACGATGAGCGCGGAGGCCAGCGGTTCGGAGCCGTACTGGGCGAAGTCGCTGTGGTGGTACTCGATGGTTTGCGCGTCGAGCAGGTCGGCGTGGAACGAGTACGTGCCGGCGGGGAGCGGCGGCAGGCCGCAGGCGAACTCGATACTCTCGCCGGGGTGGACCGCGCGCGCGACCGTGCCGACGTAGGCGCGGCGCGCCGTTGTGCCGTCGCTCTCCGCGATCACCGTGTACCGCAGCCGCACGCCGCCCATGCGCCCGGTGTCGAACCGCCACGGCTCGACCGACGTGTTCGTCGCCCGCACCCCGACCACGAACCCGCGGCCGGGGGCGAACGTGACCGGGCCGACCAGTTCCAACTTCGCGCGGAACGGGCCGGGGCAGTAGTCGTTCGCCACCCAGCGGCGGAACCGCTCCGGGGCGTGGCCCTCGCCGCGGGCCTTCAGCCACTCCGCGTAGTAGTCGAACACCACGTCCAGAATCGCCGTGCGCCCGACCGCGTAGTGCCCGTACCGCGGCCACAGTTGCCGCCGCGCGGTCGGCAGGTCGTCGTCGCTCTGGAGCAGGCGCACCACGGTCGCGGCCAGCCCGGTGCGGTCGGCCCCGCGCTGGCAGTGAATCACGATCGGGTACGCGGTGTGGTCCAGCACGTCGATCAGGCGCTGGAGTTCGCTCGGGGCCGGGAACCGCTTCGCCGAGAACGTGATGTCCTCCATGCTGATGTCGGCGTCGAGCGTGCAGTGGCACTCGTCCACGTACCAGCTCATGTCCTTGCACACGCCGCGCAGGTTCACGACCGTGCGCACGCCCTTTTCAGCGATGAACTTCGACAGGCGCGCGGCGCTGAGTTGCGCGGTGCGGTACACGCGACCGGGAACGACGGTGTGGACGTTGGTAAACGCGGAGACGCGGAGGAACTCGGCGAAGACGCCGAGGCCGGCCAGCCCGCCGGCGAGCTTCAGCAGCCCGCGGCGCGTGACCCGGCGGCGCGCCGGCGGTTCGGCCACGACGGGGGCGGGTTCCGGGGGCGGCGCGGCCGGCGGTGGTTCGGGTGCGTCCATGCGCCGCGGAAGATGCCACAACCCGCGCAACTTGGGAAGCCCGATTTCGCGCGCGGTTGTGGCTCCGTGTTCGCCACGGACGGCCCGACTGGGCGCGCGCAATTCACCCCAGATTGCCAAAAAGAGATCGTCAATTCCCAACCCAGAGCGCCACTTCCCCCCACCCCAGAGCGCCACTGTTTCGGAGTGGCGCTCTGGGGGAAATTCTTGTTTTTCAAGTGTTTTTCACCCCAGAGCGCCAGAGCGCCAGAGCGCCAACTCGTCTGGGGGTGGGCCGCGGATTGTGCTCGTAACCGGCGCGCACAAAGGCGCGCCGTTGCCCCGGTGCGCCGCGGCGGGGATGATGGGGAGAACTTTGGGAGGCCGCCCGTGCTCGTGGAATGCGCCCTCTGTCGGCAATCGCTAGACCTGCCGCCGGCGCTGGCCGGGGGCGAGTGCCCCTCGTGCGGCGGGCCGCTCGTCGCGCCCGGCCCCGCGCCGGCCCCGTCGCCCGGCGCGCCGGATGTGGGCGCGGCGCAGGTTCACACCGAGCGCGGGCTGCGGGCCGCGCGCGCCGGCGACTACGCTCGCGCCGTCGCCGAGTTCACCCACGCCCTCCGCGCCGACCCCGCGTCCGCGCGGACCCTCAACAACCGCGGGTACGCCTACGCCGCGTGTCGCGACCACGCCCGCGCCGTCGCCGACTTCGACCGCGCGCTCGAACTCGACCCGACGTTCGCCGGCGCGCTGAACAACCGCGGGCTGGCACTGGTTGCGCTGGGCGAGTACACCCGCGCCGTGGCCGACTTCGACCGCGCGCTCGAACTGGCCCCGCGGATGGCGCTGGCGCACCAGAACCTCGGCCTCGCGCGCGCCGCGCTGGGGGAGCACGCCCGCGCCGTGGCCGACTTCGACCGCGCGCTGGCGCTGGCCCCGGACCTCGTGAACGCGCTGCACAACCGCGGGTTCTCGCAGACCGCGCTGGCGAACTACGGCGCGGCCCTCACGGACTACGGGGCGGCGCTGGCCCTGCGCCCGGCGAGCGCGCCGGCGTGGTACAACCGCGGGTTCGTGCGCGCCCTGACCGGCGACCCGGGCGCGGCGCTGGCCGACTACACCGAGGCCCTGCGCCTGCGCCCGCACTTCGCCGACGCGCTGTACCAGCGCGGCGACCTGCACCGGGCCGGCGGGCGGCTCGCGGAGGCCGTGGCGGATTTCACCGCGGTCGTGCGGCTCGCGCCGAACTTCGTCCCGGCGTGGCTGCGGCGCGGCGAGTGCTTCGCGGTGCGCGGCGACCACCGGGCCGCGGTCGCCGACTTCACCGACGCGCTGCGGCTCGCGCCCGACCGCGCGCCGGCGTACAAGAACCGCGGCGCGGAGCGCCTCGCGCTGGGCGACGCCCGCGGCGCGCTCGACGACCTGAACGAAGCCGTGCGCCTCGACCCGAAGTACGCCGACGCCTACCACCACCGGGGCCGGGCGCGGCAGCCGTTGGGGGACGAAGAGGGCGCGGTGGGCGACCTGATCGAAGCGGTGCGGCTGAACCCGAACGCCGCCGACGCCTACGCCAGCTACGCGAGTTGGTGGAACAGCGCCGCCGCGCCCGCGAACGAGCGCGCCGCGGCCGTCGATATGGCGCGCCGCGCGTGCGCGCTGTCGGACTGGCAGGACTGGACGTGTTTGCGGGCGCTGGCCGCGGCGTACGCGGCGGCCGGCGAGTTCGCGGCGGCGGCGGAGTGGGCGGAGAAAGCGACGGCGTGCGCGCCCCC
>VGZJ01000168.1 GCA_016872595.1 Planctomycetota bacterium
AGGCGAAGAGGGGGTTCGTGCTGTTGCCGCGCCGGTGGGTGGTGGAGCGCACGTTCGGGTGGCTGGGCCGGTTCCGCCGGTTGGCCCGCGACTACGAACGGTTGACCGAGACGCTCGCGGGCTGGCATTGGCTCGCCTTCCTTACGCTGCTGCTCCCCAGACTCGGACTCAATAGTGCATAACTGGCTCTAGTTCCGACTCCCTCTACCGGAGGCTCTCCCTTGCGCTCGCTCTCCCTCGGTCTCGCACTCGCGCTGGTTGTTGGCGCGCCCGCGGTTGCGGTTGCCGCGCCGCCCACCGAACTCGTCGATTACGTCACCAAGAAGGACGAGTCCTTCTCGTGGAAGCTTGTCGCCACCAACAAGAGCGACGCCGCGACCGTGTACGAGATCGACCTCGTGTCGCAGACGTGGCACGACATCAAGTGGGACCACAAGCTACAGGTGTTTCTGCCGAAGGGCGTGAAGCCGCAGGCCACGGTCCTGCTGTGGAATCAGGGCGGCACCCCGAACGCGATCTCCATGTTGCTCGGGTTGCAGATCGCGGAGAAGGCCAAAGCCCCGGTCGCGTTCCTGTACGGCGTGCCCAAGCAGCCGCTGTTCGGCGGCAAGAAGGAAGACGCCCTCATCGCCGAAACCTTCGTCCGCTACCTCGACTCCAAAGACGGCTCGTGGCCCCTGCTCTTCCCAATGGTCAAGAGCGTGGTGCGCGGCATGGACGCGGTGCAGCAGTTCGCCAAGAAGGAATGGGACTTCGAGGTGAAATCGTTCGTGGTCACCGGCGCGTCGAAGCGCGGATGGACGTCGTGGCTGACCGCGGCGACCGGCGACAAGCGCGTGAAGGCCATCGCGCCCATCGTCATCGACACCCTCAACATGCCGGTGCAGATGGGGAATCAGCTCAAGGCGTTCGGGAAGCCGAGCGAGATGATCAAGGACTACACCGCGGCCAAACTGGTGCCGATCCCGGACACGCCCGAAGCGAAGAAACTGTGGCAGATGATCGACCCGTGGGTGTACCGCGACGCGATCACCGTTCCGAAGCTCATCATCAACGGGGCCAACGACCCGTACTGGCCCCTCGACGCGCTCAACTCGTACTGGGACGACCTGAAGGGCGACAAGTGGGTGCTGTACGTGCCCAACGCCGGCCACGACCTGCGCGAGGCCAACGACAAGGGCCAGAAGGAACTGCTGCCGACGCGCGCGGTGAACACGCTGGCCGCGTTCGGGCGGTGCATGGTCTACGACAAGAAGATGCCGGGGCTGAGTTGGGTGTGCGACGAGAAGGCCGGCGTGTGCCGACTGGAGGTGGCGAACAGCGGCGCGAAGCCGACTGCGTCGCGCGTCTGGACCGCGGAGGCCGAGACGCGCGACTTCCGCAAGGCCCGCTGGACCGCCGACGCAGCCGCGAAACTGCCGGCCGAGGTGCGCGCCCCGGAGACGGGGTTCCGCGCGTTCTACGCCGAAACCGAGTACGACCTCGACGGGCTGAAGTTCACGCTCACGACCCAGCTCCGCATTCTGGAAGCGAAGAAGAAGTAATGGGCTGGGACTTCGCGCGCGAACTCGAACGCTACGGCCTCGCGAGCGAAGCGTACTCGCGCGGGCATCAGGGGGCTAACGCCCCCCGCTCGCTCTGGCAGGCGCGCGCCTATTGCGCGCGCGTCGCGAAGACGCACTACGAGAACTTCAGCGTCGTGTCGCTGCTGCTCCCGCGGCACTTGATCCGGCACTTCCACGCGGTGTACGCCTACTGCCGCTGGTCGGACGACCTCGCCGACGAGACGGCGGGCGGCGACGCCGCGCTCGCGCTCATCGACTGGTGGCGCGCCGAGTTGCTCACGTGCTACGACGGCGCGCCGCGCCACCCCGTCATGCTGGCGCTGCGCGAGACGATCCGCCGGTTCGACATCCCGCCGCAGCCCTTCCTCGACCTGCTCGTCGCGTTCGCGCAAGACCAGCGCGTCAAGCGGTACGACACCTTCGACCAACTGTTGGGCTACTGCCGCAATTCCGCGAACCCGGTGGGGCGACTCGTCCTCAGGCTGTTTGAGTGCCACGACGCCGCGCGCGCCGCGCTCTCGGACGAGGTGTGTACCGGGTTGCAACTGGCGAACTTCTGGCAAGACGTGGCGCGCGACCTCGCCATCGGTCGCGTGTACCTGCCGGCGGAAGACCGCGCCCGCTTCGGGTACAGCGACGAAGACCTCGAAGCCCGGCGCTGCACGCCGCAGTTTCGGGAGCTGATGCGGTTTCAGGTGGACCGCGCCCGCGGGTACTTCGACCGCGGGGCGAGGCTGTTACCGTTGTTGCCGCGCGCGGCGCGCATCGACGTAGACCTGTTCATCCGCGGCGGGCGCGCGATCCTGAGCGCCATCGAGCGCATCGACTACGACCTATGGACGCAGCGCCCCGAAGTGAGCAAGTGGGCGAAGGCCAAGCTGCTGCTGGGTGCGATGGTGCGCAACTGTACGACCTGACCGCGCTCGCCGGCGGCTCGCGGTTAACTCATTCCACTCGCGCACTCACTTTCTCGCGCTCCAGTTGTTCGACCAACTCGCGCGCCTCGCCGTCGGTCAGACCGTCGCGCAGCACGAGGGGGAGCGCGTTCAGCGCGGCGTCGGCGGCGGGGGCGTCGCACCCGCGGGCCACCTGCACCAGCGCCGCGAGTGTGGCGCGGGCCGGCGCGGGAAACGCCTCCACCACGACGCGACTCGTCGTAGGCGGGTGCGGGAACCGCAGCAGGCGCTCGAAGTCCGCCAGTTCCGCTACCACCGTGAGCTTGTCACCCACCTTCAGCCGGTAGCCGCGGGCGGCGCTCAGGTCGTGCCCGGCGAGGGCGAGCGGCAGGAGCGCGTAGTCGAGCACCAGAGCGCGGAGCGAGCGGTCGGAGAGGTAGTCGTCGGCGTCGTTCACCACGAGATCGACGATAACGAGGGTGCGCCCGGCGGCGGTGACGAGGGTCTGGACGTGGTCGCCGTACACGGCGGCGGCGAACGCCGGGGCCGCGAGCGCGGGCACCGAGAGCGCGTTCTTGATGTCGGCCGCGTCGCGCACGGCCTCCGCGAACTGCGGGTCGATGAGCCGCACGATGACCCGCTGTTTCGGGTTCATCTCGCGCACGAGCAGCGCGATCTCGATGTTCGCCAGTTCGCTCGACGTGACCGCGATGACCACCTTCGCGGTGTCGGCGCGGGCTTGGCGCAGCACCGCGGGCACGGTGGAATCGCCGATGAACGTGGGCACGCCCTTTTGCCGCACGATGTCCAAGTACGGCCCGTCCGCGGCCTTGTCGATGGCGACGACGCGCTCGCCCAGCGCGAGCAGTTCTTCCACCACGCGGTAGCCGATGTTGCCCAGCCCGCACACGACGGTGTGGCCGCTGTCGGGCACGCGGCGCGCCTCCAGCGCGCCGCCGAGGCGCGCGCGGATCAGGTAGTTCGTCAGGATCGCGGTGAACCCCGCGACCAGCGCCGCGCCCGCGAGCTTGAGCACGCTCAGGAACACCTTCACCCACTCCGGCTTGTTCTCGCCGTGCAGTTCGCCCCCGGTCGCGACGACGCTCACGGTCTGGTACAACCCGTCGCCCCAGTCGGAGTTCATCCCGTAGCGGAAGATGAGTGTGCTCGCGAGGATCGTGACGAACAGGATCGGGGTGATGATCTTCACCGACAGGTCGACTTCGAGGAGCGTGCGCCGCGCGGTGCGGAGCCAGCGGCGCACCGCGCCGGCCCACTGCACGCCGGGGAGCAGGTCGCCGCGGAGCCGCTCGAGCAGCTTCACGAGGGCGCGCGGCGGCCCGCACACGACGAGCCGGTCGCCGGGGGCGAGCACCGCGTCCGGGTTCACGTTGAGTAACAGGCGCGCGTCGCCCGCGGCCGGGACGTGCGCGAGCGCGACGAGGTCGTTCTCGCGCGCGAGGTCGGCGATCCGCGCTCCGGCGAGGAGGGAGCCTTCGGCCACGAGCAGTTCGGACACCTGCCGCGGGCCGGCGTCGAGCTTGAACGCCCCGACCGCGTCGCCCGTCACGGCGGTCAGTGCGATGACCGGGGCGATGAGGGCCGAGACGCTGAGGGCCACGGTGTTCTTCACGGCCCCGGCGAACCGCGTAATGAGGTTCTGGTTGAACATCCGCACCACGACGCGCGCCGCGGGGTTCAGCTTCCGCACCAAGAGCGCGGTGGAGATGTTGACCAGATCGTCGGACGTGACGATGACGACGGCGCGGGCGTCCTTGATGCCCGCCCGCTCAAGGACGTCGGGTTCGCGGCAGTCGCCGGTGATGACGGTCGCGCCCGCGAGCCGCGCGTCGCCGGTCGCGGCTTTGAGATCGACCACGACCGCGGGCAGCCCCGCGCCGCGGAGCGAGTCGAGCACGCGCCGGCCCACGCGCCCCAGCCCGCACAGCACCACCGGGCGTTCCATGCGGCCACTCGCGTAAGGGTGTGGGGATTCGTCGCCCAAGAGGATAGTATGAACAGGCGCTCGCGAAGCCGCGAGCGGCTTACCCCCGTATTCGAGCGCCGCGCGATGAACTTGGACGACAACGTGTGTTACTGCTTCCACGTCTCGCGGCGGAAGCTCGTGAACTGGGTGCGGCACAACGCACCGAAGGTGCCGAGCCAACTCGCGGCGTGCGGCGGGGCCGGGACCGGGTGCGGGTGGTGCATCCCGTTCCTGAAGCAGATATTCAAGCAGGGACAGGGCGAGCGCGGCGGCGGGTGCGCGGCGTGCGTGTCCGCGCCCGAAGACGTACTCGACGAACTCACGGCAGAAGAGTACGCGGTGCTGCGGGCCGAGTACGTGAGGGCCGGGAAGGGCACGCCCCCGCCGGGCGCGGAACCGCTGCCGGAAGCAACTCATTAGGTGCCGCTTGCCGAGCGGCACCGGCGAACATGGGGAAAGACTTCGACGGAACCGCGAACCGTACCGCGCTCCCCAGCAGTGCCGCTCGGCAAGCGGCACCTACCGTGTCTACTTCGTGCCTTCCACTTCGACCGGGAGCACGGCGGAGACGTCGCCGGGCAGGTCGGTGCGGATGCGGAGTTGCTTCGCCACGGTGCCCGCCTGCTTCGGGTTGAACTTGATCGTGACCACTTGCAGCGGCAGGGCCGCGCCGTTCGCGGGCAGTTCGGCCGTCACCTCGCCCTCCGCGCCGTCCACGCCCACAACCTTGAAGGGCTTCGCGGCCCGCACCAGCACGCGCTGCGTGGCGCTCTCGCCCAACTTCGCTTCGAGCCGCACCTTACCGGGCGACAGTTCGAGCGGGGCGGCCACCGTGCCGGTCACGCCGATCTGGATCAGCGGGTTCGCGGAGTCGTTCGTCTTCAGCGTGATCTGTTCGGAGATCGCGCCGGGCGCGACGCCCGCGTGCAGCGTCACATCGATCTGGTACTCGGCCCCGCCGCGGAGCGGCCCGCCGCGGCTCACCTCGGTGAACTTCACGTCGAACGGGTAGTTGCCGGGCACGACTTCCGTGATCCGCCAGTCGCGGTTGCTGCCGGAATACTTCACTCGTACGGTCTGGTGCGGGCGCGCGCCCTGCGACACCGTCCCGAACCCGACCGCGCCGGGGCTGACGCTCACGTCGGTGCGGCTCGTGGCCGAGACGCGGACCACCGCGGTCGAAACGAACTTCGGCCCGAAGGTGACGTAGAACGTTTGCGCGTTGTGCCCGACGAACTTGGCCGAGTTCATCGTCACCGTCAGTTCGGCCGTGTCGTTCGGTTGCAGCACTTTGGTCATGGGCACGTAGTCGAGGCACGAGCAACTCTTCCGCACCTCGGTGATCTGCATCGGCGCGTCGTAGATGTTGGTGATCGTGAACTTGTGGACGCAGAGCGTGCCGTGGGGCACGTCGCCGAAGTTGTGGGTGATGACGGCGGGTGCGGCCTGCTCGCGGTTGGCGGCGATGTCCGAGAGGAAGAACTTGTTGGCCCACGGGTTGGCCGGCGCGGCCGGTTGTACCGCGGGCTGCGCGACCGCTGCGACCGTCAAAGTCAGCGCCACCGCTGCCGCCGCGAGAACTCGTTGTGCGCCACTCATGCCGCCGGCCTCCGGGTACGTCCTGTGCCCATCGTATATCGGTGGACAAGGGGCCGCGGGTGCGGCGAACGCCCCGCGCGCGGCCGCGCCGCGCCGCCGCGCTGCTGAGCATCCGCTGAGGTTGTTACGCGCGGCACAAGCGGCCGAAGTGGTAGAGCCAAAGTAGTAGGCACACTCCGTGTGCCGTCTCTGAACATCTCAAACGCGCTTTCGAGATTCGCAATACGCCTCTCCCATGTGTAGCGACGTCACACGGAGTGTGCCTACTACTTTGTGCTTACCCCAGCTCCCACGTCCACGCCTTCATCGGTTCCATCTGGGCGTGGTTGGTCAGGTCGAACTGGAGCGGGGTCACGGTGATGTAGCTCTCGTTGAGCGCGGTCACGTCGGTGTCGGGGTGTGGGTCCGGGCACTCGAAGTCCGGTCCGGCCCAGAAGTAGGTGCGACCGCGCGGGTTCACGCGCCGGTCGAACTTCTCGGTGTACACCGACACATTCTGCGGCAGCACCTTCACGCCGCGGATCGGGCCGCGCTCCAGTACCGGCAGGTTCACGTTGAACAGCGTCCCCTTCGCCGGGTTCCGCGCGAGGATCTGCTCGATCACTTGTCGCGCGTACCGCGCGCCCTTCGGGAAGTCGTAAATCTTCTTGTCGTATTCGAGCGACACGGCGATTGCGGTGTGCCGGTAGAACGCGCCCTCGATGGCCGCGGCCACGGTGCCGCTGTACAGCACGTTGATGCCGGCGTTGCTCCCGGCGTTCATGCCGCTGATGATCACGTCCGGCGGTTCGGGCAGCAGTTCCAGCAGCGCGAGCTTCACGCAGTCGGCCGGGCGGCCCTCCACGGCCCAGCCGATGCGCGTCGTGCCGTCGTCCTCGAACACCTCGCTCACCAGCATCGGGTTCAGGAGCGTGACCGAGTGGCCGGCGGCGCTCTGTTCGGTCGCGGGGGCCACCACCGTGACCTCGCCGAGCGCGAGCAGCTCGCGGCGCAGGGCGCGCAGGCCCGGTGCGTAAATGCCGTCGTCGTTGGTGAGCAGAATCCGCATCGGTGCGTCCTCGTGGGTTCGGTCTATTCAACGGAAACCGCGGCCCATCGGCCGGGCGCGCCGCCGCGCCCTCGCACGAGCGCTTGACGAACGCGCACAGCCCGCATATCAACTAACCTGTTCGACGCTGCCCTCCCGCACGACTCGCAATCGGATTGCTTCCCGCAGGGGCACGGCCGTGGAACCGTCCATCTTCCTTGAGTTCCGGCTCCCGAACGCGGCGACGTGGTTCTATTTCTCCCTGTTCCTCACCGTCGCGTTGTTCTTCCAGTTCACGCGCCTGATCTCGATCCGCAACCTCGACCTGTTGATGCTGTTCCTGCTTGTGCCGGGGTTCCTGCTCATTCAGGAAGCGGCGGCGCTGGAACAAGCCGGGCAGGGCGCGCGGGCGGCGCGCGAGCGCGCCCTCGGCTACGGCTGGCTCCTCGCCGGCTCCGCGTACTGGTTCGCGCGGTCCGTGCTCGATCTGGCGCTGACCAAGCGCCCGCCGGTCAGCGCGAACGTCAACATTCAGGGACTGAGTTGGCTCGGGCTGACGCTGTTCGTGGGCCTGACCGCGGTCGCGGTGCGCCGCACCCCGGACCAGTCGGCGCAGGAACTCGTGGGCACGCGGCCGGCGTCCATCGTACAGGTGGAGAACACCGCGAGCGCGGTCGTGGAGCAGGCGCAGAGCAGCAACGGGGTCGGCGCGTCGCCGGACACGGTACAGTTCTGGGCCGCGCGCGGGCTGGCGATGCTGTGCCACGCGGCCGTGCTCGTCGGGCTGGTGATGATCGGCTGGCGGCACTTCGGCGACCCGACCGCGGGCGTCGGGGCCGCGGCCCTGTACACCCTGCTCCCGTACACCGCGTACAACATCGGCCAGTACCACCACGTCCTGCCCACCGCGTTCCTCGTATGGGCCGTGTTCTGCTACCGCCGGCCGGCGCTCGCGGGGTGGCTGCTCGGCCTCGCGGCCGGCACGTCGGTGTTCCCGGCCCTGCTGTTCCCGCTCTGGTTCGGGTTCTTCAGCAACCGCGGCGCGAGCCGGTTCGGGCTGTCGTTCCTCACCGCGACCGTCGCCAGCATCGGCGTCACGGCGCTGGTGCTGTGGATCGGGCCGAGCCAGTTGAACCTCGTGACCGCGTTGCACCTGACCGAGTGGAAGCCGTGGACCGTGCCGACCGGCGAGAGCGCGTGGACCGGCACGCACTGGGCGTACCGGCTGCCGGTGTTCGTGCTGTTCGTGGGGTTCGTGGCTGCGGTCGCGGTCTGGCCCGCGCCGAAGAACCTGTCGCACCTCGTCGCGCAATCGGCCGCGGTGCTAATCGGCGTTCAGTTCTGGCACGCCGACCGCGGCGGCCAGTACGTGCTCTGGTACCTGCCGCTCTTGCTGCTGATGGTGCTGCGCCCGAACCTGAGCGCGGCCGAGCCGCCGCAAGTGGTGCCGGGGAGCGTGCTCGCGCGCTGGGCCGGGGCCGCGTGGCGGCGCGTCCGCGGCGCGGACCCTCAGCAGCCCGGTTCGAAGCCCCTCGCCGTTTGAAGCCGCGGGCGACTTCGGGCAAACCTCCCCTTCTCGCCGAGTTCCCTTCGTGCTACCGTGCGCCCGTCACGGAGGGTCGGGCATGGCTCCGCGCTGGAAGTTCGTACTCGCGACGGCCGCGCTCGCGCTCGTCGTCGCCGCCCCGGTCGTGTACTCGTCGCACACCCACACGCACCTGCGCAACCTGCGCGTGGTCGAAGAGGGGAAGTTGTACCGCAGCGGGCAGCTCACGCCGGCCGGGTTGGAGCGCGTGGTTCACGAGTACGGTATCAAGACCGTGGTGACGCTACGCGGCGCGCGCAAGGCCGGCGGCGCGCACCCGGACGCATGGGAGCGGGACTTCTGCGCCGCCCGCGGGCTGAACTTCGACCGGCGCGAGCCTCAGGTATGGGGCGAGGACGAGAAGGGCGAAATCCCCGCGAGCCAGAACGTCGAGCGGTTCGTGCAGATCATGGCCGACCCGAAGAACCACCCGGTTCTGGTCCACTGCTTCGCCGGCATCCACCGCACGGGCACAATGTGCGCGATCTACCGCATGGAGTTTCAGGGCTGGCCCGCGGAGCGCGCGATCGCCGAGATGCAGCTCTACGGGTTCGCGCCGGAAGACATGCACCAGCACATCGGGGCCTACCTCCGCGGGTACGAGCGCGGCAAGCGACGCTGAGCGCCGCGCGGGACGTCATCACAGGTCCGAGCGCGGCGCGAAGGGTTGGAGTACACCTCTCCCCCACCAACGCGTGGGGGAGAGGTGTGGGCCGCGCGCTACCCGCGCGGGTAGGGGACGGCGACGGTGGCGTTCGCGGGCGGGTTCAGCAGCACCACGCTCGCGCCGTCCGGCCACACCACCGCGACGCGGTCCACGGCGCGCAGTTCGCCCAGCCCGAAGTGCGCCACCGGCTCCATCTGGCACAGGTACCCGCTGCCGGCGCACACGCCCTTGGCGCGGACGCGCCCGCCGTACTCGGCCCGCACCACCGCGCCGCGCGCCGGCGCGCCGAACCGCGTCAGCGGGCGCACCCGGAGCCAGTTGGGGTGCGCGGCGCGGGCCTTGTACAGCGCCAGCGGTTGCGGCCCCTTCTCGCCGCGCGTCACCAGCAGTTCCAGTACGCCGTCGTTGTCGAAGTCGCCCACGGCCGCGCCGGTGCCGTACCCGTCGGGGTCGCGGGCCGCGCCGGGGTCGAGCATCGTCAGCTCGAGGTCGGGCGCGCGCGCCGGGTCGCCGGCGCGCGCGACGCGGGCGCGGAACAGCCGGTTCGGTTCGTCGAGGTGGTTGAGGAAGAGTTCGTCGTGCCCGTCGTTGTCGAAGTCGGCGGCGATGACGGTGCGCACGGCGGACGGGAACGCGAACCCCGGCGTCGCGCGGTCGGCCCACGCGCCGCGCGGCCCGCGGACCATGAGCCGGTGCGGGCCGTCCCAGTTGCCCCACGCCAGCGCGAACTCGCCGCCGGCGTCGAGCGCGGTCGCGCCGCGCCCGTGCTCGGCCTCGTCGCGCAGGCGCAGTTCGTGGGCCACGTCTTGGAACGTGCCGTCGCCGCGGTTGCGGTACGCGAAGTTCGCGCCGCGCTCGTTCGTGCAAAAGATGTCCGGGTGCGCGGAGAACAGGGGCAGGGCCAGCGCGCCGCGCCCGCCCGCGGCGCGCGCGAGGTCGAGCGGCGGGGCGAGATCGGCGAGCGCGCCGCCGGGCGCGAGTTCGTACAGCCGCATCGGGCGGTGGTAGTTGGCGACGAAGAACCCGTACCGGCCGACCCCGCGGCGGTCGATGGCGCACACGCTGCGCCCGGCCGCGAGGTTCCGCACGGCCCGGTTCTCCGGGCGCTCGAACAGGTCGTGCCACGTGCCGTCCGGCCGGCGCTGGAACAGGCGGTCGGCGTGGGCCGTCGGCCCGGCGAACGTGTCGGAGTTGAGGACGTAGATTTCTTCGCGCCCGTCGCCGTCGAGGTCGGCGGCGGCGACGCCGAGGGCCGGGCACTCCGGGTCCGCGAGTTCGGGCGGGGCGGTATCGACGAGTTGGCCGCGGGACCAGACGAGGGCGCGGTTCGGGCCGGCGAACCCGGCGACGACGACCCACGGGCGCGGGCCGTCCGGCACCGCGACCGCGGCCCCGTAGTGCAGCCCCGGTGGGTTGTGCGCGATCAGCTCGGATACGTCCTCGAACATGCTCGCCCTTCGCGGGAAGCGCCGTTCGGGCAACCGTAACTCACGGCGGCGAAAGCGCAAGCGAAAACGCGCCCGCGCGTGCGGGCCGCGGGCGGTGCGCGCCGGTGGCGCGGGCTAGCGCATGCTGACGTGGACGCCGCCGCTGTCCAGAATCTGCTTCACCGTGACCGGCACCGAGGGGCGCACGCCGGGGCGCGAGTAGTACACGTACACCTGCGCCGGGTCCACGTCCGGCAGCCGGTGCTGCCCCGCGACCGGGTGGCCGACCGTCTCGCCGGGCAGTTGGACCTCCCAGCGGTCGTTGCCCGTCAGGTCGTAGAGGGTGAGGGTGCGGGTGCGGGCGTCGTACGCGAGGCGGTCGAGGTTCGGGCTGGGGAGCGCCGGGCGGATGGTGATCCACGCGGGGTCGGCGCTGCCGACCGTTTGCGGCTGCGGGCCGGGCGGTGTGGGCGTGCCGCACCCCAACAGGCCGACGAACAGGGCCGTGGCCCCGGCGCGGGCGGTGTAAATGGCGCGGCGTGTTGTCCGTAACCCGTTCATGGAATCCCGCTTCCGTGGGCGGAGAGTGCGGCGCGCGCGTCCGATGCGGCGCGGCCGGGGCGAGATACTTGAACCGTAGCACGGCCCGCTGTCAAGGAAAAGTCCGGCCGGGGCGAAAGTCGGAAGTACGCCCCGGCGCGAAGCCGCCGGCGACGCTTTTACCTGTTACTTCTTGGGCGGCGCGGGCGGAACCGGCGGCATCGGCGGGGCCGGGGGCGGCGCGGTCGCGGCCTTGAGCTGGTCGAGTACAGCCTTTGTAGAAGTTACCTCGGCGTTGGCGGCGTCGATTGCGGCCTTTGCGGGCGCGACGGCAGCGTTGGCGGCGTCGGCAGCGGCCTTCGCTGGGGCGACCGCGTCCGCGGCCGGCTTCGCCATCGGGGTCAGCGTCGCGACCGTCTTCTGATGTGCCGCTACCGCCGCTTGTGCGTCGGTGAAGGCCTTCGATTGGGCGGCGAACTTGGCGTTGGCGGCGGCGAGTACCGCGGCGGTATCGGTCTGGGCCTTCTTCGCGACGCCCAGTTCCGCGTTCAGAGCGACCAGCGCGTCGGCCTTCGCCTTGCTCCGCGCGGCCAACTCGCCGTTGGCGGGCACCTTCGCCGCGGCCTCGGCCAGCATCTTCGCGGCGACCGTTTCGGCCGCGATCACGGCTTCGATGGCCACGGCTTTGTTCGCGGCAGCGGTCGCGAGCGGCGCGGCCTTGTCGGATTCGGCCTTCGCCGCGTCCATCAGCGGCTTGGCCGCGTTCATCGCGGTGGTGTTGTCCGTCACGGCCTTCGTCGCGGCGGCGAGGTCGGCGGCGATCTTGTTAGAATTGGCGACCGCGGCGTTGTAGGCGTCGGTGGCCTGCTTCGCCTTCAGCGCGGCGGCGTCGAACGCGGCCTGCGCCGGCGCGACCTTCGCTTGCGCCGCGGCGAACGCGGCCTCCGCGACCTTGAGTCGCTGGACCGCGGGGAGCGGGTTGGCGTCGAGTGTGGCGATCAACTTCGCGTCGGCGGCGGCCCATGACCGCACCACACCGCCCCAGTCGCCGGCGATCACCCGCGCGTTGTCGTGCGTCACGGCGACCTTCAGGCCGAGGTCGGGGAACGCCGTGAACGTCTTCTGCGCCGCGCCGTTCTGGTCCCAAAGCGCCGTGCCCTTGTCGCGCCCGGTGGTGGCGAGTTTGCCGTCGTGGGTGAACTTCACGCTCGCGGTACCGCCGGCGTGCGCCGCCCAGTTCCGCGTGTTGCCGCCGTTCTCCATCTCCCAGAGCTTCACGGTGGCGTCCTCGCTGCACGTCGCGAGGACGTTGGAGTCGTCACGCCACGACACGTCGGTAATCATGCCGGTGTGCCCGCGCAGGCTGAAGTACTCGCGCCCGGTGTGCGCCTCCCACACGAACACGCCGCCGTTGCGGTCGCCGGTGGCGAGCAGCACCCCGTCCGGGCTGTACTCGACCGCGCAAACCCAGTCCGTGTGCTTCTTGATCTCGTGCAGGACTTTGCCGTCGGTAGTCGAGTAAATGCGGACGAGCTTCGACGGGCTGCCGACCGCGATCTGCGTCTGGTCCGCGGAGATGTCGGCCGCGAGGATGGCGTCGTTCTCGATACCGACTTCCAGTACCTTCGAGCCGTCTTCGACCTTGTACAGCACGGCCTTCCCGGACTGCCCGCCCTTACCGCCCGCGACGAGAATGAACTTCGCGTTGCGCGAGAACTTGATGCTGTTGATCTGGCCGTGCTCGAACGGGATGAAGCCGACGAGCTGGTTGTCGTCGGTGTTGTAGAGGATCACCTGCTTCTGCCCGCCGACCGCGACGAGCGGTGCCCACGGGCTGGTGGCGAGCGCGAGGACCGCGCCCGGCCGGCGCGCGACCACGACCGGATCGAGCTTGAGCTTGCCGATGGTGGGCATCGGCGGCGGTCCCGGCGGGCGGCCCTTCACGACCGACTTGAGGCCGATGTCGGCGCCCGGCATCGGCGTGACGACCGTCTTGCTGCCGGCGTTCTGCCGCGCGCCTTGTTCCACCCACAGCTTGAGCGTGGCGAGTTGCGCGTCGGCGATCTTGTTGCCGCTGGGCGGCATCTTGGGTTCGTCGAGGTGCGCGGACAGCGAGTAGATGCGCGACTTGCCGGGGTTGCCCGGCACGACGACCGCGCCGGACGACCCGCCCTGCTGCATCGCGGCGTAGGTGGCGAGGTTCAGCCCGCCCTTCTGCTTGTCGTTGCCGTGGCAGTTGGTACACGACTGCTTCATGATGGGCAGCACGTCGTCTTCGTAGTTGGGGTTCTTGGCGTCCGCGAGGAGCCGCGACCCGCCGCCCAGAAGCAGCGCGACGGAACAGAGGAAAGCCAGTTGCCGCATATCAAGAAGCCTCAAAAGCGATGTCTTCGTCTTCAGCCGCAGAGCGGTGACAGATAGTAGCCGGGGGTGGAGCGCAGCGCAACCCCGGAAGCGATGACAACCAAATCACCAAGCCCGGGGGGGGCGACAGGGCGCATTGGGAAGGTTCCGTCACCCCTCCGGGGCTTCCATTTTTTTTTTTGTCACGTCACCGGG
>VGZJ01000169.1 GCA_016872595.1 Planctomycetota bacterium
GCCGGGTGCTCGACGCGCTCGATGAGTTGAAGCTGACCGACGACACGGTCGTCGTGTACGCGAGCGACAACGGCTACTTCCTCGGGGAGCACAACTCCGGGGACAAGCGGGCGCTGTACGACGAGTCGCTCCGCATTCCGTTCGTCGTCCGCTACCCGAGGCTTTTCGGCAAAGGTAAGACCGTGGACGAGATGGTGCTGAACATCGACCTCGCCCCGACCCTCCTCGACCTCGCCGGGGTGCCCATTCCCAAAGAGGTGCAAGGGGCAAGTTGGAAGGAACTGGCCGCTGGCCGCAAACCCACGAAGTGGCGAGACTCGTTCTTCGCTGAGTACTACAAGGAACTCGGCAACGTTCCCACCTGTTACGCCATCCGCACCACCACGCACAAACTGGTGAAATACCCCGGGCGCTCGGAATGGACGGAAGTCTTCGACCTCGCCGCCGACCCGTACGAGATCAAGAACCTCGCCTCCGACGCGAAGTTGACCGCGAAGCTGGAAGGCGAGTTGGCCGCGCTCGTCAAGGAGGTGGGGTACACGGAGCCGAAGGCCTCCACCCCGCCGAAGAAGCCGGCCGCAGCGCCCGCACTGCCGGTCGTGGACACCCACGTCCACCTGTGGGACATCGAGCGGCGGGACGGCCTCGGGTGGATCGGCGCCGACAACAAGGTGCTGAACAGATCGTTCTTGCCGAAGGACCACCGGCCGCTCGCCGCCGCGAACGGGGTGGGCGCGATCGTCGTCGTCCAGGCCGGGCAACACCTTGCGGACAACCAGTGGAACCTGGATATCACGGCCAAGGACAAGGATCTGTACCGCGGGGTCGTAGGCAACCTGTCCAAGGTGATCGGCACTGACGAGTTCGTCCCCCTGTTCGAGAAGTTGTGCAAGGACGAGCGGTACGTCGGCTATCGCCTCTCGGGGCGGTACCAGAAGACGCTTACCGACGACTTCTTTCGCCACCTCGAACTGACGGCGAAGGCGGGGCGCAGCGTCGATCTGCTGCTGAACGAGAAGGAGTACTCGCTCGCCGACGCGGCGGAGATCTGCCGCCGGGTGCCGAAACTGAAAGTCATCCTCGACCACTTCGGCAACGTCGAGTTGACCGATCGCCCACTCGACCCGGAATGGGTGAAGAAGTTCAAGGCGGTGGCGAAGCACCCGAACGCGTACTGTAAGGTGTCCGCGCTGTACGGCCGGGTGAAGCAGCAGCCCGCGCCCAAATCGCTCGACTTCTACAAACCGATTCTCGACCTGGCGGTCGAGGCCTTCGGCGAGGACCGCGTCGTGTTCGGCAGCGACTGGCCGGTGTCCGAGGCGACCGCCGATTACGCGGCGGTGCTCGGCTTGGTGAAGGGGTACTTCGCCGACAAAGGCCCGACCGTCTCGAACAAGGTGTTCTGCCGGAACGCGGTGACGTTCTACGGCGTCGCGGAGCCGAAAGGCAACGAGTAGCGCGGTCGATAGGCCGCCATTCGCACCGTCCTCGATTCCCGACTTCGCCGCTGTGGTCGTTCCGGCCGAGCACTTCTGCCGCCCGTACCACGGCAGTGGGGCACACAGCGAAGGTGTGGGAACGGACGGCCCTGCTGGGTCGCTCCGTAACCGCAGGCAGCAGCGCGCCGGGGACCGGAGCAGATAAACGACGTGGACAAGGTTCGGGACAACTACGAGGTCCGGATCCTGAACTCGTTCGGCAAGGAGAAGGTCACCCGGGACGCCGCCGGCGCGGTGTACGGGTTCGCCGCGCCGCTGGTGAACGCGTGCCGCAAGCCGGGCGAGTGGCAGGTGCTCGACATCCGGTACCGCACGCCCCGGCGGGACGCCGCCGGCAAGATCACCGAGAAGGGCACCGTCACGGCGTGGTTCAACGGGAAGAAGGTGCAGGACAACACCGAGTTCGGCGAGCTCAGGTCGCGTTCCACCCGTTCCGGTTCGGCAACACCCCGTACCCGGACCAGATCCGGGACCGGCAGAAGAAGACGGCGACCGGCCCGGTGTTCCTCTAGGACCACGGCAACCCGGTGAAGTTCCGAAACGTCAGGGTGCTTCCCGCGGACGACCGCGCCTTCGTGTGCGAACCGGGCGAACAATGATCCGCTCCCGCGCCTCCGGGCGCCGGCAGAGTCGTGGATCGGCGCCTTGGCTCGGTAACCGTGTTTGTCACGGCCGCCGGAGGCGTGAGGTCTCATCCCGGCATTGTCCGACTGCAACTGAAATTGTTTCGTCGTCACCGAGTCGCTGCGACCGGCAACTGTTGAGGAAACGGGGATGCGCACAGAACGAGGCTGGACGGACAGCGTGTCCCGCCGCAAGTTTCTCGCCGTTGGGGTGAGTGCCGCCGGCCTTCCCGCCGTCACGTCCGCCGCCGACCCGCCTTCGCACCGGCAGGCGAGCGGGGTCAAGGTCGGGGAGGTGACCGACTCGGCCGCGACCGTCTGGGTCCGGGTCACCGAGCACGGTGCCCGGAACGGCGACGGGACGAAGGTCGTCGGCAAAGTGACCAAGGACGACCCGCCCCGCACAGACGTGGACGCACGGAAACTGCACGGGGCCTGCCCGGGGGCACCGGGACGGGCCCGCGTCCGGTACGGGAGCAAGCCCGACCTCGACGACGCGAAAGCCACCGACTGGGTCGACGTGACCGCGAAGACCGACTTCAGCCACCAGTTCGCACTTTCGGGGCTAACGGCCGACTCGGTCGTTTATTACGCCGTTGACACGACCGATCCGCAGAAGGCGCCGCACGGGTCGCTCACGGGGACGTTCCGCACCGCGCCGAAGGCCGACGCCGACGCCGAGGTCGCGTTCGCCGTTGTCACCTGCCAGATGTACGCCGATCTCGACCACGCCGACGGCTTCCACATCTACCCGGCCATCCGCACCCTGGCCCCGCGGTTCGTCGCCTTCACCGGCGACAACGTGTACTACGACAGCGAGCGCCCGCGGGCCGTCACTCCGGCGCTGGCACGGTACCACTGGGAGCG
The DNA here is from genome assembly GCA_016872595.1 of Planctomycetota bacterium. Classification (GTDB taxonomy): domain Bacteria; phylum Planctomycetota; class Planctomycetia; order Gemmatales; family Gemmataceae; genus Gemmata. The sequence goes on from VGZJ01000169.1 coordinate 2,990, forward strand.
GATGTACAGCCTGCCCCGGCACGCGGAGTTGCTCCGCACGGTCGCCAGCTACTGGGAGAAGGACGACCACGACTGCCTCAAGAACGACTCGTGGCCGGGCCAGAAGATGGGCGACCTCACCTACGAGGAGGGGCAGCGAATCTTCCGCCGTCAGGTGCCGATGGGTGGGACCATCTACCGCACCTACCGGTGGGGGAAGCACCTTCAGGTGTGGCTCACCGACGGCCGCGACTTTCGGTCGCCGAACAACATGAAGGACGGGCCGGAGAAGACCATCTGGGGCAAGGAACAGAAGGCGTGGCTGTTCCGCACGCTCAAGGCGAGCGACGCGGCGTGGAAGGTCATCATCACGCCCACGCCGGTCGTCGGCCCGGACCGCGGGGGCAAGGGAGATAACCACGCGAACAAGGCGTTCCAGACCGAGGGTGACCAGGTTCGGGCGTGGATCAAGGCCAACACCCCGGCCAACACGTTCACCGTCTGCGGAGACCGGCACTGGCAGTACCACTCGATCCACCCGGCGACCGGGCTACACGAGTTCTCGGTCGGGGCGGCGAGCGACGCGCACGCGGGCGGGTCGCCCGGCGAGGACAAGACCTACCACAAGTTCCACCGGGTGAAAGGCGGGTTCCTGTCGGTGACCGCCCGAGGGAAGGCGATCGTCTTCCGGCACCACGACGTCCACGGCAAGGTGGTCTACGAGTACGTGGCAAAGGCCGACTGAGAAGACAACCGTTCCGCTATCCCGGCACGCCAGGAGGTGTTTCCCGTGACCCGTTCCCTCACCGCACTCGCCGTCCTGCTTTGCGTTTCGCTCAGCGGGGCGACCGCCGCCGACCCGATCGCGGGAAAGAAGCCCAACATCGTCTTCGTGCTAACCGACGACCAGGGGTACGGCGACATCTCGGCGCACGGCAACCCGGTGCTTAAGACACCGAAGCTCGACCGGTTGCACGCGGAGGGGGTGCGGTTCACCGACTTCCACGTCAGCCCGACGTGCTCGCCGACCCGGTCCGCGCTCCTGACCGGGCGGCACGAGTTCAAGAACGGGGTCACGCACACGATCCTCGAGCGCGAGCGCCTCACGCTCAAGGCGACCACGCTTGCACAGGTGCTGAAGACCGCCGGGTACACGACCGGGATCTTCGGCAAGTGGCACCTAGGGGACGAACCGGACCACTGGCCGGACAAGCGGGGTTTCGACGAGATGTTCATTCACGGGTGCGGCGGCATCGGGCAGAGCTACCCGGGCAGTTGCGGGGACGTGCCCGGCAACTCGTACTTCGACCCGACCATCCTCCACAACGGCACGTTCGAGAAGACCAAGGGGTACTGCACCGACGTGTTCTTCGGGCAAGCGACGAAGTGGATCGAGGGCGTGAAGGGCAAGGGCAAGCCGTTCTACTGCCAAATCACCACGAACGCCCCGCACGCCCCGCTCAACGTCCGCCCCGAGGACGAGGCTCGCTACAAGGACAAGGTCAAGCAGGCGAACGTCGCCAAGTTCTTCGGGATGATCGCGAACATCGACGATAACGTTGGACGGCTCCTCGACAAACTCAAGGAGTGGGGGATCGAGAAGGACACGCTGGTGATCTTCATGAACGACAACGGGGGCACCGCGGGCGTGCCGGTGTTCAACGCCGGGATGCGCGGGTCCAAGAACACGCCGTGGCTCGGCGGCACGCGGGCGTCTTCGTTCTGGCGCTGGCCCGGCGCCCTCACGCCCGCGGAGTGCGACCGACTCACCGCGCACATCGACTTCCTCCCCACGCTCGCCGAACTCGCCGGCGCGAAGTTGACCGACGAGTTGACCAAGCAGGTCGAGGGCCGGAGCTTGGTGCCGCTGCTCCAGAACCCCAAGGCCGAGTGGGCCGAGCGCACGCTGTTCACCCACATCGGGCGGTGGCCGAAGGGGGCCAAGGTGGACGACCACAAGCTCGCCGGGTGCAGCGTCCGCACGAAGCAGTGGCACCTCGTGTCGGCGGGCAAGGCGAAAGGGAAGTGGGAACTCTTCGAGCTGACGACGGACCCGGGCGAGAAGACCGACGTCGCGGAAAAACACCCGGACGTGGTGAAAAAACTCGGTGCCGAGTACGACTTCTGGTGGGCGTCACTGCCGCCGCTCCTCGTGAATGAGGACGCGGTCGGGCCGAAGGAGAACCCGTTCAAGGAACTCTACTGGAAGCAGTTCGGCAAACCGAAAAAGGAATGACCCGGAGGCTGTCATGATCTCGCTTCGCTCGGCTCTCGCCATCGCGGCTGCACTCACGCTCGCTACTCCGGCCGCCGCGGCCGACCGTCCCAACGTGGTGGTGTTCCTGATCGACGACCTCGGGTGGACCGACCCCGGGTGCTACGGAAACACGTTCCACGAGACCCCGCACATCGACCGGCTGGCGAAGGACGGCGTGCGGTTCACCAACGGGTATTCCGCGTGCACCGTCTGCTCGCCGACCCGGGCCGCGCTGCTCACCGGGCAGTATCCGGCGCGACTCCGCGTCACCGATTGGATCGCTGGCCACAAGCGGCCGTTCGCCAAACTCAAGGTTCCCGACTGGACGATGCAGTTGCCGCTCGAAACGCACTCGCTGGCGGAGGCGTTCAAGGCCGCGGGTTACGCTACCGCCAGCGTCGGGAAGTGGCACCTTGGCGGCCCGGACTCGTACCCAGAGAAGCACGGGTTCGACCTCAACGTCGGTGGCACCAACGTGGGTAGCCCGCCGGGGTACTTCTCTCCGGAGAAGATCCCGACGCTGCCGAACGGCAAGGCCGGCGAGTTCCTTCCCGACCGCTTGACCGCCGAGGCGATCAAGTTCATCGCCGCGAACAAGGAGAAGCCGTTCTTCCTGTACTTCCCGCACTACGCGGTCCACACCCCGCTCGGCGGGAAGCCCGAGGTGATCGCGAAGTACACGAAGAAGGCCGAGGCGCTGGGGGTGAAGAAGAACGCCACCTACGCCGCTCTGTTCGAGGGCGTCGACGACAGCGTCGGGGCGGTGCGGCAGGCGCTCGCCGACCTCAAACTGGACCGGAGCACGATCGTGATCTTCACCTCGGACAACGGCGGCCTGCTACCGGTCACCACGAACCCGCCGTTCCGGGCCGGCAAGGGGTCGGCCTACGAGGGCGGTGTTCGCGTTCCGTGGATCGTTCACTGGCCGGGCGTCACCAAGGCGGGGAGCACGTCCGAGGTGCCGCTCATCACCTGCGACCTGTACCCGACACTGGTCGAGGCGTGCGGGCTGAAGGTTCCGGCGAAGCACACGGTGGATGGGGTCAGCATGGTGTCGGTGCTGAAGGGCGGTGCCGCACCGGAGCGAGACGCCCTGTACTGGCACTACCCGCACTACCACCCGGGCGGGGCGACTCCGTACTCCGCGGCCCGGTTCGGCGACTGGCGATTGGTCGAGTTCTTCGAGACCGGCAAGGTCGAACTCTACAATCTGAAGGATGACATCGGCGAGAAGACCGACCTCTCCGCGAAGGAGCCGGAACGAACGGCCAAGTTGCACGGCAGGCTGAAGGCGTGGCGGGAATCCGTTGGCGTCCAACTGCCGGCGCCGAACCCGGACCACAATCCGGAGAAGGACAAACCCGCGCCGAAGAAGAAGAACTGACAGGTTCCGCTGCGGCGTGTCCCCAGCGAACTCGCGAATAACTCATCGGAGAAGACCGTGCACACGTTCCGAACCGGCGTGGTGGTTGCGATACTGCTGCTCTCGGGTGAATCGCGTACCCACGCCGCCGACAAACCGAACATCGTGTTCTGCTTCGCGGACGACTGGGGCCGGTACGCCTCGTGTTACGCGGCACTCGACGCGAAGCCGACCGCGAACAGCGTCATCAAGACGCCGAACATTGACACCGTCGCGGGGCGCGGGGTCGTTTTCCGCAACTCGTTCGTCCCGGCTCCCTCCTGCACGCCGTGCCGGAGTTCGCTCCTCAGCGGGCGGTACTTCTTCAACACCGGCCGCGGGGCGATCCTCAACGGCGCGGTCTGGGACGAAACGATCCCCGCGTTCCCGCTCCTGCTCCGCGACTCCGGGTACGACCTCGGCAAGACGGGCAAGGTGTGGAGTCCCGGCACCCCGGCCGACGCCCCTATCGGCAAGCAGCAATACGCCTATCAGAAGTCCGGGATGGCGTTCAGCAACTTCTCCGAGGCGGTCACGAGTGCCGTGAAGGGGGGCAAGTCCGTGGCCCAGGTCCGCGCGGACCTGCTGGCCCAGGTGGACGGTAACTTCAACAGCTTCCTCACGGCCCGCGACGCCAAGAAGCCGTTCTTCTTCTGGTTCGGGCCGACCAACGTTCACCGCAAGTGGGTGAAGGGTTCGGGCAAGGCGCTTTGGGGCATCGACCCGGACGCGCTGAAGGGGAAGCTCCCGAAGTTTCTCCCAGACGTGCCCGAAGTGCGCGAAGACTTCGCCGACTACCTCGGCGAGGCGCAGGCGTACGACGCGTTCATCGGAGTGCTGCTGAAGCGGCTCAAGGAGGCGGGGGAGCTCGACAACACAATCGTGGTGATCAGCGGCGACCACGGGGCGCCGGGGTTTCCCGGGGGCAAGTGCAACCTGTACGACTTCGGCACCAACGTGGCGCTGGTCGCGGCCGGTCCGGGCATCCCCGGTCCCCGCGTGGTGGACGACTTCACCAACCTGATGGACCTCACCCCGACGTTCCTTGAGATCGGCGGCGCAAAGCTTCCTCAGGGGCTGAACAGTAAGTCGCTCTGGCCCGTGCTCTCTTCGAAGAAATCTGGACAGGTGGATTCGGATCGCACCTGGGTGATCACCGGGCGCGAGCGGCACGTCGCTGCCGCCCGCGACGGCAACCTGCCCTACCCGCAGCGTGCGCTCCGCACGAAGGACTTCCTGTACGTCCGCAACTTCGCCCCGGAACGATACCCGCTGGGCAGCCCGAAAACCGTGACCGCCGAAAAAGCCCCCACCGCGGACGCCCTGACGAACGACACCTACGCTGCGTTCGCCGACATGGACGCCAGCCCGACAAAGGCGTGGCTGGTCGAACACCGCAACGACCCGAAGTGGAAGTGGCACTACGACTACGCCTTCGCCAAGCGGCCGGCGGAGGAGCTGTTCGACCTGAAGGCCGACCCCGACCAGATCAAGAACGTGGCCGGCGACAAGGAATACGAGGCGACACGGAAGAAGCTCGCCGAGCAACTGATGAAGGAACTGACCGCCGCCGGCGATCCGCGTGTGACGGAGAAGGACTGCCGGTTCGAGAAGCCGCCGTTCGTCGAAGCCAACCCCATGAAGAAGTGACCTCGTTCCCGGAGTTTGCAATGCCTCGATTCTTGTTCGCCATGGTCGCTGCGGCGTGTTCGGTCGCGGTCCTCTCTGGCGCCGAACCGCCCAAGAAGCCGAACGTCGTGTACATTATGGCCGACGACCTCGGCTGGACCGACCTCGCCTGCCAGGGGTCGAAGTATTACAAGACGCCGCACATCGACAAGCTGGCCAGCAGCGGGTTGCGCTTCACCAACGGGTACACGTGCGGGCCGAACTGCCAGCCCACCCGGGCCGCTCTGATGAGTGGGCAGTACGCCCCGCGGACCGGTGTTTACACCGTCGGGGGCATCGACCGCTTCGACTGGAAAGACCGCCCGCTGCGACCGGTGGACAACGTGCAGAAACTGCCGCTCGACCGCAAGACGCTGGGCAACGTGATGACCGCAGCCGGGTACACGACCGCCCTGTACGGCAAGTGGCACCTCGGGCAAGACGACCAGTACCACCCCGGCAAGCGCGGGTTCGGCGACGCTATCACGAGCATGGGCAAGCACTTCGACTTCGTCACCCAGCCAAAGGTGGACTACCCGAAGGGAACTTACCTGGCCGACTTTCTCACTGACAAGGCCGTTGGGTTCATCGAGAAGAATAAGAGCAAGCCGTTCTTCCTCTGCCTCCACCACTTCGGCGTCCACTCGCCTCACGAGGCCAAGTCGGAGTGGGTCGAGAAGTTCAAAGACGTTCCGGCCGCCGGGGGGCACAGGAACCCCACTTACGCGGCCATGATCGCCAGCGTGGACGAGAGCGTCGGACGGGTCGTAGCCAAGCTGGAGGAGTTGAAGCTGACCGAGAACACACTCGTCATCTTCACCAGTGACAACGGCGGGGTGGGCGGGTACGTTCGCGAGGGGATCAAACAGGGCGGCGACATCACCGACAACGCCCCCCTGCGGTCAGGGAAGGGTTGCTTGTACGAAGGCGGCGTACGGGTGCCGTGGATCGCCCGCTGGCCGGGCACCATCCCCGCCGGCACCACCGACACGCCGGTCATCAGCGTGGACCTGATGCCGACATTGCTGGAACTCGGCGGCGGCAAGGCCCCGGACAAGCAGCCGCTCGACGGGGTGAGCATGCTCGAGTGCCTGAAGAACGGCGGCAAGAAGGCCCCCAACCGCGACCTGTTCTGGCACTTCCCCGGCTACCTGGGGGCAGGCAAGGGGTCGTGGCGGACCACACCGGCCGGGGCGATCCGCAGCGGCGATTGGAAGCTGATCGAGTTCTTCGAAGACGGCAGGAAGGAGCTTTACAACCTGAAAGATGACGAATCGCAGAAATCGAACCTAGCAGAGAAGCAGCCGGAGAAGTTGAAAGAACTCCACACCAAGCTGGTGGCCTGGCGCAAATCGGTAAACGCCCCCATGCCCACGGAGAACAAGAAGTGATCCGCCTCTCCACTCTCGCCCTGTTGATGCTCGCCGGGTTCGCTAGCGCCGCCGAGCCGGCCAAGCGACCGAACATCGTCTGGATCATCGTGGACGATATGTCCGCGAACTTCTCCTGCTACGGGGAGAAGCTGATCCAGACGCCGCACGTCGATCGGCTCGCGAAGGAGGGGACGCGGTTCAGAAAAGCGTTTGTCACCGCGCCGGTGTGCTCGCCGTGTCGCTCAGCGCTCATCACAGGGTGTTACCAAACCACCATTGGTGCGCACCACCACCGCAGCGGGCGCGGCGAACTGAAGATCACGCTGCTGGGTGACGTGGTGCCGGCCCCGGTTTTGTTCCAGAAAGCAGGCTACTACACTTGCATCGGCGGGTTCCAGGCGACCGGCGACAGACTCGGCAAGACCGATTACAACTTCGAGTGGGACCGCAAGATGTACGACGGGAACGACTGGTCTGGGCGCAAGCCGGGGCAGCCGTTCTTCATGCAGGTCCAGTTGCACGGCGGGAAGTACCGCGGGCAGGGGCCGAACGCGAACTGGCAGAACCGCGTGAAGAGGGAACTCGGCTCGAACACCAAGCCCGCGGACGTAGTGCTCCCGCCGTACTACCCGCGCGACCCGGTGATCCTCCAGGATTGGGCCGACTACCTCGACTGCTGCCGGTACACCGACAAGGAAGTGGGTGACGTGATCGCGCGGCTGGAAAAGGAAAAACTGCTCGACAACACGGTCGTGTTCTTCATGACCGATCACGGCATCAGCCACGCCCGCGGCAAGCAGTTCCTGTACGACGAGGGCACGCACGTCCCGTTCATCGTCCGCGGCCCGGAGATCGCGAAGGGCGCCACCCGAGACGACCTCATCGAGCACATCGACATGACCGCGACCTCGCTCGCACTCGCGGGGATCGACATCCCGAAGTGGATGCAGGGGCGCAATGTGCTGGCGAAGGACTACGCGAGGCGGGATGCGGTGTTCGCCGCCCGCGACCGGTGTGACGAGACGATGGAGCACATCCGCAGCGTTCGCACGGAGCGGTTCAAGTACGTCCGCAACTCCATGAACCAGCGCCCGCACCTCCAGCCGTGTCGCTACAAGGACGAGAAAGCCATCGTGCAGAAGTTGCGGGAACTGCACGCAGCGAAGAAGCTCGACGACCTGACGGAGAAGTTGCTGTTCGCCGAGACGCGGCCGGCGGAGGAACTTTACGACCTCGCTGCCGACCCGCACGAGGTAACGAACCTCGCTGCCGATCCGAAGCACAAGGCCACGCTCGAGGCGATGCGCAAGAAGCTCGCCGATTGGGAGGAGCGAACCGGCGACAAGGGCCGCAAGCCGGAACCGATGGCGATGTACGACTCCGATATGAAGGTGTACCTCGGCGGCGGGAAGAAGGACAACATCGAGCTGAAACGGAACATCGAACTCAACAAGAAATGGGCCGGGGAGGGCAAGTGATGCGCGGACTGATGTTGGCGCTGGCGGCGGTCGCGCTCGCGCCCTGCGGCGCGCGCGCCGCCGAACAGGTTCAGAAGCCGAACGTGATCTTCGTGCTCTCGGACGATCTCGCGCAGGGCGACGTGGGGTGCTACGGCCAGAAGCTCATCAAGACGCCTGCCCTCGACGCGATGGCGAAAGACGGGATGCGATTCACCCAGGCGTACTGCGGCACCAGCGTGTGCGCCCCGTCCCGCACCTCGCTGATGATCGGTAGGCACATGGGCCACAGCCCCATCCGGGCGAACCGCGAAGTCCAGCCCGAGGGGCAGAAGCCGCTCCCGGAAGGCACCTACACCGTCGCCAAGCTTTTGAAGGAAAACGGGTACTCCACCGCGTGCGTGGGCAAGTGGGGCATGGGCATGTTCGACACCACGGGCAGCCCTCTCAAAGTCGGGTTCGATCACTTCTTCGGGTACAACTGCCAGCGGCACGCGCACAGCTACTTCCCGACGTACCTCTATCGCGACGACAAGCGGTTCGACCTCGCAGGCAACGACGGGAAGGGCGTCGGCAAGACCTACGCCCAGAACCTGATCGCCGGCGAGACACTCGCGTGGGTCACCGCGAACAAGGAGCGGCCGTTCTTCCTGTACTACTCGATCACGCTCCCGCACGGGCGGCACGAGATCGACTCGCAGGGGATTTACAAAGACGAGAAGTGGACCGAGCAGCAGAAAAACTATGCGGCCCAGGTCACGCGCCTCGACTCGGATGTCGGCCGGCTGCTCGCCAAGCTCAAGGAACTGAAGTTGGACGAGAAGACGCTCGTCATTGTGGCGGGCGACAACGGGTCGTCGTTCGGCCCGGGCTCGGAGATCGGCAAGCTGTTCGATCAGTCGATGGGCGGGAAGCTCCGCGGGTTCAAGCGGTCGCTGTACGAGGGCGGGCTGCGGCAGGCGTGCATCGCCCGGTGGCCCGGGGTCGTGCCCGCGGGCACGGTGAGCGACGAGCCGTGGGCGTTCTGGGACTTCCTCCCGACCTGCGCGGACCTGATCGGCGCGAAACTTCCCGCCGAAGCGAAGACCGACGGTATCTCGATTCTGCCGCTGCTGAAGGGCGGCGCGGCCCCGAAGCGCGACTACTTCTACTGGGAGTTGCACGAGTCCGGGCCGAGCCTGCAGGCGATCCGGTTCGGCGACTGGAAGGCCGTCAAGAACGGCCCGGCGGCGGCCGTCGAACTGTACGACCTGAAGACCGACCCCGGCGAAAAGACGAACCTGGCCGCGAAGAACCCTGACGTGGTCGCGAAGGCCGTGAAACTGATGGCCGCCGCGCACGAGGATCACCCGGACTGGCCGATGCGCGACGCCAAGAAGAAGAACTGAAACCGCTACCCTCACCGGAGCGTCTCCATGCTCTCAGGGGTAGGTCAGGTGCAGCAAGAACGGAGCGGGGCATGAGGGGTAGATGAGCCGCCACCGCTTCTTGCCCTTCGCCTGGGATGGGGGCAGCTCGAACCGGCCCCGCTCTGCCTTGTAGTGCTCCGCCGCGAGGAGCCGCAGTTCCTGCACGCGGCAGCCGGTCTCCCAGCAGAACGCTAGCACGGCGCGGAAGGTGGCATCCTAAACGTGCGACAGTACAGTGGCGAACTCGGCCGGGGTGAGGGACTGTTCTAGCCGCTTCTGGGGCGGCTTCTCGACGTGGCGGACCGGGGACTTCTAGGTGTGGCCCTGCTTCTCCGCCCAAGTTAACGCCCGCTGGACGGCGATGATCGCGCCCCGTCGATGGTTCGGCCCCCACGCCCGACGGCCCGGCTTCGGAGTGCGGTTGGCATCCACCCACTCGGTCAGGTGGGACGGGCGGAGATCCTCGGCGGGCATCGTCGCCGGGGCGAGGGAGCGGGCCTTCAGCGCGTTGACGAAACTCTGGATGTGGTTCCGCGACCACTCATAGGTGCGGGGGGTCCGGTTCTTCTGACACCAGTCGAGGAACTTCTCGAAGACGCCGGCCACGGTCTCGGCGGAGGGGTTGGTAGGCGGCGGTGGTGCCGCCGCAGGTTTAGCAGCCATCAACGCGTGGAAGCGGTCGAGGATGGGTTCGGGGACGTTCCACCGCTTCCGCTGCTTGCGGGGGGCGGGGAAGCCCGGCGGATGATTGCCGAGCAGATGATCGACACCGCGATAGATGACGCGCCACTCGTCGCGTTCCGCGCGGTACCAGGGACTGGCAGTACGAGCCATGAGCAAACCCTCCGGTGCCTAGAAAGCACGACGGCGGCCTTCGGGTCTGCTGTTTTGACGCCCCCGTCCCGGTTCCAGCCGGGGCGGGGGTTGCTCATTCCCTGCCGGAATTCCCTGCCGAAAAGGTTTCCAACGGTAAGGGCTGCTCGCGAAACCCTTGTTTTTCCAGAGTGGGCAGTCCCGGGGTTGAACCGGGGACCTAGCGATTTTCAGTCGCTCGCTCTACCAACTGAGCTAACTGCCCCAACGCACACTCTGGTTATAAAGGCCGCACGCCGGAGCGTCAACGGGGCGCGTCACTCGCCCCGGGTGCAGGACACGTTTTGCGAACCGGTAGCGGTTGGGGTACAAGGGAGGATGGGAAACCACTTCCGGAGTCGACCCCAAGTGTAAGGCAGGACAGCCCATGGCGAAACGCAA
>VGZJ01000170.1 GCA_016872595.1 Planctomycetota bacterium
CTTCTTCACGATAAGGGGAAAAACCTTACTTAAGTCCTTCTTGGAAGCGGGGTTGCGTCAATTGCAACGTCAACGACGTAAACCCAGTTTTACCAAGCAGTTCCGCTTATCGTGAAGAAGGTCAAATAAGTTGTCAGGCCGCGACGCGCGCGCCGGCGTGTTGCGCGCGGTACCAGCTCACGGTTTCCGCCAGTCCGCGGGCGAGCGCGGTGGTGGCCTCGAACCCGATCAGCGCCTTCGCCCGCGCCGTGTCCAAGCACCGGCGCGGCTGGCCGTCCGGCTGCGTCGGGTCGAACACGAGCCGCCCGCGGTACCCGACGTGATCGGCAATGAGTTGGGCGAGGTCCTTGATCGAGATCTCGTGGCCCGACCCGAGGTTGATCGGCTCCGGTTCTTCGAGCTTTTCGGCGGCGAGGCGGATGCCGCGGGCCGCGTCCGCCACGTAGAGGAACTCGCGCGTCGCCTTGCCCGTGCCCCACACCGGCACTTCCGGCAGCCCGCGGGCGTGCGCGTCCACGCACTTCCGAATCAGCGCCGGGATCACGTGCGACGTTTGCAGGTCGAAGTTGTCGTGCGGGCCGTACAGGTTCACCGGCAGCACGTAAGTGCCGGGGAACCCGAACTCCTGCTTGTACGCCTGAAGCTGCGCCAGCAGCATCTTCTTGGCGAGGCCGTAGGGGGCGTTGGTCTCTTCCGGGTAGCCGTTCCAGAGGTCCTCTTCCTTGAACGGCACCGGGGTGAACTTCGGGTACGCGCAGATGGTGCCGGCGCACACGAACTTCTCCAGCCCGCGGCGGCGGCACTGCTCGATGAGCTGCACGCCCATCATCAGGTTGTCGTAGAGGAACGTGCCGGGGTGCTTGCGGTTGGCCCCGATCCCGCCGACCACGGCCGCGAGGTGGACCACCACGTCCGGGCGGCTCCAGTCGAGCACCCGGCGCACCGCGTCGGCGTCGGTCAGGTCGTACTCGGCCCGGCGCGGGGTGAACAGGTTCGTGCAGCCGACTTGCCGCAATTCGGCCACGACGTGCCGGCCCAGAAACCCGCCGCCGCCGGTTACGAGGATCCGCTTGTTGCGTAGGTCCATCGGTTCTCTTCCCTGAGAAGCGGCGCACGGACGCCGGGTCGTTTTCGGGCCACTCGTTGCGGCGGTTTACCCGATCCCCGCGAACCGCACAACCGCAACTGCCGGAACCGCCCCGGTTGCGTTCCCCGCCCCGCGTGCGGTTCTTATAACGACGCCTTGGGACCGTCGGAAAGGCAGACCGCCATGGCTACGCCCGCGCTCCGCGTCGGGGCCGTCAACTACCTGAACACCAAGCCGCTCATCGAGCGCCTGACCGACTTCGCGCCGAACGTCGAACTGTCGCTCGACCTGCCGAGCCGCCTCGCGGACCAACTCGCGGCAGGCGCGCTCGACGTCGGCCTGATCCCGGTCGCCGAGTTCTTCCGCGGCGACGGGTACACCGTCGTGCCGAACGTCGCCATCGGCTCGCGCGGCCCGGTCCTCAGCGTCACGCTGTTCAGCAAGGTGCCGTGGGCCGAGATACGCACGCTCGCGCTGGACGAGGGCTCGCGCACCAGCGCCGCGCTGGCGCAAATCCTCCTGCGCGAGCGCTACGGCGTGCGCCCGCAGGTGTACCCGCTGCCCATCGACGCCACGCCCGACGCCCTCGGCACCGACGCCGTGCTGCTGATCGGCGACCGCGCGATGCGGGCCTGCCTGCCGGGGTTCCGCTACGCCTACGACCTCGGCGAAGAGTGGACCGACTGGACCGGCCTGCCGATGGTGTTCGCGGTTTGGGCCGTGCGCAAGGGCGTGGCGCTGGGCGGAACCGAAGCCGCGTTCCTCCGCGCGAAAGAATACGGCCTCGCGCACGCGGGCGAAATCGCCCAGCGCGAAGCGCCCGCGCTCGGGTTGGACGCCGGGTTCTGCCGCCGCTACCTCAGCAACGTGCTGCGATTCGACTTGGGGCCGCAAGAGCTGGCGGGTATGGCGTGCTTTCGTGAACTGTGCGGGAACTTCGAGAGCGAGCGGCGCGGCGTAAGCCCGCCGGTGCTTCACGACTCCAAACACCGGCGGGCTTACGCCGCGCCGCTCGCGGGGGGCGAAGAATGACTACCATCGACACGATCCTCGCCAAAGCGACCGCGGGCACGTGCATTTCGCCCGACGAGTGCCTCGCGCTGTTCGCGTGCCGCGACCTGCACAAACTCGGCCGGGCCGCGCACGCGGTCACGATGCGGTTGCACCCGGAGCCGTACCGCACCTACAACATCGACCGCAACATCAACTACACCAACGTGTGCGCCGCGGTGTGCGACTTCTGCGCGTTCTACCGCAAGAGCGCCGACGCCGACGCCTACGTGCTTCCGCGCGAGGAGCTGTACAAGAAGATCGAGGAGACCGTCGCCCTCGGCGGCGACCAAGTGCTGATGCAGGGCGGGATGCACCCGTCACTGAAGCTCGAATGGTACGAGGACCTGCTGCGCGACCTGAAGGCCCGGTTCCCGCACGTGAACCTGCACGCCTTCAGCCCGCCGGAAATCTGGCACTTCCACAAGCTCAACAAGCTGCCGCTCGAAACCGTGCTGCGCCGGCTCAAGGACGCCGGCCTCGGCTCGCTGCCCGGCGGCGGCGGCGAAATCCTCGTGGACCGCGTCCGCAAAGAACTGACGAAGGGTAAGGCGCTGTCCGACGAGTGGCTCGAAGTGTGTCGCGTGTGGCACAAGCTCGGCGGTAAGGGCACCTGCACGATGATGTTCGGCCACATCGAGACCGACGCGGAACGCGTCGAGCACCTGACGCGCCTGCGCGACCTGCAAGACGAAACCGGCGGGTTCACGGCGTTCATCTGCTGGACGATGCAACCCGGCCACAAGATGGCTGACGCGCCCGAGCAGGGCGCGTTCGAGTACCTGCGCACGCAGGCCATCGCGCGGCTGTTCCTCGACAACATCCCGAACATTCAGTCGTCGTGGGTGACGCAGGGCGGGAAGATCGGCCAGATCGCGCTGTTCTTCGGCGCGAACGACATGGGTTCGCTGATGATCGAGGAGAACGTGGTCGCCAGCGCCGGGACCGTGCATTACCTGACGCTCGAAGAGATCAAGCGGAGCATCCGCGAAGCCGGCTGGGAGCCGCGCCAGCGCAACGTGTTCTACGAGCTGATTTGATCGGGGTCTGATCCCGGGACCGCGGGCGTCCCGCCCGCCGTTCAGCGCGCGTTGAGGCGGTGCGGTTCTTCGTGGCGCGCCATACACGCGCTGAACAGCGGGCGGGACGCCCGCGGTCCCAGCCAAAAGCAAAACAGGGGGCTTTCGCCCCCTGTTCGCGTTCTCGCGGTCCCATCACTCCAGCAGCAGGGTCGGCTCCCAGCCGACGCGCTCGGCGTTGGCCTTCAGCTTCTCCAGCGCGCGGTTCTGAATCTGGCGGACGCGCTCCTTCGAAATACGGAGCAGGTGGCCGATCTGCCGCAGGCTGTGGGTGCCGTTGCCGGTCAGCCCGAAGCGCAGGTCGAGCACCTTGCGCTCGCGGGGCCGCAGGTTCTCCATCAGGAACCCGAGGGCCTCTTGGCGCTCGTTGTTCTCCTGCATCACCAGCGTGCCGGTGTCCGGCATGGCCTCGGTCAGTTTGAAGTCGCTGTCGTCGTCGAGGACGGCGTTGAGGCTGACCGGGGTGCGAGTCGCGGTCTGGAGGTGCGTGAGGTGCTCGAGCGAGCTACCGGTGCGGTGGGCCAGTTCTTGCGGGCTGGGCAGGTGCTTGCCGCCGTGCGCGAGCGCTTCGCTTTCCTGTTGCAGGAGACCAAGCTCTTGCAGGTGGTGCGGCGAAAGGCTAACGAGGTGGCTCTGGCGCGCGACCGCGATCTGGAGCGTCTGGCGGATCCACCACGTGGCGTAGGTGGCGAGGCGGGTGCCGTGGCTCACGTCGAAGCGGTCGATGGCCTGCATCAGGCCGCAGACGGCCTCTTGGAGCAGGTCGGAGTAGGCGAGGCTGTGGTGGCGGAACCGCTTGGCGACGTGGGCCGCGAGGCGGATGTTGGCGCTGGCGAGGCGGTGCTTGTAGTGGACGTAGCGGTCGCGGAGCCGCTTGACGGCGATCACGTCGCACCGGGCGTCGGTACAGTGCTCGCGGATGAACTGGGCCATCGGCCACGGTTCCAGCGGCGGGCGGACGGCGCGCAGCTCGGTGGGGTAGTGGCGGAGCAGCACGCGGACCAGTTCGCTCTTGCAGTCCCAGAAACTGGTGAGCAGTTCGCGCTCTTCTTCCGGCGTGAGCAGATCGGAGGAAAACGTCGTGACGGAGGTATCGTCGACCTTAGCCGTCTGGCCGGAGCGCTTGCGCCTAGCAGTCTTCATAGGTGGCGGTTCCTGTTTTACGCGCGTTGGTGGTTCGTGGACGGTTACCGGGTACGGTCCGGAAACTACGGTAACGGGACGCCCGAGGTGGGACCGCCTCACAGCTACGGTGAGGGAAAAAAAATCCCCGACCCGACCGAGGAGTCTGTGCGAGTCAACGGATTCGTGCGCCGCCGGGGCCTGTTGCGGTTGTGCGTTCAGGCGTAAGTCGGCCGGGCGCGGTCGGTTCCGTCGAGCGAGACGGTCTCAGTCGAGCCGGCGGTGGCACGGCTCGCGTCGCGTTGTGTTCCGGGGTGTACCCCCATTAACAGCCCGATTGTAGGCGGTATTTTGCCGCGTATCAAGCGGCAAGAAGACTAAAATCGGATTTTTTTTCTCCCGTTCTCCACACCATTTTCAACCCCGCGCACTTCGCGCGGGACCGAAATCCCCCAAGTTCTCCTTTCGCTTTCAGTTCTCCGAAATAGCCTGACCGAATCGACCGGGATTACCCGCGAAAGTTCCGCACCCGGTGCGCCCAGAATTAACTCGTGTTGTACAGTTCACCCGTTGTACCCGGCGCGCGCCGACCGGGACCGGACGCAGGCTCCCGCTCTATGAACGTGACGCGGTACAAGTGCTCGGTCCTCGCCGTCGACGACGAACCCGGCGTGCTCGCCGTGCTCGCCGCGCAACTCGCCACCGACTTCGATGTCGTCGTCGCGCCCACCGTGGCCCACGCCCGCGCGGTCCTCGCCCAGCGCACCTTCGACATCGTCGTCTCCGACCTGCGCCTGCCCGACGGGAGCGGCCTCGACCTGCTCGACTGGGTGCGCCGCACCGTGCCCCGTACCGCGCGCGTACTCCTCACCGGGGCCGTGCGCCTCGAAGACGCCGTCGACGCCATCAACCACAGCCAAGTTCACCGCCTCGTCCTCAAACCGTGGCGCTCCGAGGACCTGCTCCAAACCCTCCGGTCCATCTCGCGGGGCCTCTTGCTCGAGCGCAGCCACGAACAACTTCTGGACGAGTTGCGGAAGCTGAACCTCGAACTCGAACAGCGCGTCCACACGCGCACGCTCCAACTCGAACAGGCCCTGTTGCAGCTCCAACAGAAGAACCAACTGCTCGAAAAGATGGCCGCGACGGACCCGCTGACCGGGCTGCCGAACCGCCGGGCCATCGACCGCATCGCGCGCACCGAACTGCTGCGCCGCACCCGCGTGCCGGCCCCGATCGCGCTCGTCATGATCGACGCCGACCACTTCGGCCAAGTGAACCGCGACTACTCACTGACCGCGGGCGATCAGGTGCTGGTGTGGCTCGCGGGCGTGATGCAGGGCTCGATCCGGGCGTCGGACTCGCTGGGCCGGGTGGGGGGCGAAGAGTTCCTCGTGGTCGCCCCGGGCACCGATCTGGCGGGCGCGGAGGTGCTCGCCGAGCGGTTGCGGGCGAACGTCGAGGCCGGTCAGGTGGTGTACCGGGAGCGGCTCAGCGGCGACCCGAGCCCGCCGTTCAAGGAACACGTCATCAAACTGACGATCAGCATCGGCGTCGCCATCGCCGACGCCCTGACGCCGACGAGCTTCGAGCAACTGCGCGAGGTCGCGGCGGAAGCGGAAAAGGAAGCGAAGGGCACCGGCCGCAACAAGGCCGTGATCCGCGTAATCGCCCCGCCCCCGGCGGGCTGACGTCCGTTCCCGGCGCGGTTCTCGACTTCGCGCCGCGGGGTGGGTACGATGTGCGCTCCGCGCATTCACCCCCGCCGAGTTCTTCCCATGACCCGCCGTTCCGCACTCGCGACCGCGCTCCTCGCCGTTCTCGTTGGTGTCGTGTTGGTATCCGGGTGGCTCTCGCCCCCCTTCGCCACTTCCGCCGAACACCCGATCCCGGAGCCGTTCAAGCAGCCGCCGCCCAGCAGCTTCGAGTGCCGCTGGACCGATTCGCCCATCACCCTCGATGGCAGCGCGGACGAAGCGGCATGGAAGCACGCCCAGCCCATTCAGGCGTTCCACCTCGCGTGGCTCGGCGACAAGGCCCGTATGGGCCGCACCGCGACCACCGCCAAGCTGCTCTGGGACCGCGAGTACATCTACTTCTTCGCCGAGATGGAGGACTCCGACCTGTTCGCGGACGTGAAGGAGCACGACGGCGAGCTGTGGAACAACGACGTGTTCGAGCTGTTCTTCCTGCCCGACACCGACAAGACCGGCTACTACGAGTTTCAGGTGAACGCGGCCGGCGCGCACTTCGACGCCTTCTACCCCAAGTACGACCTCAAGACGATTGAGAAGCAGTACAAGACCGGCAAGTTCGGCATGGAGTCGAAGGTCAAGTTGAACGGCACGCTCAACAAGCGCGACGACACCGACAAAGGCTGGAGCGTGGAGGGGCGCATCCCGTGGACCGACTTCGTGCGCACCGGGGGCCGCCCCGTGGCCGGCGAGAAGTGGAAGCTGAACCTGTGCCGGTTCGACTACCACAAGGACTGGAAAGACCCGGAGCTGTCCTGCGTCGCGCCCATTGCCAAGAAGAAGATCGGGCCGTTCTTCCACCAGACCGAGGACTACGCGACGGTCGCGTTCGTCGGGCCGGACGGCAAGGAGAAGCCGTTCGGCGTCGACAACAACGCCCGGCCGACGACGAGCACCGTGGTGGGCTTCCCCGATCCGCCGCCGCCGTTCGTGGCCGAGCGCGCGCTCGACAAGTTCCGCCCGGAGTTCCCCATCTACACCGTGCGCATTCCGGGCACGAGTGAGATGCTCACCATCACTCAGCCGCGGGCCTACGCCCACTCCACGATCATCCGCCACCCGTTCAGCGCGACCGCGGCCGACAAGGACGCGGTGAAGCTGATGGACACGCCGCACGGCGGCACCGCGTACGACATCTGCTTCCATCCGAAGTGGAAGGACAACGGCTACATCTATGTGGGCTGGAACGCCAAGATTCCCGACCGCAAACGCAAGGTGTGCGCGATCACCCGCTACACGATGACGACTAAAGCCCCGTACACCATCGACGACAAGAGCGCGAAAACGATCATCGACTGGGAATCGGACGGGCACAACGGCTGCGCCGTCTGCTTCGACGACGCGGGCCTGCTGTACGTGACCAGCGGCGACGGCACCTCGGACTCCGACACCGACCTGACCGGCCAGCGCACCGACCTGCTGCTGGCGAAGGTGCTGCGCATCGACGTGGACAACCCGGACGCGGGCAAGGGCTACAGCGTGCCGAAGGACAACCCGTTCGTCGGCAAGAAAGACTTCGTGCCCGAAATGTGGGCGATGGGCCTGCGTAACCCGTGGCGCATGACCTTCGACGCCAAGACCAAGCAACTGTGGGTCGGGCAGAACGGCCAAGACCTGTGGGAGCAAGCGTTCCTCGTGAAGAAGGGCGACAACTACGGCTGGAGCGTCACCGAGGGGAGCCACGACTTCTACCCCAACCGCAAGGCCGCGCCGGTGCCCATCGTGAAGCCGACCGTGGAGCACCACCACTCCGAGGCGCGGTCGCTCACGGGCGGCGTCGTGTACCACGGCGACAAGCTGCCCGGGATGAAGGGCGCGTACATCTACGGCGACTACAGCACCGGTCACATCTGGGCCGCGAAGCACGACGGAACCAAGCTCGAATGGCACAAGAAGATCGCCATCACCACGCTGAAGATCACCGCGTTCGCGCTCGACCCGGACGGCGAACTGATCGTGCTGCACCACGGCACGAGCGGCGACGGCGGGTTCTACCGGCTGGTGCCGAACCCGGCCAAGCCGGACACCGGGTTCCCCAAGAAGCTCAGCGACAGCGGCCTCTTCGAGTCGGTGAAGGACCACACGATGAAACCCGGCGTGATCCCGTACAGCGTGAACGCCGAACTGTGGTCCGACGGCGCGCACAAGGGGCGGTGGCTCGCGGTGCCGGAAGGGAAGATCAATTACAAGCGGAACAACGGCTGGGAGTTCCCCGATAAGAGCGTGCTGGTCAAGAGCTTCGCCCTCGAAATGAAGGCGGGCGACCCGGCGAGCCGCAAGTGGATCGAGACGCGCTTCATGACCAAGCAGGGCGGCGAGTGGTACGGGTACTCGTACCTGTGGAACGCCGAGGGCACCGACGCGACGCTCGTGCCCGCGGCCGGCATGGACGTGAACTACAAGATCAGAAACGACGCCGGCGGCATCGACCAACCGTGGCACTTCCCCAGCCGCGCCGAGTGCATGGTGTGCCACAGCCGCGCCGCGAACTACGTCCTCGGCCTGTGCGAGGTGCAGTTCAACAAGGACCACAAGTACCCGAACGGGCGCACCGACAACCAGCTCCGCGTGCTGGAAAACTTGGGGCTTCTGAACGTGAACTGGAGCGGCGAGATCGGCGGGCCGAAGGACGAGCACGGCAAACAGCAGCCGAACCAGCGCACCGCGAAGCCCACGAGCGTGCTGCACGCCGCGCCCGCGAACCTGAAGGCGCTCGCCAACCCTTACGACAAGGCCGCCCCGCTGGAGGCGCGGGCGAAGGCGTACCTGCACGCGAACTGCGCGACGTGCCACGTCGAGGCCGGCGGCGGGAACGCCGCGATGCAGCTCGACTACCCGACCGCGTGGGACAAGATGCGCCTCATCGACACCAAGCCGGTTCACAAGACCTTCGACCTGAGCGACGCGAAGCTGATCGCGCCGGGCGCGCCGGAGCGCAGTGTGTTGCTGCACCGGATCAAGCAGCGCGGCCCGAACACCGGGCAGATGCCGCCGCTGGCGAGCCGGTTCACCGACACCGCCGGCATCGAGATGCTGACCGAGTGGTGCAAGAGTCTGAAGAAGTAGGGCCTGCGGCGCGGCGACCGGCGCGCGTGGCCGCGCGCCGCGCTACCGGCCTTGACGCCCGGTGCCCTCTGGTGTGTGCTGGAGCGGGACGAACACTCACGGAGCCGACCGATGGGGATGGAGAACTACACCGCGCACCAGCAGAAGATCATCAAGCGGTACTACGAGAACATCGACGCGGTCGCGTGGCAGCGGTTGTCGGAACTGGTGGCCGACCTGTACCTCGCGGAGGGGAAGAAGCGCGAGAAGCTCTGGGTCTCGGCCGCGTCGTTCATGCAAAAGCTGAAGGTGCCACAAACCCGCATCGACGCCCTCGTGGTCAAGAAGGACATCGAGGGGTTGGCGAAGTTGGTCAAGGAACTGATGGGCAAGGAGTAGCGCGCCGCGGCGGCGCGGTCGGTTCACACCTCGCCCCCACCAGAGCGTGGGGGCGAGGTGTGAACCAACCCCGCGCCGCGCTCACCCGAAAGTCCCAGCCGCACCGCACGTCACTCGTTCTTCTTCGGCTTCTCGACCGTGAACTTGTCGAAGGTGGCGCTGAGGGTCTGGTAGGTGGAGTGGGCGAAGAACGCGCCCACCGTCACCTCGTCCGGGAACTCCATCTCCTTGTGCGACTTGTGGGGGGCCGACCACTCGACCCCGTCGAAACTGTGCGACGCGCTGACCACCCCGTCGGTACGGGTGAGCCGCATCCAAATCGATTTGCCCGGTTCCGGCTTGCGCAGGCTGCTCCCCTGCCCGCCGCGCGGGTACCACGTGTCGAACCACAGCGTCCGCGTCGGCTCGTCGGCCACCATGTTGTTGATCTTCTGGTAGTACTGGTACAGGTGGAACTCGATGGCGTACCCGCCGCCGGTCACGTACAACCCGGCGCGGGTGTTCGGGTAGCCGTCGGTGTGCTTCGCGCCCTTGTTGGGCGTGACCGCGTCGACCAACTTCACCGTCACGACGAAGTCGCCGCGCACGGTTCGCGCCGTGCGCGGGGCCGTGTGCCGGTCGGCCGCGTTGTTCGCGCCGCCGAGGATGGTGATGAGGCCGGCGTCCGGTTCGAGGTTCGTGCGGATCGTGAGCCGCGTGCCGCGGGCCTCGAACTCGCCGCGCCCCTCGGTCTTGCCCCAGTGCCGCGCGATCAGTTCCTTCTCGCTCGCGTCCTTCGGCACCGGGGCCGCGCCCGCCGCGAGCGGGACCACGACGAACGCGCACAGCGCAACAACACGCAGCATGGGTGGCAACCTTTGCGGGCGGGCTACTTGGCCTTCGTGATCGTCAGGCGGTCGAACGTGGCGTGGGCGAACTGGTACGTCGAGTGCGAGAAGAACAGCCCGACCGTGACCTCGTCGGGGATGCTCATGTCGATGTTCTTGAACGGGTTGTTCGGCGGGGACCACTTCTCCCCGTCGGCGCTGTGCGACATCGACACGTCCTTGTCCTTGCGGATCAGCCTCAGCCACGTCGATTTGCCGTCCTCGGGGCGGCCGACCGACCCGCTCGCGCCGCCGCGCGGGTAGTTGGCCTCGAGCCCCAGCCACCGCTGGAGCTTCCCGTCCTGCGGCGCGCCGGGGAACCGCTGGTACGACTGACTCAGGTAGTAGCGGAAGCTGGACTGGCCGCCGAGGATGTAGAGGCCGGCCCGCGTCTCCGCGGAGTGGCCGTCGTGGCGCGCGTCCTTGTTGGGCGGCACCGCGTCGAGCACGCGCACGGTCAGTTCGAAGTCGCCGCGGGCGGAGAGGACCGTGCGGGGAACGGGGTTCCGGTCGGCCCAGTTGAACGAGTGGTTGCCCTTGCCGAAGGTGCTGCGCACCGTGAGTTGTGTGCCGCTCAGCTCGAACTCCGCGCCGTCGCCGGCGGTCGTGCCGTAGTGCTTGGCGATCAGTTCGGCGCTGGCGGGCTTGGGCGCGGGCGCGGCGACCGCGAACAGCGGGGCCACAACGAGCGCGACGGCGACGGCGGCGCGGGGCATGGGGGAACTCTGGCGGGAAGGTCGGCGGGCGCGGCGGGCGAGTCTCGAAACAGTGTAGCCGACGCCCGCGCCGTTTGCCGCTGTGATTTCGGTGAGAAGGACCGGGCCTCACTTCGGCGGCGCGCTCGGCTGCTCGACCGTGAAGCGGTCGAACGTCGCGTGCAGGCTCTGGTAGGTGGAGTGCGTCATCGACACGCCGACCGCGACCGTTTCCGGGAACTCCAGCGCCACGCGCGGGGTGTGCGGCGCGGACCACTTCCCGCCGCCGAAGCGGTACGCCGCGGAGACGGTCTTGCCCGTGCGGGTGATGCGCAGCTCCGGCGTGCCGTCCTCGACCGGGGCCAACAGGCTCACGATGCTGCCCGTGGTGAACATGGCGTCGATCCAGACGCGCCGCGCCGGGTCTTTATCAACCACGCCGTTGCGCGTGCTGTAGCTCTGCCAGTAATCGACCTGAAGGCGGTAATCGCCGCCGATGACGAACAGGCCGGCGGTGGCGAAGTGCGAACCGGGCGCGCGGTCGATCTTGGCCTTCGGGTCGAGCGCCGGGGCTTCGAGCACGCGCACGGTAAGCTCGAAATCGCCGGTGACGGAGCGGAGCGTGTGCGGCATGGTCCGCTGTTCGGGGAGCTTGCTGTTGTAAACCGGTTCGCCCTTCGAGCGGAGCGTGAGCCGGTCGCGCCCGAAGTCGAACGCGCCGGTCCCGTACGGCCTGCCCCAGTGCCGCGCCGCGGCCTCCTTGTCGGTCGCGTCCTTCGGCACCGGCGCGGCACCGGCACCGGCCGACGCGAGGAGCAACAGGGTAACGACGCGGATCGCGCACGGGAGTTTCATGGGTGCGTCACTTCGGTTGGGCGTCCTTCGGTTTGCCGATCGTGAAGTTGTCGAACGTCGCCGTTGGCTTCTCGTAGGTGTTGTGCGACAGGAACGCGCCGACCGTGACCTCGTCGGGCAGGCTCTTTTCGAGGGCGCGGTTCGGGGCACCCGGCCCGATCCACTTCTCGCCGTCGAAGCTACAGAACGTCGTGAGCGTCTGCCCGCGTCGCACCACGCGGATGTACGCGGATTTGCCGTCCGGCACCTTCCACCCGCCGCCGAGGCCGCACCCGTTCGGGTAGCACGATTGGGTGGTGGTCGCGCGGTGCAGCACCGGCTCCAGATTCTGTGTGAGGGCCGGGTCCGCGAGACTCCCGAAGTAGAACCGGACGAGCCACGACCGCGTCCGGAAGTGCGAATAGAGGTCGGGCCGGTCGTACGACTGCTGGAGGTAGTAGCGGAACGAGACCGTGTCGCCGCCGTTGATGTACAACCCGGCCCCGGTTTCGGGCACGCGGCCGTCGAACCGCGCGCCCTTTGCCGGCGCGGTGGCGTCGGCGACGCGCAGGGTGATCTCAAAGTCGCCGGTGACGGTGCGCGCGGTGCGCGGCGCGTCCATCCGGGCGGTCGCGTTCCCCGCGGTGATGACGTGCGGCGCGCCGGAGGTCGAGCGCACCGTGAGTTGCCCGCGCGCGAACTCGAACTCGGCGCGCCCGGCGGTCTTGCCCCACAGGGCCGCCATCACCTGCTTGTCGCCCGGTACGGGCACCGGCGCGGCAACGGCACCGACCGACGCGAGGAGCAGAAGCAGTATCGTCGGGCGGAACACTGGTGTGCCCTCAGTGTGCTACTTCTTCGGCGCAACGACAGAATAATCTGAGAACACGATATCGAGTGTCTCGTTCCGATCGTGGGTAGCAAAGAGGCCGAGCAGAACCTTCTCTGGTGCCGATTCTTCAACCGAGTGAATGAGTTCCCACTTCTTTCCATCCGCGCTGTGTTCGGCGGTAAACTTCTTCCCCTGCCGGGCCAAAGAGAGGTACACGGGTTTGTCGGTTGCCGGAAACGACGTGGAGTGGCGAACGATGTCCTCTCGGGGACGGCGACTGTTCACGTTCCAACGATTCATCCAAGCCCATTTGCCTGCTTTGAACTCAATTTCATGGGACCGGTCGAATTGTAGGTTGTGTTCCTTGCCAAACACGACAACGAATCCACCGGCGGTAATGGTTCGATCACGGACGTCGGATTCGTCTTTGAATAACGGGAGCGCGACAGCAACTCGCGCGAGGAAATCGCCAGTGACCTCTCGCATGACACGAGGAGCGCCCACCGCGTTGTGGAATGCAATCCCTTCGGCCTTCTTCACGCGAATAGTGAGGCGGTTCGCGGTGGGTGTGAATTGTGCCTGCTTCTTCTCGTCAGTTCGCGTGCCGTAGAGCATCAGCAACTGCTCCTCGAACGCGGCGTCCTTCGGCACAGGGGCCGCGCCCGCACCGGACGACGCGAGGAGCAGAAGCAGCAGCGCGCGGCGCATGGCGATCTTGCTCAATCCCCTATTTCCCAGATGACCTTCGACTTTCGGCATGGCATGTGCGCCGGAACCCTGGGATTCCCAGCGTTTCTGCCTCTTTCCTGCCGAAATGACCGAGGAACCCAATG
>VGZJ01000171.1 GCA_016872595.1 Planctomycetota bacterium
CGCCCCGTCGTCACACGGTGATGATGAAGAACGTCGCCGGACTCCACAACCGGATGTACGGGTAACGACCACACAGGATCGTCTGGCCGAAGTGCGACTGAACCAACACCTATTGCGCAACGAGTCTGTTGAACAACTGCTCGTGCCGATTTGGAAGGGCAAATACCCGGAGAGCCGCGAGCTGTTCCAATTCTTCGATTTACAGCACCTCGCGCGCCCGCACCTGAAACTCCTGTTCGGCACTCTGAACGATCCGAATGCCGAGTATCGCAAGAGCGCCGCGAAGGTGATCCAGTTGGTCATTGAGTACAATCCGGTCGCGAGCATGGCGTTCGACAAGTGGCGCGTCGAGACGCGCTACGACGGACCGTTCTTCAAGGATGTCAAGCCGGCCGTTGCCGACGCGCTGAAACTGTTCCAGCGCGGCAAAGAGTTCGACCCGGTCAAAGGGATCGGCATGGTTCGGCGGATCGGGCCGGCGGCGAAGGACGCGGTCCCGTACCTGCTGCCGTACCTCGCCGATGACCTCGACCCGGTGATGCGCGAGGCCGTGGAGAAAATCCCAGACCGGGAACGGCTCGGACCCGTATCCGCGCTTCACGCGCTTGCCGCAATCGGGCCGGGCGCGAAGGACGCCGTGCCGCTGATTCGCATGCAGATGGCGCACGCCATCGAAGAGAGCAAGCCGTGGTATCTGCTGTGCCTCGCCGACATCGGGCCGGGCGCGAAGGCCGCGATCCCGGACCTCAAGGAACTGCTCCTCGACCCCGACCCCAAGCTGCGGTTGCTCGCGGCCTGCGCGCTCTCGAAGATCGAGGGCGACCCCGCCCCGTACCGCGCCACGTTCGCGCGCATGATCCACGACCGCCGGAATTGCGTGCTGAGGAAACTTGATTACGAGATCGAGCGCAGGTTGGTCGAACACATCGCCCCGGACTGCCCCGAACTGGTGCCGGTTATCGTTCGCGGCTTCATTCGGTTGCCCAATGTATGGCTGCAAATCAATATTGCCCCAACGGGTGACTCCGTGATCGCGGTGTTAACGCGCCACGCGGCGAAGGCAAAGAGCGCGGTTCCCGATCTGGTGAACTACCTGAAAACGGCTGGGCACGTCGCACCGGAGGTCATCGAGTTGATCGGCGCGATCGGCCCGGACGCGAAGGCCGCGCTCCCGCAGTTGCGCGAACTGCTCGACGACTGGGACCTCGAACGCGCCGTCGCCGCACACGGGGCGATTCAGAAGATCGAAGCGAAGAAGTGACAAGAACAGCGCCGCACGATGAACACAGAAAGACACGATCAAGGCAGAATGCAGAGTTCAATTCCAACGCTCTTCTCTTCTGATCGTGTTTTCATCGTGTCTGAATCGTGCGGCTATTCTCACGCGCCGCCGGCGCGGAAGTTGGCGAGTACGCGGTCGATGAACGGGCGGCTCACGTCGCGGAACTGGTCGAACGTCGCGCGGTTCACCGTGTACACCTCGACCCGCGACAGCGCGCGCACGGTCGCGTTGCGCGGCTGGTTCATCAGCAGCGCGACCTCACCAAAATAGCGCCCCGGCCCCATCTCCGTCAGCTTCTTCGGCGCGCCGCCGTCGGCGCGCAGCACCTCGACCGTGCCGCGGCGGATCAAGTAGAACTTGCTCGACTCGTTCACCGAGTCGCCCTCGCGCACGATGGTTTCGCCCGGCCCGTACACCTCCAGCCGGCCCGACTTGCCGGTGAGCTGGTCCGGGCGCACGGCCTCGTCCGGGTGAACGCCGACCAGCACCGCGTCCGCGATCTTCTCCTGTTCTTCGGGCAAGATGGCCGCGAACGCCGGGCTTTGCCGCAGCCCCTCGCGCACGAACAGCCGCTCCGCGACCACCACGTTCGACTCGATCCGCCCGCGCTCCATGTGAACGATGCGGTCGGCGAGGTTCATGATCCGCGCGTCGTGCGTGACGATCAGGCTCGTGGTGCCGTGCTCGTTGGCGACGGCCTTCAGCAGCGGAATCTGCCAGTCGGCGAGGCGGCCGTTTTCGCCCGCCTCGGCCGCGGAGCGCACGAGCTTCGAGAGGTCGGCCTCCGGGCGCGGGCGCGCGAGTTGCTGAACGAGCGTGACCACAGCGAGGCCGCTGTTGGCGTCGAGGGCCGCGGTCGGCTCGTCGGCCAGTACCAGCTTGGGCCGGTTCACGAGCGCGCGGGCGATGGCGACGCGCTGGCGCTGCCCGCCGCTGAGGGCCGCGGGCTTGTAGTCGAAGCGCGGCTTCTGCGGCTTCCCCTGAATGTCCGTTTCGCCCAACAGCAGGTAGGTGAGGAGCGCGCGGGCGTCGGCGTCCGGGTCCGATGGGCCGTTCGCGCGGAGCCGCTGCGCCATTCGGATGTTCTGGAGCGCGGTCAGCGAGTCGAACAAGTTGTGGCGCTGGAAGATGAACCCGATGAGCCGGCGCACGTTGACGAGGTCGGATTCGCTCACCCCGCGAAGCGTGCGGTAGTCGCCGCGGTCGGCGTCCCACACTTCGATCTCGCCCTCTTGCAACGTGCGCAGACCGCCAATGAGGGTCAGGATGGTGGTTTTGCCGGAACCGCTCGGCCCGCTCATGATGACCAGTTCGCCCGGCATCACTTCGAGCGTGTTGTCGAACAGCACTTGCGTGCGCGTGTCGCCGGTGCCGAAATAGTGGCTCACCCCGCGAACGCGGAGCACCGGCTGACCGGGCGGCGGGAGCTTAGAAGACATCGGCGGGGTCCACCTTCTTCACCTTGCGCACGGCCATCAGCCCGGACGCGACGCACATCACGAGCGTCAGCCCCAAGATCAGCCCGAACCGGCCCGGCGTCAGCACCATCGGCAGCCCGGTCAGTTCGGTCAGGATCAGGTACGTGCCGTAGGTCACGGCCATTCCCGGTACGAACCCGGCCGCGGCGAGGATCAGCGCTTCCTGAAGCACGACCCAACTCAGGTAGCGGTTGGTGTAGCCGATGGCCTTGAGCGTGGCGTATTCGGGCAGGTGGTCGGCCACGTCGCTCGCCAGAATCTGATAGCAGATGACCGTTCCGACCACGAACCCCAACACGACGCCCGCGCCGAACGCGAACCCGATGGGCGTGTTCGTCCACCAGAACGCCTTTTCGCGCGCGACCAGTTCGTCGCGGGTGAGAACGAGCACGTCGCCGCCGAGCTTCGCGGCGAGCGCGGCCTTGACGGTGTCGCGGTGTGCGCCGGGCGCGAGCTGGATCGCGACGAGGTCGGCCTCCGCGGTCGGGTTGAAGCCGAAGCTCGCGGGCCGCACCACCTGCACGAAGGTGCGGTCGCTGACGACGAGCGTGCCGTCGGTGCCGAAGTCGAAGCCCATCTCGAACCCGCCGACGAGCGTGATCTTCTGGCCCGCGAGTTCGGTACGCGCGCCCGGTTCGAGTTTCCCGAAGACCGATTCGCCGGGGCGCGTCGGGTGCGCGCGGCTCATGCGGTCGTAGAGCGCGGTGCCGGGCGTGCCCAGCGCGGCGCGGTCGGCCGCGGTGGACCCGGGCAGGTCGAGCAGGTCGGCCGCGGGGTCGATGCCGACGACGCGAACGCGCCGCGTGTTGGTGCGGTCGCGCGGGTCGCGCGCGGTGTGGCGCAGTTCGGCGCTCTGGTACTCGACGTACACCGGCACCGCGCGGCCCACGCCGTCTACGCCCTTCGCCTGTTCGACGCGCCGCTGCGACACACCCGCCGGGAACATTAGCGACGCCCGGTTCGGGTTCACCAGCACCAGCTCGCACTTCATCTGCCGGATCAGCACCGTGTTGCTGTCGAGCATGGCGTTCATGATGCCGTACTGCACGCCCATGAGCACGACGGCGAACCCGATGCCGGCCGCGAACAGCGCGAACCGCACCTTGTCGTGCGTGAGGTTCTTCAGGGCGAGTGGAACGGGTGGGGGCATGGGTCAGAGAAAGAAGAATGGCCACAAAAAAGCACAAGACACACAAAAGAAGACCAAGACAGGCAGCAGATCAGAAGACAGCAGACGGAGCTATCGAGCGGAGTGCCTTCAACTCTGTTTCTGTCTTCTCTAGTGTCTTCATTTTGTGGCTTTTGTGCTTTTTTGTGGCCATTCTTCTTCGGCCTTTCTGCCTCTCAAAAGAGGTCGGCCGGGGCCGCGGTGTGAACCTTTCGCACCGCGAGCAGCCCGGAGGCGAGGCACATCACGCCCGTGAGCGCGAGTACGCTCAGCGCGATGGGGTACGTCATGCCGGTGGGGATGCCGCCGTAGGCGCTCGCCAGATGGTACAGCCCCAGCGCCGCGACGAACCCCGGCACGTAGCCGAACAGCGCCAGCAGGAGCGCCTGCCACAGCACCACGCCCGTCAGGTACGGGGCGCGGTAGCCGAGGGCCTTCACGGTCGCGTACTCCGGCAGCATGTTGCGGATGTCCGCGGCCATCATCTGATACACGAAGATGACGCCCACGACCACCGCGAGTACCACCGCGACCAGCAGGAACTGGCCGACGGAGGTGAGCCGGAGCCAGTAGTTGCGCTCGGCGGCGTTGATCTCGGCGCGCGTCACGACGGTCACGTCCGGCGGGAGCGCGGCCCGCAGCCGGGCGCGCACGGCCTCCGGGTCCGCGCCGGGCGCGAGCGTGAGCAGCCCGAAGTTGACGTCTTCCGGCGAGCGCATCGTGACGTCCGCGAACGTCACCTCGTTGGTCATCAGCATCCCGTTCCAACTGAACCCGGTGCCCAGTTCGAACGTGCCGGCCACTTCGGCGCGCCGGCCGTTCACGCGGACCAGCTCGTCGCCGCGCCCGTCCGGGGGGATCGTGCGGACCCGCTCGGCGTCGCCGAACTCCGGCTTGGAGAGCCGGTCCATGAAATACGTGCCGCCGCGCCCGAGCATCAGGCCGGCGGCGCGCGCCGCTTCGCGCGACGGGAACACGCCGTCTGTGCCCAGCAGAAAGACCTTGTCGAGTTGGCCCGGCGGCGCGGCGATCACGCTGATGCTCATCTGCTCGCCGGCCGGGACCGGGCCGCCGAACAGGGAGTCGCGCTGCGGCGCGCGCCAACTCACCACGCCGAACGACACCGGGACCGCGTCCGTCACGCCCTCGACGCGGGCCTGCGCCAGCCGCGCCCGCGGGAACGCCCCGGGGCGGCTCAGGTCGAGGTACTCGGACGACGTGACCAGCAGGTCGAAGTTGAGCTTGTCGTACAGCATGGTGGCGGTGCGCCCGACCCCGCCGAGCAGTCCCAGTTCCATGAAGATGAGCACGACCGCGAACGCGACCCCGGTCGCCGCGATCAGCGTCCGCGCGCGCTTGTGAACCAAGTTCGACCACGCCAGCCGCAGGGGAGTCATCGCAAACCACAAAAAGAAGCGTTGATCCACAGATTGCACAGAAGACACAGATTGAAGGCAGAGAAGGCAGACGAGTTTCGACAGGATCACAAGATGAACAATGATACAGAAGAGCCGCTCTTCTCGGAATCGTGTTTCATCCTGTGATCCTGTCGAAACTCGGTTCTGGTATCGTGTCTTTCAATCTGTGTCCATCGGCGCAATCTGTGGATCGAAGTCTTTGTCACTTCCCGAAGGTCACGTTCACTTGCAGGCCGACGAAGCGGCCGGCGGTGGCGGCGTCGGCGTCGGCCAAGCTCACGACCACCTCGACCACGCGCCGGTCGGCGTCCTCGCGCGGCCCCAGCGCGAACACCTGATTCCGCGCGATCATGCGCGTGATGTCGGCCTCGGTGCGCACGGTGCCCCGGAGCGCCTTCGGCAGCGCCGGGTTCGTGACCTCCGCGGCCACCGGGCCGGCCTTCACCCACGTCGCGACCTGCGCCACGTCGCTCTCGTACACTTCGGCCACCACGGTCATGGTGCCGAGATCGGCCATGTGCAGGATCGGTTCCATGCCGGTCGGCTGCCCCTCGCGGCCGATCACCTTCAGCACCGTGCCCGCCACCGGCGCTTTGATGACGGTGAGTTCGCTCAGTTGCTTCGCCAGTTCGAGTTTCTCTTCGGACGACTTGATCGGCGCGCGGGCCAGCGCCTCGTCGAGTTCGGCTTTCGCGGCGTCGATCTTGGCCCGCGCCGCGTTCTCGGTCTCGGTGTACGTCGTGTCCGTCTTGTCGCGCAGCGCCTTGGTCGCGGTGTGCTCGGCGTCGGCCTGCGCCTTCAGCAGTTCCACCTTCTCGACGTCCTCGTCGGCCACGGTCCCGCCCTTGTCCTTGACCGCTTTGAGGCGGGTGAGGTGCTTGGCCGCGGCGTCGGACTGGAGTTTGATGAACGCGAGCTTGGCGTCGACGGCGGCGAGGTCGCTGACCTTGTTGGCCTTGGCCTGATTCAGTTCGGCCTCGGCCGCGGCGATCTTCTTCTTGCCGGCGCGCTCGGCGGCGTCGCGCGCGGCCTTCGCCTCGGTCAGTTGCGTTTCGGCGACGCGCACCTCGAGCAGGCGGTCCTTGCGCGAGGCGAGTTCGGCGACGGGGTCGCCGGCCTTGAGGTACGCGCCGGGCGCGACGGGGTACAACTTGGCGATCCGGTCGCCCGGTGGCCCGTAGATGGGCACGACCCCGCCGGCCGGTTGGATGCGGCCCAGCGCGCCAACGCGGTCGCGCGGCGCGCCCTCGGCGGGCGGCGGCCCCGCGTCCGGCGGTTGCGCGCCGGGCTTGGGGAACTTGCCGGCGAGGAAGTACCCGGCCGCACCGCCGCCCGCGACCGAGACGAGCGCGACCAGTAACGACACGAGGGCGCGGGCGGCGCGGGGGGAGCGAGGCATGGTGGATTCCTTTCGCCGCACAAGAGCGCCGGGGCGGTACATTTTCTTCTCCCACTCCCCTTGTGGGACGGGGAGAAATCTGGCGACTGGTCTTCACCCCGAAGGGGTGGGACAGTTTAGCCCGGTGCAACGCACCGGGTATGCCAGCGCATTGGTTTTGCAGGCTGAAGGCCTGCGACACGCGCACTTACCCCACCCTTTCAGGGTGGAAGACAACCAGACTCCGTACCCGGTGCGTTGCACCGGGCTAAACTGTCCCACCCCTTCGGGGTGAAGACCAAGAGCGCACCCGATTTCTCCACGGCCCCGCGAGGGAAGAGGGAGACGGCACCGCGCGCCGCGAGACCTTCGCGCGAGAACATCGTCCAACTCAGAACAGCGGAACGCCGGGTTCGAGGGCCTTGGCCGCGACCAGCGCCCACCACGCGATCTTGCAGACCACGTGCAGCGCCTGATCGACGTGCAGCGAGTACCACTTCTCGCACTTGCCGTAATCGACGAACCAGTGGATCACGGTTTCGGCCAACGCGACCGCGGCGACCGCGGTCCAGTCGAACCCCATCCACCGGAAGATGACTCCGACCGCGGCCCCGTGCAAGAGCGCGTGCGAGGTGAGCCAATAGTACCACGGCACGGCCGCCGCGAGCGGCGACGTGGACTTCGGGCACTTGCACACGGCCATGGAGTCGTTTTGCAACGAGTAATCCATGAGCGCGTGCGCGGCGATCAGGAAGAACAGTAGTGCGAAGAGCATTCGCAATCGGCCCTAAGGAAGTGCTAATTCTAGCTACCGGGCCGGGTTAAGTGCCAGTGTTCTCCGGCAACATCGGTCGCCGGACGGCCCGGCTCACCGCTACAGCCGCTACCAGCAACCCGCCGGAAAGGTAGAACGCCCCGTTCCACGCCCCGGACGTTTCCTTGATGTACCCGCCCAGCGTCGGGACGAAGAACGCCACGCCCCAGCCGATGAACACCAGCCCGTAGTTCAGGCCCATGTTCTTCGGGCCGTAGTAGTCCGCGGTTACGGCCGGCAGCAGCGCGAGCGTGCCGCCGTACTGCCACGCCATCACGCCGATGATCGCGAACAGCAGCAGCACGTTCTTTTCGGCCAGCACCCACGGCGCGGCGAACAGGCACGCGGCCGACACAAGGCCGTTCAGCGCGTAGGCGTTCAGCCGGCCGATGCGGTCCGAGTAGCGCCCGGTGCCGACGCGCCCGAGCGCGTTCACCACGCCGATGAACGTGACCAACAGCCACGCGTTCTCGGCGAAGAACCCCGTCTTGCCCGCGGCGTCCGTGAGGAACGGTTTCGCGTTCGCGATCACCAGCAGCCCGGACTGCGCCGACCCGATGAACAGGAACACCAGCGCGTAGAACTGCCACGTCGCCAACATCTGCTTGGCGCGGAAGTCGTTCGCCGCGACCTTCGGCCCGTCTACGATGTGGGCCGGGATCGGCGCGACGTAGCCCGCGGGCGGCGGGTTCAAGAGTTGCCCGGCGATCACCACGACGACCGCGAAGAACACGCCGAGGCCGACGAAGCTGCCCGTTAGCCCGTAGTTGCGGATCAGGTAGTCCGCGAGCGGCGAGATGTACACGGCCGCGGCCCCGTACCCAGCGACGACGAGGCCGACCACCAGCCCGCGCCGGCTGCTGTGGAACCACTTCACCGCGGCCGGGGTCGCGGCGGCGTACCCGAGGCCCATGCCGATGCCGCCGAGCACGCCGAACCCGACCACGAGGCCGGTGTAGCTCTTCATCAGCCCCGCGAGGATACAGCCGACCGCGAGGAACAGCCCGCCGAGGGTCGCGCCGATCTTCGCCCCGTAGCGGTCTTGTAAGCGCCCGCCGGGGATCATGAACAGCGCGAACGTGATGCCGCACACGGCGTAGGCGACGGTCCCTTCGACGTTGTCGAGGTACGTCCACCCCTCGTTCAGCCCGGTCATGGGCCGGCCGTACAGGGCTTTGTCTTGCGGGACGAGCGCGGCCTTCCAGACGCTCCATCCGTACAGGATGCCGAGGCACAGGTTGACGGCGGTGCCGGCGGCCGTAACCGCCCACGCCCGCGCCGGAACCGCCGCGCTCATGGGTGCCCCTTTCAAAGACGAACGGTGTCGATGAAGGGCACGATAACGAGAACCGCCCGAACGGCCACCCACGGCACGCGGGTTCGAGTCGCGCACGGGAAGCCCACACCTCTCCCCCGTGCTTTGATGGGGGAGAGGGCGCCGCCGGCTTTGGGGCGGCGGGTGAGAGGGCACTGCACCACTCACATCAGCTTCGCGTATCGGTCTGGACGCGCTCGACTCCCCTCACCCATCTCGCAAAGCCGGGCCGACCCTTCGCGCCGCGCTCACCGACGCGCCGCGCGATCGCGACCGCTCATACCAAGTCGGGTTGAAGCGTAACCGTTGGCCGTCTCCTCACCTCCCCCCTTGAGGGGGAGGTCGCCGGCGCTTCGCCGGCGGGGGGGTGAGCACCTTCGGAGATTCTCAGCAGCTTACCCCCACCCGCCGCCCGCAAAAGCCGGGCGGCGACCTCCCCCTCAAGGGGGGAGGTGAACACCAACCCGACGGTTACGCTTCAACAAGACTTGGTATCAGGGCCACCCGCTTACTTCTTCGGGTGGCCGGCGAAAAACTCCCAGAGTTGCTCGTTGATGCCCGCGCCGGTCGCCCACTCGTGCCCCAACCCCGGCACCTCGACGTACTTCACCTCGTGCCCCTCGCGCGCGTACTTGTCGCGGTTCTCGCGCGCGAACGCCACCGACAGGACGGGGTCGCGGTCCCCGTGGACGATCATCACCGGGAACTTGCGCGCGGCGCGCACGCCGAGCAGCGTTTCGAGGCCGAGCGGCCCGGAGTGCGCGGCGCACGCGGCGACTGTATGGGCGCGCTCGCGGGCCACGAGGTGCGCGAAGTACCCGCCGTTCGACATGCCGAGGACGTACACGCGGGCCGGGTCGATCCGGTACTTCGCGCGCACGTCCGCGAGCAGCGCGTCGAAGAACGCGAGGTCCGCGCTCACCTTGTCCGGCAGCAGCCCCCACGCCTTCCCGTTCGCTTCGGGGTACACCAGCACGAACCCCTTCGCCGCCGCGAGGTCGTCCAGTTTCGTGTACCGCGGCATCACGTCTTTGCTGTCGATGAGCATCCCGTGGAACGCCACGACCAGCGGCGCGGGCGCGCGGAGGTCGACCGACGCGGGTACGACGAGCCGGAACGCGCGCGACTTGCCGGCCGCGTTCACGGCTTCGTCGGGGAACGTGCCGTGCGCGCCGCGCGGCTCGTCGTCGCCCCCGCCGACTACAACCGGCGCGGGCCGCGAGCAACCGCAGGCGAGAACCAACAGTGGGAGGATGTGGCGCATGTAGGGCAGTACCCCGCGAGCCGCGGGTAAGTTTCGCTTCGCTCTCCTTCCCGGCTTCGCGCCCCGGGGCGAAAATACCGGCGCGCAGAGAAGTCGGCCGCGCCCGCGTGCCGATGAAAGGAGGACGCACGTCGCATCGCCCGCGGAAGTACCCGAATGACCGCGCCGCGGTTCTCTGTCGTCCTGCACCTGCCCGACGCCCGCGGCATCGACGCGCAAAGCGTGCGCTCTTGGGTCGCGCAGGACCTCGCGCGCGAGCGGTTCGAGGTCGTGGCCGTTACGGACGGGCGCGACCGCGCCACCGAGCGCCGCGTCCCGCCGCTGCTCGGCTCGCCCGACAGCTTGTTGCGGTTCCCGCGCGCGACCCGCGCCGAACTGTTCGACCGCGGGGCGCGCGCGGCGAGTTCCTCGTCTTCACCGAATCGCACTGCGTCGCGGAGCCGACGTTCCTGAGCGCGATGGACCGCTTCCTGAGCGCCACGGGCGCGCCGGCCGCGTTCGGCCCGCTCGCGGCCCTCGACGCCGGCGCGCTGAGCCGCCTCGACGGGCGGTGCAACCTCGACGGGTTCGCGCTCTACCACGCCCCGGACGACTGGCGCAAGCTGAACGTCCACTCGTGCGCGCTGCGCCGCACCGAGTACCTCGCGGCCGGCGGGTTCCGCACCCACTACGGCGTCTTCTCGGAAATGCTGCTCGCGGACGCACTGTGGCGGCGCGGGGTGCGCCCGGTGCGGGCCGACGTGCCCGCGGTCGCGCACCTGTTCAGCGGGAGCCCGCCGGACGTGAAGGCGTACCAGCGCGACGTGGTGGCCGGCGAGCTGCGGTACCACCGCGAGCACCCGCGCGGCCCCCACATCGGCCACACGTTCGTCGCCGACGGCGACCCCCCGTGGGGCGAACACGAGTTGGCGTGGGCCGCGCTGCGCGCGCTGTGGGGCGAGCGCCGGCGACTCGGCACCGGCCGCGCGCGGCGGCAAGCGTGGCGCGTGCTGAAACTGGCCGCGCGCGAGGGGCGTGCCGGTCGCCTACTCGACCACCTCAAGATTCACCTCGCGGCGGGCGCGTGCCGGCTGATCGGCTCGCGCCCGCCGCTCGCGCGGCGGCTGTTCCTCGCCATGTGGGCGACCGCGGCGCGGCTGGCGCGTAAGGAGTACCTCGCCACCGAACTGCCGCACGAGTGCCGCGCGCCGCGCGCCGTCGAGTTCACCGTCGACGAGTTGCCGGCGCGCGACCTGTGGGGCTTCCACCTGCCGGAACGCTGGAACGGGCTGCCGGTGCGCTGGACCGGGCCGTGCGCCGTGGTGCGGCTCCCGCGGCCCGTCGGCCCGTGCGAGATCGCGCTGCAGACGAACGGCGTCGGCTGGTCACTTGCGGGCCGCGGGCTTGCCGTGTACGCCGACGGGCGGCGCGTCGCGGACGCGGACGTGATCGTCGAAACCGAGGTCGTGCGCGTGCGGCTGCCGGCGCTGGAGGGCGCGGGGCCGCTGGTGCTGGCGACCGCGTGCGCGCCGCCCGATTGCGACGACCCGCGCGAGTTGGGGTTCCCGCTGTTCGCGGTCGCGCTGCGCGCGTGCGCCGCGCCCGCGCTGCCGGTCGCGGCGTGAGCGCTACAACACGCCGTCGGTGGGGGGGAACATCGAGCGCAGCAGCCGGGCGGACAGGTCGAACTCGGGGGTGAAGGCCAGTTCCACCGCGGCCACGGTGCTCACGCGCACGTCCATCGCGCGCACGGTCCCGACGGGGCGGCCGTCGATGTACCCGCGGACCGGGCGCTTGCCGTTGTGGTCGAGGCTGGTGAGCGCGACGCGCGCGTCCTCGGGCATAGTGACCGGCCGCCAGAACCGCGGGCGGAACACGTTCGACCCGGCCAGCGTGAGGACCGGGGCGGTCAGCGGCACCGGGGTCGCGCCCATCGCCCGCGCGTACGCGCTCGACCCACACGGCGTCGCCACCAACAGTCCGTCGCCCACCACGCGCGGCACCTGCGTGCGCCCGTCCACGTCCACGCGGAGCCACGCGGCCTGCCCGCTGTCGCGCTCCACCCACGCGTCGGCGACCGCGAGCGCCGAGGCCCGCGTCCCGTCCGGCGTCTCGGTGTCCACGCGCAACATCGGCATCCGGTACAGCACCAGTTCCGCGCCCTCCAACTCGTCCGGCAGCGACTCGTTCATCACGAACCCCAGCGTGCCGGCGTTCAGCCCGATGAACGGGAGCCGGAGCCGCCAGTGTTCGCGGATCGCGTGCAGCATGGTGCCGTCGCCGCCGAGCGCGAGAACGTGCGTCGGGTCGCTCGACTCGTAGCGGCGGAACTTCTCCGCGAACGCGCGGGCCTTGTCGTTGCGCTCGTCGTAGACGATTTTCAGCCGCACGTCGGACAGCGTCACGCGGGCCTCGCGCGGGCTGGGCCGACCGGAGAACAGGCCGTACCGCCGCAGGTAGGACTCGACCGCGGGGTGTACGTCCGGGCGCGCCGGGCCGCCCTGAAATACGCGCGTGCGGATGTCCGCGGTGGGCACGTGGCCGTCGGCCTCGAACAGCTCGCACACCGGGGGCCGGTCGCGCGGGTCCGGCGCGCACTCGCTGGGGTGCAGCACCGCGAACCGCCCGCCGCGCCACACGTCGCCCCCGCACTCCCACTTGGTGTGGACCCACGATTTGCCGTGCCGCCCGTCGGTCAGGAACTCGTCGGAGACCACGTGCCACACCTCGCCGCGCTCGGCGTACAGGTCCGCGAACGCGACCGGCGGGGTGAACACTTGGTCGTCGAGGTCCGACAGATCCACCGTGACGCCGGGCAGGTCGCGGAACGCCTGATCGACCATCACGGCGCGGTGGATCGGGGCCGCGTGCTCGCCCTCGGCGTCGCACTTCGGCCCGTTCGGGCGGACGATCACCTCGTCGAACCCGCGCCCGCGGAGCAGCTTCGCGGCGCGCCGGTGGAACGTCGTGGGCGGGTCGAAGCTGCCGGTGAACACCGCGATCTTGCGGCGCTTGGTCGACACCACCTGATCGCGCCCGCGGACCCGCCGCGCGGTGTTGGCGATGACCGCCGCCGCCGCGTCGAGGGCCTGAATCGCCAGCAGCGCGCCCATGCCGTCGAACGTTGCCGCTTGCGGCTTCGCGTCCGGGTCCGCAGCGATCACCTTCGCCCGCGTGCCGGGGTACAGGCGCTCGGCGACCTCGACCGCGGCTTCCGCGAACGGCCCGCTGACCACGACGGCCAACCCCAACTCCGCGCCGCGGGCGACGAACCCGGCGGCGGCGGCGACGTCCGGGCCGCTGACCGGGGCGAGCGCCGGGATCGGGTCCGCGTCGG
>VGZJ01000172.1 GCA_016872595.1 Planctomycetota bacterium
TGCGCGCGCGGAACCCACAGCGGCGCGAGCCGCGCCAACACCGGCCCGCGGCGCTCGTACAGCGCGCCGGCACGGGCCAGCG
The DNA here is from genome assembly GCA_016872595.1 of Planctomycetota bacterium. Lineage (GTDB taxonomy): Bacteria > Planctomycetota > Planctomycetia > Gemmatales > Gemmataceae > Gemmata. The sequence goes on from VGZJ01000172.1 coordinate 83, forward strand.
CCCAGCGCCGCTCCAGCGCACCGGGGTCCGCGAGGTACGGCCACGCCGCGCGCACGTCGGCCGCGGTCAGCCGCCCCGCGTCGCGCAGCGCCACGTCCGCGGGTTCCGGTTCGACCAGCGCCAGCGGGTGCAGTTCGACTAGCACCAGCGCCGGCCGCGCGCCGGCTTTGAGGAGCCGCACGAGCGCGAGCCGCATGTGAACCGGCCGCGCCCCGGACAGGCCGAAGTTGTAGACCAGCGGCGCCCCGGGCCCGGTGAGGCCCGTCGCCGCGGGGTCGATGGCGTTCTGCGTGCGCGACGTACCGAACACCAGTACCATCGGCCGGTCCGGTTCGCGCCGCTGAAGTTCGAGTACACGCGCCGCGCGGTAGGCGTACTCCGGGTCGCGCAGGTGCGGCAGCGCGGTTTCCAGTGCGAGCGCGAACGCGAGGTGCGCGAGCGCGACCAGCGCGAAGCACCACGCGACCGCGCGGCGCACCGCGCGCGCGCGCCCGGCCGCGGCGCTCACGGGCGCTCCTTCGCGAAGAAGGCCGCGCACACCGCTGCGCCGAGCCGCGGGGTGAACTCGTTCGCCCCCACGCGCGACAGGTGGTGCCCGTCGGCCAGCAGGTTGTCGGCCACCCATTGCCGTGCGTCGATCACGGGCGCGCCAAGGTCGCGTGCGAGCGCGGCAAGGTGCGCGCGCCCCGCGGCCTCCGCCTCGGCCGTGTACCAGCCCCGCACTTCGCTCGATTCGGGAAGGAACAGGAATCCGACTTGCGCGCCGTTCGCACGCGCGACCGCGGCGGCCTCGCGCAGCGCGCGGTCGGAATTGAGGTGAATCGCGAACCCGTCGAAGCGGGCGCGGAAGTCGGCGCGGTAGTGGTCGAGGAACGTCTGCCGCGTGGCGGCGTCGTGGGGCTTCACGTCCGGGCCGGGCAGGTAGCCCCACGGGTCGAGGCCGCGCCACGTGATGTCAGCGCGCAGGTGCGGCGCCAGCCACGTCGGGATCGCGCGAACGGTCCAGCGGTCGCGGTTCGCGTAGATCGGGTTCGCGCGCGTTTCGAGCATCAATCGCTCCGCGCGCGCCGGGTCCGAGAAGTAGCCGCGCACGACGGGCAAGTCGTCGTAGCGCAGCCGGCGGTCGATGCGGTCTTGCTCGTCGTAGCGCCCGTCTTGGCGCAGCACCGGGGGCCAGTATTCGAGGAGCACTACGGCCGGGCGCGCGCCGTCCGCGAACAGTCGGCGCACGGTGACGAGTTGCTGAATCGGGCCCGCGCCGACCGTCGAGAAGTTGAACAGCAGCGGGTCGGCCGCGGTGCCGGGGCGCGCGGCCTCCCACGCGCCCGGCGCGACGCCCATGCACGCGCGCGACGTGCCCACCACGACCACCACCGGGCGCGCCGGGTGTTCGGCCGTTCGCGCGCGCAGGCGCGTGAGGCGCAAGGCGTGTTCGGGGTCGCGCAGCCCCGGCCACGGCGCGTCCAGTGCAGCCAGCGCGAACAGGTGCAGCGCGAGGGTGACGCCTACGAACCACAACAGGGTCGCTCGAGGGCGCACCGCTCGCGGCTTCGCAACAGAGGCCGCCGCGGTGAACAGCCCGACCAGCTTCAACGTCGTCGTTCGGGCCGGCGCGCCGAGGGTCGCGCTCATGGTGCCCCCTTCGCCAGCCACGGGGCGAGGGCGTGGGCGCTTAGGCGCGCGGTGAAGGCATCCGCGCCCGGGCCGGTCAGGTGGTGCCCGTCGCCGATGAGGTCGTCCGGCAGCCACGCGCGGGCGTCGAACACCGGCGCGCCGAACGCGCCCGCGAGGTCTGCGACCATCGGCCCGATCTGCGAGCGCCCCGGTTCCGGGTACCAGCCGCGGAACGCGCTCGACTCCGGCGAGAGCAGCACCGCGGCGCGGACGTTCGCGCGGCGGCACGTTTCCAGCGCGTCGCGGATCCCGGCGAGGCCGCGCGCGCAGGGCGCGTAACCGGGCATCAGGTCCGCGTACTGCTTGCGCGTCAGTTCCGTCAGCTTCGCGCGCTCGGCGTCGGTCACGGTGCGGCACCGCGAGTGCCCGAACTCGTCGCTCGCTTGCCGCGCCCCGACCGGGTACGGCACCACCGAGAGCGCCGGCGCGTAGCGGTCGACGAGCGGGAGCCGGTACGCGGAGAGCGCGAGCCACCGCCCGCGCGGGCCGTGGGCCTCGACCGCGCGATCGGGGAACCCCAACTCGCGCACCAGCGGCATTTCTTCCGGGCGCAGTCGCGCGGGGTGGACCCACTGCGCTTCGAGCGACTCCTCGCACGCCCCGATCAGCGCCGGGTGAACCTCGATCACCACCGCGTCGGGCCGCACGCCGTCGACCAGCAGGCGGCGCAGGTACACCGCGGTCGTGACCGGCCCGCCGCCGGGTTGGGCGAAGTTGAACGCCTCGACCGGGCGCGCGAGGCGGCGCGCGAGGTCGCGCCCGGCGGCCCCGGCGTCGATGCCGTCGCGCGTGCGCGAGCTGCCGAGGAACAGCAGCCGCAGCGGGGGCGGGTCGGCGACCGTCGGCGCGAACCCCGGCCGCGCGCGCAGCAGCGCGAGTTTGTCCGAATACAACGGGTCGCGCAGCGGCAGGCGCTCGCTGCGAATCGCCCACGCGGTCGCGAGTTGCAGCGCCACCGCGACCACCAGCCCGCCCGCCAGCGCCACGACCGCGGCCCGCCGCCGACTCCGGCGCGACGGGAGGGCGCGCGGCGCGCGCACCACCGCCACCACCCGCAAGCGGAGGCGCGTGAGCCGAGAGGGTGCGGTCACGGTGAGCATGGCGGGTCCGTTGCCTTCTGTAGCCGGCCTCTGCGAGGCCGGGCCCACCCGCGCCGTTCAGCTACCGGCCTCACAGAGGCCGGCTACAGAAGGCGGGGCTTCTTACTTCCTGTAGCCGGCCTCTGCGAGGCCGGGCCCACCCGCGCCGTTCAGCTACCGGCCTCACAGAGGCCGGCTACAGAAGGCGGCGCGTCAGAACTGGAAGTAGATGAAAGTGGTGCCGCTGTCGGGCGCGAGCACCAGCGCGGCGCAGAGGCACAGCGCGTAGCCGGTGCCGAGCACGGGGGCCGGGAGCCGCGGGTACACCTTCGCCCACACGCCCGACCGCACCAGCCACTGGCACCCGAACAGGAACAGCACCGTGTACCACAGGCTCCGGTTGCTCAGCGGAAGGCCCATCCCGCGCTGCAAGTGGAACAGCTTCTCGAAGACCGCGAGCGCCTTGCTCAGGTCCGGTTGGAACAGCACCCAGCACAGGCTCATGCAGAAGAACGTCACGTACACGCGCAGCACGATGCCGACGTAGCTTTCGAGGAACGCGGTCAGGCGCGGGCGCGGCTCGCAGTAGTCCTTGAACTGCTTGTGCGCGACGAGCATCAGCCCGTGCGCCACGCCCCACAAGATGTAGCCCCACGCGGCCCCGTGCCACAGCCCGCCGATTGCCATCGTGAGGAGCAAGTTGCGGTAGTTCAGCCACCGCGACCCGCGGCTCCCGCCTAGGGGGATGAACACGTAGTCGCGGAGCCACGTCGAGAGGCTGATGTGCCAGCGCCGCCAGAAGTCGCTGACGTTCAGCGCCAGATACGGCATGTTGAAGTTGTTGGTGAGCTTGTACCCGAGCAGGTGGGCCGCGCCGAGGGCCATGTCGGAGTAGCCGCTGAAGTCGCAGTAGATGCGCACCGCGTAGGCCAGCACCGCGAACCAGACGGCCACGGAGTTGTACGCCTCCGGGTTCTTGAATACCGGGTCGCAGAACAGCGCCATGCGGTCGGCAATCGCCATCTTCTTGAACGCGCCGATCAGGAAGAGCTGCACGCCCACTTGCACGCGCAGCCAGTTCCACCGCTTCGCGCGGCGGGTCTGCGTCAGGAAGTCGCCGGCGCGCACGATGGGGCCGGCGACGAGGTGCGGGAAGAACAGGATGAACAGCAGGAACCGCGGCAGGCTCTTTTCGGGCGCGATCTTCCGCCGGTACACGTCCACCGCGTAGCTGATGGCCTCGAACGTGTAGAACGAGATGCCGAACGGGACGAAGATCGCCAGCGGGTTCAGCTTCTCGTACCCGGGCTCGACGCCGATCCGCCGCAGCCCCTCGTACAGCTCGTTCAGGAAGAACCCGCGGTACTTGAAGTAGCACAGGATGCCGAGGTTCATGCCGATACTGGCGAAGAGCAGCAATCGGCGCAACCGCGGGCGCTCGGTCGCGCCCATCGCCCGCCCGAACAGGTAATCGGCGACGGTGGTGGCAGTGACGAGGAACGCCAGCTCGAAGCTCCACGCGGCGTAGAAGTGGAAGCTGGCGACCACTAGCACCCAGATCCGGGTCATCTGCCAGCGCCGCGGGATCGTCCAATATACCATCAAGACGAGCGCGAAGAACGCGAGAAACGCCTGCGTGTGGAAGAACGGTGCGGGTAGTACGTTGTGGAGCCAGCGGAAGTACGCCAGCCCCGACTGGTACGCGGGTTCCGCTGCGGCTTCGGCGAATAGGGTGAACATGGCCGACCGTCCGTGGTTACAGGCGCGCCGACTATAGCGCGCCCCGCGCGCCGCGGTCAATGGCTCTCGACCGACGACCGACGACCCGAACCCCGCGGGTGGCGCTACGCTCCCTTCAGCAGTTCCGCGACGGCGGCGTCGGCCACGCACTTGCCGCGGCGCGTCAGGCGCACGGCCACGCCGTCGTCGGCGGTGACGCCGGTACTCGCGAGGAGCGCGAGGGCGGGCGCGACGAGGGCGTCGAGGTCGAACCCGGTTTGCGCGCTAAACCCGGCGCGGGCGATGCCGTCGGCCCGGCGCAGTTGCGTCGCCATCGTCTCGAAGGCCCGCGCGCGCGGCGGCAGCTCCTCGCGCTGGAACGTCACCGGCTCGCCCGCGAGCGCCTTCCGGATGTAGAGCTTGGTGTCGCGCACGTTCAGCTCGCGCGCCCTCTGAACGTAGCGCGCGGCCCCGACCCCGAACCCGTAGTACGCCTCGTTCGCCCAGTACCGTTCGTTGTGCCGGCACCGCGCCCTCGGGCGCGCGAAGTTGGAAATCTCGTAGTGCTCGAACCCGGCCGCGGTCAGCCGGTCCATCGCGTGCTCGTACATCGCCAGTTCGTCGTCCTCGGGCACGGGCGCGACCGCGCCGCGGTGCCGCTGCTTCCACAGCGGTGTGCCCTTCTCGTAGGTCAGGCCGTACGTGGAAACGTGCCGCGGGTCGAGCGCGAGGGCCGCGTCGAGGTCCGCGGCCCAGTCCGCGGGCGTCGTGCCGGGCGCGCCGAAGATCAGGTCGAGCGAGACCGCGGCCCCGCACTTCCGCGCCGCTTCGACCGCGCGCGGGATGTGCTCGGGCGCGTGCCGTCGATCGAGGGCCGCAAGCGCGCCGGGCCGGAACGACTGCACCCCGATGCTGACGCGGTTCACTCCGAACGCGGCCATCACCGCCGCCCGCTCCTCGGTCAGCGTGTCCGGGTTCGCTTCCACGGAGTACTCCGGCGAGCGGGGGGCGTTAGCCCCCTGTTCGGAAACCAACGGCAACCAGTGTCGCACCGTGCCCAGCAAGCGTTCGAGTTGGACGGGCGAAAGGTGGGTGGGCGTGCCGCCGCCGATGAACAGGCTCTCGACCGGGCGCGGGGTGCCGAGGGTCGCGAGTTCGGCCGCGAGCGCGTCGAGGTACAGTTCAATGAGGTGATCGTTCCCCGCGGTCACGGCGAAGTCGCAGTACCCACAGTGGTGCGCGCAGAACGGCACGTGGACGTAAGCGGTTCGCGGATCGAGCCACGGGGCCATGCGGGTAGCATACACGAAGCGGGCCGAGGGCGCATCGCCGCGCCCCTGTAGTCGAAGTTGTGGGCACCTCATCACCCCGCGAGGAGGCCGTCGCGGGCGAGGGCTTCGAGGGCGGGGTTGAGCGTCGAGGCGAGCGCGGCGCGCAGCTCGTCGGGGTCGGCGATGGGGTGGCCGGCCTTCTGGACGGTTAGCCGGCCGGCTTGCGCTTGCTCGGTTAGCGCATCGGTGAGCGCGGCGCGGTCGCGCGTGCCGTCGAGCAGTGGGACGAGGCGGATGCTCAGGTCGGTGAGCTGAACGAGTTCGTGCCGGCGGTTGGCGACGCGCCCGTGGCCCTCGGCCACCTGCGCGCGGGCGTGGCACAGCGCCACCGGCTTATCGCCCGGAACCCGCGCGAACGTCATCGGCACCGTTTGGAACTCGATCAGGTCCGAGGCGACGTAGGCGTTCAGGAACCCGGTGGCGAGCGCCACGAGGTCTTCGGTTGTTTCCGCGCGGCCGATCTTCTCCGCGGCCCGGTGCAGCACTTCGACGTAGGGCAGCGTCGCGGGCCACACTTCGTTCAGCACGAGAATCGCGGCCTTGAACAGTGGCGACGAGGTCGAGAGCGTCATCCCGCTGCGGCCCTGAAACTGCGCCGGCGCTTCGCTCGTCAGATCGACCGGCTTCGCCGACCGCGCCCCGGACGCCACGTTTAGCCCGTACACGCGCTGCGGGTCGATGGCCCAGTTCGGTTGCTGTTCGGCGCGCACGAGGAGCGTTTCGCGGAACATGCGGTTGCGCACGAAGTCGAGGTACTGCTCGGTCTGCACCTGATCGGTGGAGAGCATCGCGAGGGTCTTCTGCACGTCCGGGCCGAAGTTGCCCGTGACCATCGTGGTGATGCGGCTCTCGCCGAGGTACCGTAGCCCGCGGGCGGCGGCGCGCTCCATAAAGGTGTGGAAGTACACCGGGTCGTTGATGTCTTCGAGTTGCTCGTGATAGAGGTAGTAGTCGGACTGGTTCTTCATGAACTCCAGTTCGTTGCGCAGCAGCACACTGTACGCGCCGCCGTCCTGCTTGGCCGATTGCGCGAGGAAGTCGAGGAGCGCGCGGGCCTGCCCGATGCGCGCCTCGGGGGTGTCGAACCGGAAGGCGTGGTACCGCATCATGTCGCGGATCATGCCGCGCATGTGCCAACCCGGATACGTGTTGTAGCTGACGTAGGCGACACCGTTCGGCGCGAGGCGCTCGGAGCACACCGCGAGGATGCGGTCCTGAATGTCGCGCGGCACCCACGAGTACACGCCGTGGCAGATGACGTAGTCGAAGTGGCCGTAGGTCTCGTCGATGTCGGCGATGCTGGCGTGCCGCAAGCTCACGTTGGGCAGGCCCGACTTGCGGACCACGCGCTCGCCGTCGGCGATCTGCCGCGCCGACAGATCGACCCCGACGAACCAGCTATTGGGAAACGCCTCTGCGTGCGGGATGATGTTCCCGCCCGCGGCGCAACCGAGTTCGAGGACGCGGCAGCGGTCCACCTGTGGCGGTTTGAGGCCGAACAGCGTCGCCACGGTCGCCAACCGCGACGGGTGCGACTGCGCGAACGGCAGGCTATCGTAGGGAACCTCGTCGTAGCTCGTCCGCACGGGGATAGCGTTCATGGGGCCATTCTAACGAGCCACACGAAAAGGAAGCAGAGGGCAGAGGACAGAGGGCCGAATGGCAGTGTTGACAGGATGCACAGAGATGTAAAGACAGTGCTGACTTCACTCTTCATCCGGTGTTCATTCTGTTCATCCTGTCAAAACTGCCGTTCGGCCTTTCTGCCCTCTGTCCTCTGTCCTCTGTGTTTGCCCCTCGCCATCCGCGCCCGCGGCCGGTATCATCGGGCACATCCCGCCTAGCGCCCTCTCCGAGGTTGTTCGCATGTCGCGTCGCCGCTTACCGTCGTTGATCGCGCTCGCCGGGTTCGCCGTCGGCGTGGCTGTTGTCATGTCCGGGGGGGAGCGCGAGGCCGCGGCCCAGCCCAAAGCGCCCGCCATCACCGCCGCCCCGCAAGCCCCGACGCTCACCACGCCCGCGTCACTCGGCGCGAAGGCCGGCGAAGAGGTCGAGGTCACGCTGACCGGCACGAACCTCGCCGACGCCACCGGCGTGCTGCTCAGTTGCCCGGCGAAGGCCACGATCCCCACCGACAACAAGAACGGCACCGAGGCCGGGAAGCTCCGCGTCAAGGTCACGGTCGATCCGAAAACCGTCGTCGGCCTGTACACGGTGCGCGTCGCCACCAAGCACGGCGTGTCGAACGCGCGGCCGTTCGTGGTCGATTCGTTCCCCGCGGTCGCGTCCACCGCGGCCAACCGCACGAAGGACACCGCGCAGGCGCTCGCGGTTCCGGGCGTCGCCACCGGCAGCGTCGCGGCCGAAACGTCCGAGTTCTACAAGGTGAAGGTGAGCGCCAACCAGAAGCTCAGCTTCGAGGTGCTGGCCCGGCGCATCGGCTCGGCGCTTGACCCCATCGTCGTGCTGCACGACGCCAAGACCAAGCGCGAACTGGTGGAACTGTACGCGGACGACACGCCCGGCTTGCAGGGCGACTGCCGGCTGACGCACACGTTCAAGGAGGCCGGCGAGGTGCTGGTCGAGGTGCGCGACACGACCCACCGCGGCGGGGCCAACTTCGACTACCGGCTGCGCGTGGGCGAGTTCGTCGGGGCGACCACGGCGTTCCCGTTGGCGGCGCAGCGCGGCGCGGCCACGAGCATCGGCTTCGCCGGGCCGGACACCATCGCCGCCGTGAGCATCACCGCGCCAAAGGACGCAGGGCGCGCCGCGTTTTACGTTGCGCCGGGCGCGGGCTGGTCGCTGCCGGTGCTGCTGACCGACTACCCGCAGATCACCGAACAGGAACCGAACGACGACCCGGCGAAGGGGAACAAGCTCACGGTGCCGGGCGGCGCGTCCGGCCGGTTCGACAAAGCGAAGGACGTGGACCACTACACCATCGCCGGCAAGAAAGGGCAGAAGCTCGTCGTCTCGGCGCAGACGTTCGAAGTGAACTCGCCGGCCGAAGTGCTGGTGCGCGTGCTCGACGCGAAGGGCGCGCAGGTCGCCGCGAGCAACCCGGCCGCGCCCGTGAACCGCTTCGAGTTCACGCCCGCCGCGGACGGCGACTACACCATCGCCTGCGAGCACCAGAACTTCCTGCACGGCCCGAACGAGGTGTACCTGCTCACGGTCGTTCCCGCCGGGCCGGACCTCGCCGTGACGGTAGCGTTCGACCGCGGCGAAGCGCCCGCTGGCGGCGGCACCGGGGCGTTCGCCACGGTCACGCGTCTGAACGGCTACGCGGGGCCGGTCGAGCTGAGTATCGAGGGCGACGCGGCGCTGAGCGGCAAGCTCACGCTCGCGGCGGGGCAAACGTTCGCGTTCGTGCCGGTGCTGGTGAAGGCCGGCACCGCGAGCGGCGCGTACGCCTTCCGCCTAAAGGCGACCGCGACCGCCGACGGCACCACGGTTACGCGCTACGCAACCATGACCGACGCGGTGAAGGCCAACCTCGGCGGCATGACCAACCCGCCGCCCGAACTGCTCACGGAACTGGCGCTGGGCGTAGTCGATAAGCCGCCGTTCGCTGTGAAGCTGACCGCGGACCCGGCGAGCATCGAGAAGGGCAAGGGCGGCAAGATTCTGGTGGAGGTGACGCGCGAGGCCGCGGCCGACGGCGACATCGTGTTCGCCCCGCTGCTGGTTCCGCCGACCGCGCCGGCCGCCGTGAAGCCGGTCCCGAAGGGCCAGACGAAGGGCGAGTTCACCGTGACCGTGCAGCCCGGCACGCCGGTCGGACAAACCCCGTTCGTGTTCCGCGCCACGACCAAGATCGGCGGCAAGGACTACGCCGTAACCCCGGCCCCGGTGGTGATCGACGTAACGGAGCCTAAGAAGGCCGAACCGCCGAAGAAGACCGACCCGCCGAAGAAGTAGCCGCGGCGGGGGGGTTAGGCGCGGGCGGGCGGCGCACATACGATGCCTACCGACCCGCACCCGCGCACGGACCCCCGCCATGCCGCTCCCCGATCTACTCGCCGGCCGCTGGGCCGACACGTCGCTCACGCAACCCGAACTGGCGCGGTACTCGCGCCACGTCATCATGCCCGAGGTCGGGCTGGACGGGCAGCGCAAGCTCAAGGCCGCAAAGGTGCTCGTCATCGGCACCGGCGGCCTCGGCTCGCCGCTGGCGCTGTACCTCGCCGCCGCCGGCGTCGGCACGCTCGGCCTCGTCGATTTCGACGTGGTGGACGTGTCCAACCTCCAGCGCCAGATCATCCACGGCACCGCGGACGTGGGCCGCTCCAAGTGCCAATCGGCCGCGGCGCGCCTGCGCGACGTGAACCCCGAAGTGCAACTCGACCTGTGGGAGAACCGCTTCACGTCGAAGAACGCGCTCGACATCGTGGGGCACTACGACATCGTCGTGGACGGCACGGACAACTTCCCCACGCGCTACCTCGTCAACGACGCCTGCGTGCTACTGAACAAGCCGAACGTGTACGGCAGCATCTTCCGGTTCGACGGCCAAGCGACGGTGTTCGACCCGCGCGTCGGCCCGTGCTACCGGTGCCTGTACCCGGAACCGCCGCCGCCCGGCGAGGTTCCCAGTTGCGCGGAGGGCGGCGTGTTGGGCATCCTGCCCGGCGTGATCGGCTGCATTCAGGCGACCGAAACGATCAAGCTGATTCTGGGGATCGGCGAGCCGCTCGTCGGGCGGTTGTTGCACTACGACGCGCTGAACATGACGTTCCGCACGTTCAAGATTCGCCGCGACCCGAAATGGGCCGTCGGCGCGCCGCACCCCACCATCAAGGGGCTGATCGACTATGAACAGTTCTGCGGCATTCGGGGGGAGCCTGCGAAGCCGCACGCGACATCAAGCGAGATCACGCCCCAACAGTTGAAGGCGCGGATCGACGCCGGCGAGAACCTGTTCGTGCTGGACGTGCGGAACCCGAACGAGTTCGCCATCTGCCGCATCCCGGGCACGGCCCTCGTTCCGCTGCCGGAACTGCCGGCGCGGTTGGGCGAGGTGCCGCGCGACCGCGAGATCGTCGTTCACTGCAAGAGCGGGATGCGCAGCGCGAAGGCGATTGAGTTCTTGAAGCAACAGGGCTACACGAAACTGGTGAACCTGACCGGCGGCATTCTGGCGTGGGCCGAGAAGGTCGACCCGGGGATGCCGCGGTACTGAGTCACCTTGTCTTCTCGCCCTGAAGGGGCGAGCTTCGTTCGCCCCGGCCATCGGCCGGGGAAGAAGTGTTCGCTTCTTCGCGTCCTGTAGGGACGCGCTACGTTAGCGCGTCCCTACAGGACGCAATACTTAACGCCGACCACCCCGGCCGTGGGCCGGGGCTGAGGGAGCACGCCCTTCAGGGCGAAGAAATACCGAACGGCACTTACGCCGCGGCCGGCGCGCCCTTGCGGCGCAGGTAGCGGGCGAGGCCGACCAGCGGCAGGCCGAGGCCCGCGAGCGCGAGCGTCGCCGGTTCCGGGGTGCCGATCGGGGCCGGGATCTCCATGCCCAGCGGTACCAGCGTCGAGGTGATGTTGCTGTCCACCTCCCCGCTGATGGCCTGCGGGTTGGTCGCGGTGAAGAAGCTCTCGGTCGTGGTGCCGAACGTCGAGGTCGCGGCGAAATTGCCGAGCGTCAGTTGGCCCGACGGGATCGACGGCCCGGTGTAGGTGAACGTCAGGTTCCCGATGGCCGGGTCGTCCTGCGGGTTCAGCCGGTCCGGGGTCGGGCCGAGGGGGCTGGTGGTCATCGTCCAGTACTGCGAGAAGCTCGGGTCCGGCGACGTGGACGACACGTTCCCCGACCCGCCGACGTAGCCCGCGAAGTCGTAGATCGTGAAGTAGTTGCCCGACTGCAGCTTCATGTCGGTGGGGAGCACCACCGAGTACGTCCAGCGGAAGTTGCCGGCCTAGGGTTGCACCGTCACCGACACCGGGAGCAGCCCGGCCTGCGCCGAGCCGACGCTCGCGACAAGGGCCACGGCCGCGGCGAACATGCGACGAATCATCTGGTGAACCTCCTGAAAGGCGACTCGTTCTGGCCCGACGCGAACCGCGTGTCGGCCCAAGCGGGCGGCATCTTTAAGCGAAGTGGGAGAACGTGTCAACCGCAGTCGCGCGGGGATTCCGCGCACAGGTCGCAGAACGCGCAGAGGGCGCAGAAAGGCCGAAGGGGTGAAGCGGCGGGCGGGCGCGGGGCCGCGCACCGCCGGCCGGGTCATTTCTTCTCGCGCGGGGGCGGGGCCGTGCGCTCGAACTCGGCCCTTTCCTTGAGCGCCAGTTCCAAGTTGTCGCGCGCGGCCTCGTTCTTTCCGTTGAGCCGAACCGCCTCGCGGAACGCCGCGACCGCGCCGTCGAAGTCCCGCTTACTAATCAGCGCGATGCCGAGGTTGTTGTACGGCCGGCTGTCCTTCGGGTTGCACCCGATGGCGGCGCGGGCCGCGGCCGCCGCGCCGTCGTGGTCGCCCAGATCGTTGAGCGTGCCGCTCAGGTTCGTGTGCGCCTCGAAGAACTTGGGGCGGTGTTTGATGGCCGCGCGGTAGGCCGCCGCCGCGCCCTTGTCGTCGTCGGTCGCGCGCCGCGCGAGGCCCAGCGTGTAGTGCGCCACGGCGTCCGTCGGCGCGGCATCGACCGCGCGCTCGGCCAGTTTCACCGCCTCGGCCTTCTGGCCGCTCTTGCGCCGGACGTTCGCCAACTCGATGAGCGACGGGGCGTATTTGGCATCGACCTCGATGGCGCGCTCGTGGGCCGCGACCGCGCCTTTTTTGTCGCCGCGCGATTCGAGCAGCAGCCCCAGCCCGTGCCACGGGTTCGGGTTGTTCTTGTCGAGCGCGATCGCGCGCCGGTACGCGCGCTCGGCCCCGTCCGGGTCGCCGGTCTTGGCCCGCGCGTTGCCGAGGTTGTTGTGCGCCGCGGAGTGGTCCGGGTCGATCTCGGTCGCGCGCGTGTACGACGCGAGCGCGGCCTTGTGGTCACCGGCGTCGGCCTGAATGTTCCCCAGCCCGATGTGGGCGTTCAGGTGGTCGGGGTCGGCCTTGAGCGCCTTCTCGAACGCGGCCCGCGCGCCGGCGGCGTCGCCCGCGTCGGCCCGCACCTTGCCCACGTTGTTGTGGGCCGCGGCGTGGGCCGGGTCGAGTTCGAGCGCCTTCTCGAACGCGGCCCGCGCGCCGGCACGGTCGCCGCGCGTGTACAGGGCCGCGCCGCGGTTGTTGTGTGCGTGCGGGTACGAGGGGTCCAGTTCGACGGCCTTCGTGAACGCGGCCTCCGCGATGCCCGCGTCCCCCTTGAAGAACATCATCGCCCCGAAGTTATTCCACACCACCGAGTTCTCTTGGCGCAGCGCGCGCGCGGCCTCGTACCGGGCGATAGCGTCGGCCGTGCGCTTCTCGTCGGCGTCCCACTCGGCGAGTACGAACGCCAGCTCGAAGTCGGCGGGGTGGCGCACGCGGGCGGTGGCGAGCAGGTCGGTCGGGTCGAGTTGAATGCGGCGCATCAGTTCGGCGAGGGCGGTGACCGCGGCCGGGCGCGGGGCCGGGGTC
>VGZJ01000173.1 GCA_016872595.1 Planctomycetota bacterium
CGCCCCGTCGTCACACGGTGATGATGAAGAACGTCGCCGGACTCCACAACCGGATGTACGGGTAACGACCACACAGGATCGTCTGGCCGAAGTGCGACTGAACCAACACCTATTGCGCAACGAGTCTACTGATTACTGCCCTTCCGTCACGGGCCGGGCCAGCCGTGGGCCTTGTCCTTGGGCACGCCGGCGGGCCACTTGCCGGCCGGGGTCGCGGAGATGTCGAACAGGCTCGTCTGAAGGGTAGCGATCTGTTCCTTTGTGTTCTGGTTGCGGAGCGCGTCGGCCAGTTTCTTCGCGTCCTTGCCCCACGGGATGTCGCCGGCGGCTTCGGCGGCCTTGTCGAGCCACTCGATGGCCTTCGCGGGGTCGCCGCGCGAGTCGCCGGGCGCGAGGGGCTTCAGGTCGAACGGGTCCGGCACCTTGCCCTCTTTCGGAATGCCCACGAGCGCGGCCTCGGCCTGCGCCACGGCGAGCATGCACTGCACGCGGATCACCGGGTCGCTCTTGAACTCGTCGACGAGCGCGGTGAACTCGTCGCGGGCCTTCTCGACGTTCTTCACGGCCGCGGCGCGGGCGTCGCGCACCTTCTTCACGGTCGCGTCGTCGGCGAACTGCGACGGCTGCGGACCGTACATTTGGTCGAGCCCTTCTTGGCCGAGGTTCATGCGCGCGATCTCGAGCCGCGCGAGCCGGGCCTGATACGCCTTCGGGTTCTCCTCGATGAACTTCTTCAGCGACTCCGGGGACGACAGGCCGTCCCACTCGGTCCACTTCGCGCTCTCGGCCCCGCGCCGCGCGGAGATGATCCACCACGTCGTTCCGACCCCGGCCACGAGCAAGAGGATGAGCGCCATCCACTTGTAACCCATCAACTCGCCGCGCTTGAACTTGTCCCACCCGGTTTTGAGCCCCTTGGCGAGCGCAGTCGGTTCCTGCTTCGCCTCGTTGTGGGACGGATTCGCGGGCGCGCCGCCTTGGGGCGTGGGCGCGGCCGGGGGGGTGGCGGGCTGCTGTTCCGTACTCATGGCGCTCTCGAGGCCGCGGGCGGTACATCCGGTACAACCGACACAATGTGGTCGATTGGGTTGATGATACGGGCGGCGCGCGCGGCGGTCAACCGGGGTCGCGTGACCGTTGACCGCGAACCGATGACCGGAACAGGGGTCGGGGAGAAGAAGAGTTACCCGGCTAGGATACGAACCGCCCCCGCTTCCGCCGAAGAAACCGTTCTTCTCGAACAAGGCGGCGCAGAATCCGGCGCACTGCCCCCGGACCTCGCCGCGCTGGTTGCCGCGTGGTCGAACCTGCCGGACCACATCCGCGCCGCGATCCGCGCGCTGGTGACGAGCGCCGCGGGAGCGTGAGGGTGTCTACGTCTACAAAACCACTCGGCTATGTGGACATCAGGAGCGCGGCCTTCGCGTACACCTTCACCGCCGTGTTCTTCTCGCAGTCCTCGGCGAACCGCCGCTCCACGTCCGAGTCGCACACCACATGATCGTAAACGGCCTTCTGCGCCGGCACCGCGCTCTTCAGGTAGCCCATTAGCTCTTCGCTATCGAACAACTTGCTCTCGTAGTGGTCGGTCCCCTTGCGCTCGTAGCGGATACCGTCCACCAGCGCCCGCCGCTTCGTGTCGTTGATGGTCGCGGCGGCCAGCGCGATGAACTGTTGCGGGTTCCGCGCGAAGTCCGCCAGCTTCCCGCTGTCCGTCAGGATGCGGGCGATGCTCTTGCGCGTCAGTTGCGTCTTGTCCTGAAGCTCGGTCAGGATGTCCGGCAGTTCAACGTCGGCTTCCGCGAGCGCCACCGGCGACGACACCTCTTTCTCGACCGCCGCGACGCCGCCCTTGTTGATTTCGAGGTCCGCGGTGCGGAAGTGCGCCCGCGTGCCCGTGACCGGCGAGCGCTCCAGCGCCGCGGCCAGCGCCTGCGCCGCGTCCGCCACCAGCTTCGCGTTGTCGAACTGCACGCGGTACGTCGTCTTGTGCTTGATCCGGTCCCACAGCGCCCGGAAGTCGTCCGACAGCAGCACTTTCTTGTTCGTGCCGATGCGCTCGCGCTCGTCGGCGTTCTTGATTTCCAGCCGCCCGGCCAGCTTGCGCAGCACGTCGCCGATCGCGCTCGCGAGGTGCTGGAACGCCGCCGGCAGTACGAGCTGGTTCGACTTCAGCGCCTTCCGCAGTTCGTCCTGCACCTTCCCGCGGGCGTCGATGTAACCCTGCCCTTTGAGGAACGTGTGTAGCTCCTTCGACCTCTCGAACCCCAGCGGCTTGTGCCGCCCGGTGCCGTCCGGCTCGGCGATGCCGGCGAACTGGTGGTCCTCGACGATCCCGAACCGGATGCCCGTGTCGGCCTCGATCTCCTTTTGCAGGTTCTCCGCGAACTGCTCGTAGCTCTCCGTGGCGATCACCGTGAGCGTGTTCGTGTCGAACCCGCGGACCCGCGTGCCGTCGGCCTGCACGCACAGCCGCAGCCCGCGGCCGATGGTCTCCCGCCGCTCGCGGTCGGTGCCCATCTCTCGGATCGCGCAAATCTGGAACACGTTCGGGTTGTCCCACCCCTCGCGCAGCGCGCTGTGCGAGAAGATGAACCGTTACGGCTCCTTCTGGCCGAGCAGTACGCCATTCGATGCTTGTGGACACCACGTCTCACCTGCGCCTGCGCTCCGGCGTGAGTGGATTACGAAGAAGCTCCTCACCGGAGCGTGTGGTGACAAGTTCTGCCGAAGTTGGCAGTTCGTTGTTGCGTAGCGCCGGTCCGCGACATAAGGTGATGCAAAATGCACCATTCTGCCGCAGGACGCACCACTACGGTGCGCGGGGGCCGACAATGGCGAAGCGGAGGCTGAAGAAAGAGCGGCTGTCCGTGTCGCTCACGGCGCGGCAAAAGGCCACGCTCCAGCAGATGGCCGACCGTAGCGAAGTGTCGCTGGCGCGCGTGGTTCAGGAGGCGGTGAAGGAGTTCATCGAGAACCACCCGGACGGGCCGTTGAAGCTGTTCGACGACCGGCCGCTCCCGCCCAAGGGGTGAGTTGGCACGCCGTTTGCGCGGTGACCGTGGAGGACTCTAACCGGGACGTGAAGCGATGGGAACGGCCGAAGCCACCACCGACGCGACAAGGACGCTCGACCCCGAGGCCGC
Source organism: Planctomycetota bacterium (assembly GCA_016872595.1). GTDB lineage: Bacteria > Planctomycetota > Planctomycetia > Gemmatales > Gemmataceae > Gemmata. The sequence continues at coordinate 3,147 of VGZJ01000173.1, forward strand.
GGCGAGCTTTCTCGCCGGCGTCTGCGACCAGCGCCCCGTGGGCGGCTACACGCACAACTTCTACCGCTACCCGGCGCGGTTCTCGCCGCTCTTCGCCCGTACCGTGATCTCCGGCTTCAGCGAGCCGGGGGACGTGATCTTCGACCCCTTCCTCGGCGGGGCCACGTCGGTGGTCGAGGGGCGTATCGCTGGCCGGCACGTCCTCGGCACCGACGTCAGCTCGCTGTCGCCGTTCTTGGCTCGGGTCAAGGGCACGGCCCTCGGCGAGGAGGACTTGGCCCGCGTGGTCGAATGGGCGAACGGCCTGAGCGGGTGTCTCAACCTCCACCTCCCCGCGGTCCGCGACCGCGAGTGGCAGCGGGCCGGGTATCAGAAGGGCGTGCCGTGGCCGATCCGCAAGACGATGGAGTTCGTGCTGGCCCGCCTCGTCGATCTCGCGACCGACCCGCAGCGGGAGTTCGCCCGGTGCGTCCTGCTGCGCGTCGGACAGTGGGCACTGGACTGCCGCGACCGCATCCCGCGGGCGGCGGACTTCCGGTCCCAACTGCTCGATACTCTCACCGAACTTGTCGCCGGGATGCGGGAGTACCGCGAGGCCGTGGAAGCGCACGAGACGCGCTCCCGCGTCGTCGCGCTCCAGTGCCCGGCCGCCGAGTTGCCCGGCCGGCCCGAGTTGGCGGAATTGCCGGCCCGGCCGAAGTTGGTGGTCACCTCGCCCCCGTATCCGGGCGTGTACGTGCTCTACCACCGCTGGAAGGTGCGGGGACGCAAGGAGAGCCCGGCCCCGTTCTGGGTAGCGGGGTGTCATGACGGGATGGGGCAGTCCTACTACTGCTTCGGGGACCGTCGGCACGCGGAGCTGTCCGACTACTTCCGGGGCATCCGGGAGTCGTTCGCGGCGGTGCGGCGGGTGATGGACCCGGGTGGGCTGGTGGTGCAGCTCGTGGCGTTCAAGGAACCGGACTGGCAGCTCCCGCGGTACTTGGACGCGATGCGGGAGGCCGGGTTCCGCGAGACGATGCCCGCGGACCTCGGCCTCCCGTTGGGGGAGCGGCTGTGGCGCTCGGTGCCGGGCCGCCGCTGGTTCGCGCTGATCCAAGGCGACCTCGCGACCGCCAAGGAACTCGTGCTCTTCCACCGGCCGGCCTGACCGTCAGGTGGCGTCGCCCGACCCGACGACGGCCGGCACCTCCTCCTCGTTCAGATCCCCGAGCGAGTCAATCATCGGCAAGAGAACCGGGGCCACCGCCTGCGTGAACTCGGCCACGCGGCACTCGACGTTGGCCAGTGCCTCATCGACGCCGGCCTCCTCCCCGTCCTTTTTGGCGCGGGCTTTCTCCGCCTCGTCCTGCTGGACTAGGGCCAGTCCGAGCAGGACCATACCGTAGGTGAACCGCGCGCGGAGCAGCTTGGGGTCGGCCTTGGACGGTTTCAGCTCCGAGTTCAGGTAGATGTTGTCCATATTGATGTAGAAGTCGTAGACGGGCTTCGCCTCGGCCCCATCCGTCTCGTCCGTCACGCCCGCGTTCTTGATCCGCAGCGCGGTGTGCTTGTCGAACGGCGGGGTCTGGTCGCCCCAACACGACTCCCACACTTCGATGATGTTCGGCAGCGCGATCCCTCCGGGAACCTCGCGGTCGCTGCCCGGCTCACCGCTCTTGTGCTTTTTCTTCTCGCCGCCCGGCGGGCCGGGCTTCGCTTCGGGCTTCACCTTCACGGTGAAGCAGTTCTCGAACGGCTCGGTGAGGGTAGGGTCCTTTACCACGGCCACGAACTTCAGCGTGTCCCCGACCTGACAGTTCTGCGGGAGCTGGACGCTGAGGGTCGCGGTGCCGTTCTGCAAGTTCGGCCCCACGTAGTTCTCGACCGCGACGCGGGCGTCCCCGACGACCCGGAAGAGCGAGAACACGCCCGTCTCGCTGTCGCGCCCGAAGTAGTCGTTCTCGGCGTCGGTCTCGAACTCCACCCGCGTCCGCATGTTGATAGCCGTCTCGCGGGCCAGTTCGGTGTGGTAGTCCTTCCCCTTGAACTTGAAGAACGTCGGGAACCGCTTGCCGACGAACGGCGTCTCCTCCTCCTCGCGCACCTTGGCCGTCTTGAACGGGTTGGACGCGCGCAGGCCCTTGAGGAACAGGTTTGCCAGCGTCGGCGAACTCTTGAGCAGCGACTCCAAGATGTCCTCCAGCGGCTTGGAGTCTGCCAGCTTCGCCTCGGTCTGCTCGCGGCGGCGGCGCTCCCGCAGCGCCCGCAGGCGGTCGTGCTGCTTGAGCATCTCCTCCAGCCGGTCCTCGATCTCGCCGCGCAGCTCGCCGTTGCGGAGCCGGTCGCGGCTGTTCATGAACAGCACTTCGCGGGCGCGGCTGGAAAACTTCGAGCAATCCACGACGACCAGAATGGAGTCCGCGAGGTAGCTCAGCCCGACGGCCTTCCGGGTGAAAAAGTCCGGGGTCAGGTGCCCGTGCGTCTGCCCGTTGAGGGTGAAGATGATGCCCTCGTGCTTGCGGTACGTCTCCGCCTTCCCCTTCTTGAAGGCGTAGATGGTGGCCGTCATTTGCTCGCCCTGCGCGGTCAGCGGGCAGGACGTTGGGAAATCCTCTTCGAGGTTGCTCTTGCTGTCGTCCTCCAACCGGACGCCCAACCCGGCGAGGTTGGTCGCGAAACTGCCGCCGTGCCCCTTATACGATTCGCGGCACTCGTAGAGCCGGATGGGCAGCGCCAGTTCTGGCAGCAGCAGGTCCAAGCGGCCCAACAGACACGGGTCCGACCGGATGATGTTCGACCGCAGGTTCCCGGCCGCGTACTCGTACAGCTTGATGAGGGTGCCCCACTCCGAGTTCCGGGCGTACGCGTCGCGGAGATCTTTGGTCGCCTCGGGGAAGATGGGCATCTCCGCGGCGGTGAACCGCAGAACCCCGCCCTTGCCCGGGCCCCGGTCGGGCCCGACCGGGGCGAGGTATGTGTACACCGAACTGCGACGTCCGACGCCGGCGTTCTCGCGGCGCACCACGGTGCACCCCCACTTGCCGTCGTCGGCGTGGTCGAGCTTGCCCTTCAGGATCGCAGGGTTCCGCCGGCTGAGGACGAGCTGTAACCCGTTGGGGCCACAAAACTCGAACACCCCCGACCCGCCCATGTTGAACTTGCCTTGGACGAACGGGATGCGGAGCTTGTTCGACTTGTTCAGCGACAGCAGGGTGTCCGGCATCTGTTCCGGCGTCTGCCCCTCACCGCAGTCCGCGATGGAGAGGCAGTAGTTGCCGATCCTCGGCCCCACGCCAGTGGCGGCCAGCGTGATCCCACGGGCGATCTCGGTGCGCTTGTGATCCGGCCACTCCTTGATCAGTCCGGCGGTCGGGCTGTCGGCCGACACTTCGGTGTGGTAGAAGCGGGCCACCGCCTCGCGAATGGTCTTGGGCGCGTCCTTACCTGCGGGGTCGGTGCCCATTGCCAAGCACATGCCCATGAGGGACGCATCGACGCTATTGATGAGCTTCTCTACCAACGCGGCGTCGGGCCGCCCCTGCTGGTTGCCGATCGTGTTGTAGTTGTTCTCGTAGTCGCCGTAGAACCGCCACAGCTTGGGGTCGTCCCACAGCCCGGCGGCCTTCAGCAGCTCGATGACTTCGGCCTCGGAGTCGGCCTTCATCAGGGCCACGCACAGCTTCATGGTTTCGGCTTCGTTCATGGCGGACCTCGATTAGGGGCGGGCCGCGCGGCCCGGCGGGTGTTGGAGCCTGCACTCGATCTCGGACTCGTTAGGGGTTGGGAACCAGTTTACTTCGGGGGGCGGTACACAGTTCGAGGAAAGCACGCCCGTCGTCGTTGATCGCGTAGGTGACCCGGGTGCCCTCGCGCTGCCGGCCGATCAGGTTCAGATCGGACATGCGCGACACGGCCCCGGACCGCTGAGAGGACAGGAAGGAGGCGCTCAGGTCTCCGACCCGGTCGGCCGAGACGTGGGCCTTCAGGGCCGCGTCCAGCGTCTCCGGGGTGTTGTGCCCGGCCCCGACCGCGGCCAAGATCGCGCGGTACGCGAACGCCTCGGCCGGGACCGCCGTGGCGATATGGCGCACCAGAAACTCGCGCTCTTCGGACGAAAACTTCTCGGTCGGGATGTCCTCGCCGTCGAGTACGGGGTTCTTCATCCACGCGAACACCCACGCCACCTTCGTCGGCACGATCCACCGCTCCTTCTTGTTGTGGACCACGCTGATCAGTCGCAGGTCGCTCATCAGGCCCGACAGCTCCCCGCGCCCGTTCGCGTAGGTCACGAACTGGTTGGCGTATCGCGTGCGGGCCTTGTCCTCGCCGTCGCCGGTCGTTGGGAAGGCGGTCGCGAACACGTCGTCCCGGCCGGTGTCGCGCTTGGCGTCGAGCGCGACGAGGTAGTCCCCGAGCGCCGCGGCCGCGGCCGCGACCAGTTCGGCCGTCTTCGCCAGCGGGAGGCCCTTCTCGGCCCCCGCGAACAGGCGGATCAGTCCGCGGGCGTTGACCTTCGCCGGGAACAGCCGGTTTTGCTGCCCCAAGATCCACCGCTCCAGCGGAACCGCCTGCCCCGGCACCCACACGTCGGGCGGCAAGACCCCGAACTGACAAGCGTCGGCCTCCGGCAGCCCTTCCAAGAGGAACATCGCGGGGACGGCGGGCGTCCCCGTCCGGGGAGCGGTCTTCGGCAGAGCCGCGGACGCGGTGTCCGACGTGGTCGGGGCTAACGGCTTTCGCGGGGCCGTCTTGGGCAGCGCCGCGACCTTGGGGGCGGTTTTCGGGGCCGGGTTCGGAGCCAGGGGCGGGGTCGCCTTCTTCGGGGACGGCAAGACCTTGGTATCCGGCGGCGCGGGCGGGGCGTGAACGGGCCCCAAGGGAGAAACCGGGGCCGCCGGCGCGATCGGTGTTTCCCCGATCACGATTGGCCCCCGCAACGCAACTTCCTTTTCGAGCAGCACTTGGTTGCGAACGGCGGCGGCGATGGCCTCGCCGTAGTCGCGGTACGCCCCACTCGCGACGAGCTGGTCGAGCTGGTCACGAGTTTCCACTGTGGCGTTGAAGCAGATCATCATCAGGCACCACCTTTCACAGCAGTAGCTTACTGTTACAGTATAATAAGGTGAATACTCCTCAGAGGTAGCTCAGATTCCCGAAATCGGCGTTTTTCTTCGCTGTAAATCGGATTCGGGCGACTAAGTCCAGATTTTGAATCGGTTTATCGCGAGAAGACAAGTTGGAATCGTTACAGCGAACCGCACTCCCAGCCAGATTGGACACTTATTCTCGCGGAAGCGGGAAGGGGGAGCATTACAGCAGATGATCGTTTGCTGTAGAAGTCCAGAGGGGTGCATCAAGCACTGTAGCTGAGGGGATTCGTCAGCGGCATCGTCATGCGGCAGTAGCGGATTCGGCTTTCTTTCCGTCCTGCTCGGCCTTCTCTATTGCCTTCTCTGCCTCCGTCACCTTTTTCCGTCCGCTCCTCTTTCACACATTCGTGACGGGGGCTTCACCTCCCACAACTTTCGTCTCCGAGGTGTTGGTCTTCCAATTGCGGAATCGGCACACCCCACGGCCAGTTGGCAAGTGCGACCCGGCGGCGCGCCGAAAAAAGTGGACATCCGGTGTAGGAGGTATGATTCCCGCAAGACCCCTCGCCCCCCACCTCAGCACGGTGTCTCTCATGACCAGCCTCGCACGCGCTGCCGCGAGCCGCCTCAACGGGGCGCTGTCCGCTGGCCCGAAGACCGTTGAGGGCAAAGCGGTCGTCGCCCGCAACGCGGTCACGCACGGCATCTTCGCCGCGGTGCCCGTGGTCGCCGGCGAGTGCGCGAAGACGTGGGACGAGCACCGCACCGGCGTGCTCGCGTCCCTCAGCCCCGTTGGCGCGCTGGAAGTCAACCTCGCCGAGCGCGTCGCGCTCGCCTTCTGGCGGCTTCAGCGCCTGAGCCGCTACGAGGCGGCGGCCATCGGGACCGCGGTGGAAGACGCCGGCCTGCCCCCGCCCGGCGTCGATCCGTTCGTCGTTTCGCTGGACCGGTGCGCCGCGAACCGGGAAGAGCACCTGAAGTGGATGCGGAACGAGCACCGCGCCGCGCGCGAGAACCTGTCCGCGCTCGCCGAAGCCGCCGACCTCGTGCGGGGAATCGCCCGCGGTGGCCCGGACGCGCTGCGCGGCGAGACGGTCGAACTGGTGCTCACTTGGGCGTCCGGCCTCGTCTACGACCGGCCGCTGCGCAAAGCCGATCCCGAGACGCCGAGTGGCCCGACGTTCCTCGCCACGCTCGGCTTGCCCCCCGGTCCCGTGCGCGCCGCGCCGTGGACGGCCGCACTCCTGCTCCGCGCCCTCACGCGGTACGCGGACGCCATCACACAACCCCTCGAAGCGTTCCAGCGTGAGCTGGAAGAGGTGCTCGATGACCGCGCGGCGGCGTTCGCGCGCGAGGTCGAGCGGCTCAACAACGAACTCGCGGCGCTCCGTCGCCGGCAGGAGACGTGGCGCGCCCGGGCCGCGTCCGCCGCGCTGCTCCCGCCGCTCGACGTGCTCGACCGCATCAGCAAGTACGAGAAGCACCTGAACAGCATGATCACTTCGACCCTGCACGAACTCGAACGGCTCCAAGCGCGCCGCGGCGGGGCCGCTGTCCCGGTGCCGCTCGTGACCGACGTGCAGGTCACGGTCACCCACGATCACGGGTAGCGCCGTCGGGTTTGTTTTGGCAACTTCCCGGTTCCGGCCAGTATTGCTGTTGTGCGGCGAAAGTGGATTCTGGTACACTTGGGGACAGAATTGAGCCGCACGGAGTCGCGCGAACCGGTGTATGGTCGTGCCGAACGCGCGGCGGTCTCACGGAGGAGACGCGACGATGCCATTAGAACCATTGAACCGCCCGGCCGGTCCGCAAGGCACGTCGGACCGCCGGTCCGAAGAGTGTCCCGACGCAGTCGCCGCTCCAGCCCCCGGGCCTACGAATCCTGAGCCACCGGGCGCAGCCGGCACCGCTGAGGACTGTAGCGCTCCCGTCTCGGTCAGTGATCTGCTGGACTACGCGATCCGGGTGAGAGACGCTCTCGACGACGATACCGATCGGAACCGTGACGACGCGCTCAACGCGTTGCAAGTGGCGAAGGCATATCTGTACGCTCATGAACTCGGCTTGGTGCGCCCATCCGAGTGCCCCGAGAACCTTCTAAATCGTGAGGGCGCACGGCGAAAACTCGACTCCCTCATTCCACTCCTGCGCGTTCGGGTGGGGGCACCTGTTGCCGCCCCGCCCGAAGTTCCTCAACGCAGGCCCAAACGCAGTACCGAGCGCGGTGAGGCCGAAGTCAAGCTCATCGCGGCCCTGACCAAGCACCACAAATACGCCGAGGGCGGTCGCTTGAACGAAGAGCCAGTCGGAAACAACCAGCTGGCGCGACTGGCGGGAGTAGACGGGGCAACCGCCCATGCTTTCTTCGTCAAGCACTTCAAGGGGCACAAACGGTACGCAAACCATTACTGCAAGCGCAAGGGCTTTCTCAACGCCGCACTCAAGTATCTGAACGGCGAGTACACGGCGGACGCACTGTTCGGCCGAATTCCGCCCGACGAAGGCGACCGCGACGACGAGTAACGCGGTGTTGGATCGTTGGGCACGAGAAGCCCAACAGCGGCAGTTTTTTCTGCTCGTAGCAACACCCGGAAATATCACGCGATTCCCGGCTCACCGCGCGCTGTTGGGTTGGTTTGTGCCCAACACCCCGCCAACGGGTATGCGGGCCGCACGTTGCGGTCCGCGCCCCGATCTGGCGGTGGCTCGTGACCCCCGACAACATCCTCACCCTCGCCTTGCGCCCGCGCGAGGCGGCGAAGGCGCTGAACATCTCCCCCCGTCTGCTCTGGCAGCTGACGAAGGACGGCCACGTCCCCTGCGTCCGCGTCGGGAGCGGCAAGCGCAAGGCAGTGCTGTACCCCGTGGACGCGCTCCAGCAGTGGCTGGGTGCGCGGGCCGCGAAAGGGGGTGGTGCGTGACCGCCCCCAAACTCCGCGCGCGGAACCGCCTCTTGCAAGACCACCTGATCGACACGCTCCGCGCCGAGCGGCCGATGACCCTGCGCGCCCTGTACTACCGCCTCGCGTCGGCCGGGCACCTGCCCGCGACCGATACGGGCTACAACCAGCTCAAGCGGCTCACGAAGAAGCTGCGCGAGGGCGGCGCGATCCCGATCACCGGCTGGATCGTGGACCGGGTGCGCTCCGCCATCAAGCCGTCCAGTTGGTCCGGGCTGGCCGACTTCGGCGACACCGTGCGGCGCGCGTACCGGAAAGACCTGTGGGCGCAGATGCCGCACCACGTCGAGGTGTTCGTCGAGAAGGACGCCATCGCCGGGACCGTTCAAGAGGTGACGCGCGAGTACGACGTGACGCTGAACGTGATCCGCGGCGACGTGTCCATCTCGTTCGCGGGCGAAATCGCGGACCTGTGGGCGCGCGTGCCGAAGCCGATCTTCGCGTACTACCTCGGCGACTACGACCCGTCCGGGTTCGGGATCGAGGACGAGCTGCGCGACAAGCTCGCCCGGTACAGCCGTAAGGCCGCGCACTGGTCGCGGTTGGGCGTGGTCCGGGACGACTTCGCCGCGTTCGACCTGATCCCGCTGCCGGTCAAGGCGAGCGCCCGCTCGCGGGGGTTCGCGGAGCGGTACGGGACCGCGTGCGCGGAAGTGGACGCGCTCCCGCCGTCGGAACTCCGCGAGCGGGTCCGCGCCGCCATCGAGTCGCACATCGACCGGGACCGGTGGCAGAAGCTCCAGCGGGTCGAAGAACTCGAACAGCAAACGCTCGTCGATCTCGTCGGCGGGTGGCGGAAAGCGGACCTAGGTACGGTTTCCGCCGAACGGCAGGAAGGGGGCGGCGAATGACCCCCACCGAAGCCCTGCTGTCGAAGCTCACCGGCGCAAAGAAGACCACGAGCGGTTGGTGCGCGCGGTGCCCGGCCCACGAGGACCGGAAGCCGAGCCTGAGCGTTTCCGAGGGCGAGGACGGGCGCGCCCTGATCCACTGCCACGCCGGGTGCGCGCCCGAAGCCGTATGCGCCGCGGTCGGGTTGTCGCTCCGCGACCTGATGCCGGAACGAAACGACCCGCAACTCGTGTTTCGCTCCGGTGGCCAGACCGAACCGCAAGAGGGTAGGTTCGCGACCGCGAACGACGCGGTGCTCGAACTGGAGCGCCGGCACGGGAAGCGGGCGGCCCTGTGGACGTACACCGACGCGGCCGGGAACCCGGTCGGGTTGGTGATCCGCTGGGACCGCGCGAACGGCTCGAAAGACATTCGCCCCACGGCGCGGCACGGCAACGACTGGCGCATCGGCGCGATACCCGACCCGCGCCCGCTGTACGGGTTACCCGATCTGGCCGCTGCGAAGCGCGTGCTCGTCGTCGAGGGCGAGAAGTGCGCGGACGCGGCCCGCGCGCTGGGCTTCATCGCGACCACCTCGGCCGGCGGCTCGCAAGCGGCGGGGAAGACCGATTGGTCACCGCTCGCTAGGAAGGAAGTTTGGCTCCTCCCGGACAACGACGCGCCCGGCCGCAAGTACGCCGACACCGTGGCCGGCATCCTGGCGAAGTTGAGCCCGCCCCCGGTGGTCAAGGTTGTCGAGTTGCCCGACCTGCCCGACAAGGGCGACATCGCGGACTGGATCGAGGCCCGCGGCGACGGGGCGAAGCCTGACACGATGCGCGCGGAGGTCGAGGCGCTGGCCGCGGCCGTCGATGTGGAACCCCCCGACCCGCCGAAGGACGATTGCCACCACTTCCGCCCGTTCCCGGTGAACGTGCTGCCCGAACCGATCCGCGGGTTCGTCGCGGACGGCGCGAAGGCCATCGGGTGCGACCCGTCGTACCTCGCGCTCCCCTTGCTGGTCGCGCTGGCGGCGGCCATCGGCAACACGCGCCGGCTGCTGTTGAAGCCCGGGTGGTCGGTCCCGCCGATTCTGTGGGGCGCGATCGTGGGCGACAGCGGGACCGCGAAGACGCCCGCTTTCAAGTTGGTCATGCGGCCGGCCCGCGAGCGCCAGCGCCGGGCGCTGGATCGCCACGCCGAAGTGATGAAGGAGTACGAAGCGAACCTCGCGAGATGGGAGAAAGACTTCGCCGCTTGGAAGCGGGCGAAGGGCGCGGCCGACGACCCGCCCGCGAAGCCCGACGTGCCCGACGCCGTGCGCTACATCGTCTCGGACACGACCGTCGAAGCCCTCGCGCCGATAATGATGGCGAATCCGC
>VGZJ01000174.1 GCA_016872595.1 Planctomycetota bacterium
CGCCCCGGCGCGCGCGCGACGGCGACCTGCCCGGGCGCGCCTACGACTGGATCATCGGCGAGATCGCCGGGGCCGACGAGGCGCAGCGCGCCGCGATCCGCTCGCGCGCCGCCCTGATGCACGACGAGATCATGGGCCCGCGCCCGACCGACGACATTCGGCTGGTGGCCGAGACCGTGGTGGTGCAGTGGCTCCACGTGTACCGGCTCGAAGCGGAGGGCGCGCGCGGCGCGCTCGACCCGGCGCGCGCCCGCACCCGCCAGACCGAGTTGACCGCGGCCCAGCGCCGGTACCTCTCGGCGTTCGAGTACCTGATCCGGGTGAAGCACCGCCAACTCGACCGCGACAACCGCGTCCTCGACCCGGACGACGACTGACGTTCGTAGTGACCCGCTTCAGCGGGGCGTACCCAGAGACCTTCGCGGTGCGCCCCCGCGCGATGACCACTTGACGTTCCGCCGCACGCTGTGCTGGCTCTTGGTCGAGAAGTACCCGCACCGGCTGCCGGACGTGTTCCGCGCGGTGATCGACACGCGCGAGGGCCAGCACCACTACGCCGGTGAGTACGCGGCGGCAGTCGCGCGTGCGCCCGTTGCGCCGGCCGACGCGCGCCGCGTGCTGACCTCCGCCACCCTTCACGACAACAGCGACGTTCGCACCGCGGGCATCACCCATCTGCGCGCGCTCGACCCCAAACTCGCGAAGGGCCGCTTGCTCTTTAGCCTCGCGGAGGTGCCGGGCGAGCGCAACGGGCACCTGCTCGCGTACGCCGAACTCATGACCGCGTCCGCGGATCCCGACGAATGGCGCGCGCTGGCGCGGGCCGTGCCCCGGGCAGGGGTAGGTGGTCGGATCGCGCTGCTCAACAGGGTGTGGACAGCGCGCGCGCCGGCGGCGCGCCGACACCAACTCGCACTGTTGGCGGAACACCTCAACGACGACGAGTACGACGGCGATCGCGGGTGGTGGGGGTTCGAGGTGCGGAACTTGGCGGCGCTGCGGCTCGCGGACCTGCTGGGCGTTGAGGCGCGCCCCGACGTGGGGTGGGGGGCGCGCCAGTGGTCCGACCTACGGGCACGGGTGCGAGCGGCGCTGGAGGGACGCACGCTGTAGGTCGCGGTCGAGCGAGGCTCTGTGAGGGCGGGCTACGACGGCCAGTGGGCAAGGCGTATCTGCCGAAGGATGCCTTCTGTAGCCGGCCTCTGCGAGGCTGGGGCGAACCGCCCGGTCAGTGGTGCGCGCAATGCTGGAGCCGGATCGCGCGTGTAGCCCCGGCCTCGCAGAGGCCGGCTACAGAAGAATGCACGCAAGCGGGCTCCGCATTACACTCTGGCCGTCGGGCCGCGCGGCGAAGCGCCGCTCGACCGCGACCTACAAAATCGGCGCGCCGGTTAGGGTTTCAGCGGGGCGAGGTTCTCGATCCAGCCGGTGATGCTGGGGTCCATCCACTGGAACAGGAGCACGCTGGGGATCACGCCGAGTGCGATGGAGAGGACGACGAACGGGAACAGGCACACGGCCTCGCGCGGGGTCAGTTCGGGGTAGTCCCTCGTGGCCGGGTTCGTGCCGAGGTACACGCGCTGCCACGCCCACAGCAGGTAGCCGGCCGTGAGGATCACGCTCAGGATCGCGGGTATTGCCAGCGCCGGCGAGAAGTTCCACGCGGCGCTGAGGACGAGGAACTCGCCCACGAACCCGCACAACCCCGGCAGGCCCATCGAGGCGAAGAACAGGATCGCGCTCATGCCGGCGTACAGCGGCATCGGCTCCTTGAGCCCGCCGAAGCGGTCGAGGTCGCGGTGGTGGGCGCGGTCGTACACCACGCCGACGATGAAGAACAGCGCGCTCGCGGTCACGCCGTGGGCCACCATCTGGAACATCGCGCCGTCCACGCCCCACTGCCAGTACTGCGATTGCGCCGCGGTGCCCCAACTGGCGAGGCCGAGCAGCACGAACCCCATGTGGCTCACGCTCGAATAGGCGAGGAGCTTCTTGAAGTCGGTCTGGCCCATCGCCACGAGCGCGCCGTAGACGATGCCGACGACCCCGATGAGGCCGACCCACCACGCGAGTTCGGCCGCGGCCCACGGGCACACGGGGAACGCCACGCGGATCAGGCCGTAGCCGCCGAGCTTCAGCAGCACCCCGGCGAGGATCATGCTGACCGGCGTCGGGGCCTCGACGTGCGCGTCGGGCAGCCACGAGTGCAGCGGCACGATGGGCACCTTCACCGCGAACCCGACGAACAGCAGCGCGAACACGAGGTACTGGAACTGCTTGGTGCAGACGGGCTGGGCCTTGAGGCGCGCGAGCGCCGCGGCCCGGTCTACGCCGGGCGCGAACAGCTTCACCTTCGTGGGGTCGTCGCCCTTCGCCGGTTCCTCGCTCACGCGCGCCTTCACCGCGAGTCGGTCCTCTTGGCCGCTCAGCACGAGGGCCGCGGCGCGCCCGGCCTTCGAGAGCGTCACGAAGTCGAACGAATGGACCTCGACCTTTGCGAGTGCCTCGGCCTCGCTGAACTGCGGGTTCGCCTTGCGGAAGTCGAGCGCCTTCTGCTTCACCTCTTCTTGGTCCACGAAGTCGCGGACGTTGACCGAGTAGAGCGCGATCATGGCGACCAACAGGCACACGCCGCCGAGGAGGGTGTAGACGACGAACTTGAGGGCCGCGTACTTGCGGCGCTGCCCGCCCCACAGCCCGATGAGGACGTACATGGGCAGCAGCATCAGCTCGTAGGAGACGTAGAAGAGGAAGAAGTCGAGCGCGAGGAACGCGCCGATGACGCCCGTTTCGAGGATCAGGAGGAGCGCGAGGTAGCCGCGCACGGACTCGGTGATCTTCCAACTGGCGACGACCGCGAGGAACATGACGAACGCGGTGAGGACGACGAGCGGCAGGCTGATGCCGTCGGCACCGAGGGCGTACTGGATGCCGAACGGCCCGATCCACGTGCGGCGCGCGACCCAGTCGCGCGACTGGAGCGCCTTGGGAATGGGCTGCGCGGCGTCGCTCGCGGCTTTATCGGCGCGGGCGTCGAGGCGCGTGTGAACGGAGTACCCCGGGCGGCCGTTGGCGTCGAGGTGGCTGTCGAGGAGGGTGTAGTACCCGACGACGACGCACAGCGTGAGGGCGAGCGTGCCGGCGGTGCCGAACAGCGCCCACCAGCGCATGGCCTCGGTCCACGCCGCCGGGAACGCCAGCAGCCCGACCGCGAACAGCGCGGGCAGGAACACAAGCAGCGACAGCCACGTGAGGTCCGACTCGGGCATTCCTTAGCCTTGTTCGAGAGGGGACAGGCTGGAAGCCTGTCCTACTTGATCGCGAGCATCCACAACATGACCACAGCAGTCAAGGCCAGCGCCGCGACGTACGCGCGCACGCGCCCGGTTTGCGCGCCGCGCAGGAACCCGCCGAGCGCCGCGGCGCACTGGCCGAGCGCGTTCAGCAGGCCGTCGAGGGTGCGCAGGTCGAGGCGCTTGCCGTCGGGTTCCGTGGCCCCGCCGGGGCGCTTGTCGGCGGCGGCGGCGGCCCGCGCGAGGGCCACGGTCGGCTTTACAACGGCCGCGTCGTAGGCCTCATCGAAGTACCACTTGTTGAGCAGGAACGAGTGCCACGCCGGGCCGCGGGCGTACAGCGCTTCGGGCGTCGGCTGCTTGCGGTAGAAGACGGCGAACGCCAGCCCCGCGCCGGCCACGGCCGCGACGAGCGCGACGAGTCCCGCAGCCGTGTGAACGTGGTGTTCCTTCGCGCGCTCGGCGGCGAAGGCCGCGCTTACGCTCGCCGGTTCCGCCTTTTCGAGGACGTGCCCCAACTGGCTCGCGTGCGCCTCCCACAGCGGCCAGCCCCACGCCACCCCGACGCTGAACACCACGAGGACCACCAGCGGCAGCCACATGACCGCGGGCGACTCGTGGGCGTGGTCGTGCAGGTGTACGTCGCGCGGCCTTCCGGTGAAGGCGAGGAACCAGAGCCGGAACATGTAGTACGCGGTCATGGCCGCGGTCAGCGCCGGGAGCGCGAACAGGAGCCAGTGTTCGGGGTGAACCGAGACGTAGGCGAGCGCGGCCGAAAGGATCATGTCCTTGCTGTACCAGCCACTCAGCAGCGGCGCGCCGGAGATCGCCAGCACGCCGATCAGCATGGCGAACGCGGTGATCGGCATCTTCGCGCGGAGGCCGCCCATCTTCCGCAGGTCTTGCTCGTGGTGGCACCCGTGAATGACGCTGCCCGAACAGAGGAACAGGAGCGCTTTGAAGAAGGCGTGCGTGATGAGGTGCAGCAACCCCGCGACCCAGCCGCCGATGCCGAGCGCGAGCATCATGAACCCGAGTTGGCTGCACGTCGAGTAGGCGAGTACGCGCTTGATGTCGGTCTGCACGAGGGCGATGGTCGCACTGATGAACAGCGTGACCGCGCCGATGTAGGCGATGACGAGCAGGACCTCCGGCGCGAACAGCGGGTGACAGCGGCCGACGAGGTACACGCCGGCCGCGACCATCGTAGCGGCGTGGATGAGCGCGGACACCGGCGTCGGCCCTTCCATCGCGTCGGGCAGCCACGTTTGCAGCGGCACCTGCGCGCTCTTGCCGACGCACCCCAAGAAGATGCCCACGCCCATCACGACGAACAGCCAGTACGGGAGCGCGCCGTGGTCGGTGCAAACGGGCTTCGCGGGCACGGGAACGGTGCCGGTCGCGGGCTTGGTGGCGGACGCCGGGCGCAGCACGAGGTGCGTGCCGTCGGCGCGGGCGTCGCCCAGCGGCAGCGCGCCGTCGCCGGCAGGGGTGACGCGCACGAGGCCCGGCGCGGCCGGGTCCGGGCCGCGTACGCGCCGGTTCATCTCCTCGAAGTTCAGCGTGCCGAGGTACGTCCACGCCACGAAGATGCCGACGAGGAACCCGGCGTCGCCCACGCGGTTGACGATGAACGCCTTGTTCGCGGCCCGCGCCGCGCTCGGGCGCTCGTAGAAGAACCCGATCAGGAAGAACGAGCACACGCCGACCAGTTCCCAGCTCACGAACACTTGGAACAGGTTGTCGGCGATCACCAGATTCAGCATCGAGAAGCAGAACAGCGACAGGTACAGGAAGAACCGGCCGAACCGCCCGCGGCGCGAATACCCCGAACCTACCCCCCCATCCCCCCTCCCTGAAGGGAGGGGGGTGCCGTGGTGGTGAGCATCATGCGCGTCGTGTGTGTCTGTCTCCCCCTTCCCTTCAGGGAGGGGGGCCGGGGGGGTAGGTTGTCTTTGGTTATCGACCTCGTGATCCGCGACCGTCTCCTTCGTCTCATCCTTCATGTAGCCGAGGGAGAACACGAAGATGAGCGTGCCGATGAACGTGACCATCGCGAACACGACGGCCGTGAGTTGGTCGATCTTGTAGCCCACTTCGAGGGCGAGGGCCGGGCCGGGCGCGGGGCGGGTGGGGTCGGTCTCGCGCTGCTTCTCCCACACCGGCGGGGCGGCGCTGTCGAGAGAGCCGATGCGGAGCCAGTCGGCGCGCTCGCCCCAGCGCGCGGTCCGCTCCGCGCCGGTGGTGTGGTCGCCGAGGACCAGCACCAGCCCGATCGCGCCGAGGACCGCGGCGGCGGCCATGCTCGCGGTGGCGAGGTACGCGCCGCCGCGCCCGGGGGTGTCGCCGCCGAGCGTCCAGTACACCTTCGCCGCAAAGCCGCCCTGCTTGCGGAACGGGCGGCACAGGGCGCGCAGCCCGCCGGCGGTCAGCAGCAGCGCGAACGCCGCCAGCGGCAGCAGGGTGCCGACGACGTACAGCCGGCCCGGTGTTGAGGAGAACCAGTCGAGCACGGCTAGCCCTTCAGCTCGTTCGCCTCGTCCACGTCCACGGTGGCGTGGTTGTTGTAAAAGTTCAGCACGATGGCGAGGGCGACCGCGGCCTCGGCCGCGGCCAGCACTACCACCATGAGCGCGAACACCTGCCCGTCGAGCCGGAACCCGCTGTTGAACCGGGCGAACGCCACGAGGTTCACGTTCGCGGCGTTCAGGATCAGCTCGACGCCCATCAGGACGCCGATGGCGTTGCGCTTGACGGTGACGCACGCCACCCCGCACGCGAACAGGAACGCGGCCAGCAGCAGGAACGGGGTCAGCCCGAGTTCGGTCATGGCTTCACCCGGCGCTTGGCGCGGGCCAGATACGCGGCCCCGATCAGGACCACCAGCAGGTGAACGGACACGATCTCGAACGGGAGCAGGTACGCGACCCGCGTCCGCGCGATGGGCTTGTCGCCGGGCACGCCGCTCAGGTTCCCCGGCGGGTTGGTTTCGGTGACGCCGAGGAATGTCAGGCCGATCTGCCCGGTGCCGGGGGCCGGCGCGGTGTGCGGTTCCTTCGTACCCAGTTCCAGCGACACCGCGGCCAGCAGCACGAAGAGCGCCGCGCCGAGGGTGCCGCCGATGACCCATTCGGCGCGGCGCGTGCGCAGCTCACGCAGCGGGCCGTGCGCCGTGAGCATGACGCCGAACACCACAAGAACGAGCGTGCCGCCGACGTACACGATGAGCTGCGCGGCCCCGGCGAACTCGGCCCCGAGCAGGAAGTAGATGAGGGCCACGCCGATGAGCGTGAACAGGAGCCACACGGCCATGCGGACCACGTTGCGGGACGCGACGACGCCCACGGCGGAAACCGCCGTTGCGGTGGCGACGACAACGAAGAGAATAACGGGTAGCGACATCGGCGGCGGCGGAGAGGGTTCCGGCGTCTGGTCAGGAAAGAATAGGGATAAGGCCGCGCCCGTCCGCTCGCAAGGAGAAATCGCGTGGTTCCGCGTACCGCACCGCCGCCGCTCCACCCCGACCTGCGCGCGCTGTTGGGCGCGTGCCGGTCCGCGCCCGCGGACGACGTGCCGCGCCTCGTGCTGGCCGACTGGCTCGACGACCGCGCCGACGCCGCCGGGCTGCCGAGTGCCGACGACGCCCGCGCGCGGGCCGCGCTGCTTCGCGTGCAGGTGGAACTGGCGCGGCCGACGTGCGACGAGGCGCGTCTCGCGCAGTTGCGGGGCCAAGAGGCCCAACTGCTCGTCGCGCACGCGGCCGACTGGCTCGGCGACATGCCGGCGACGCTGGATCACGCCCGCGGGCGGCCGTTCGGGTTCGGGGCCCACCTGCCGGCGCACGCGCGCCCGCCGTTCCAACTGGACCCGCTCGCGACGCGCGGCGGCTGGCGGTTCGTGCGCGGCCTGTTGCGCATCGACCTTGAAGTCGGCGAGCTGCGCAACCGCGCGCTCGGGGCGTGGTTCGACTCGCCGCTCGCGGAGTGGGTCAGCGAGGCCGGCGTGGCGCTGTCCGGGGTCGAGGCGCTCGAACGGCTTGAGGTGCCGACGGCGCTCGCGCCGTATCTCGGAGTGTGGTACTCGATCGGCGCGGCGGTGTACCCGTCGATGCGGCTTCCGAACCCCGCCCCGGAGGCGCTCACCGCGGCCCGGTGCAAGCGGGTGCTGAAGTGCGCGAACTTCGGGTACGTGCGCGCGCTTACGGTGATGCCGCCCGCGGTCGACGCGGGACTGCTGCCGCTGCTGCCGGCCGCGCCGGTGGGCGGGCTGCGCTACCTCTCGGTGCGCGCGCCCGTCGGCGACACCGGCGCGGCGCTCGTGGCGCGGGCCGCGCTCGACAACCTCTCGGCGCTCGACGTGTCCGCGTGCGAGATCGGCGCGGGCGGGTTGGGGCAGCTCGCCGCGTCGCCGCACTTGGGCCAACTGGTGTCGCTGACCGCGTTCCGCAACCCGTTCGGGTGCGACGGGATTTCTGCGCTGGCCGAGTCGCCTCTGGCGTCCCGATTGCGCATACTTGAGTTGCAGAACACCGGGATCGGCGACCGCGGGACCGCGGCGCTGGCGGCGTCGCCGCTGCTCGACCGCTTGACCGGGCCGGGGCTGAACCTGTCGATGAACCCGCTGGCCGACGCGGGCGCGGCGGCGCTGGCGGCGTGCCCGCACCTCGCGCGGTTCACGGAACTGATCTTGCGCGAGTGCCGCGTATCGGACGCGGGCGCGAAGGCACTGGCGGGTTCGGCGCACGTCGCGAACTTGGCGTACCTCGACCTGTGGAAGAACCGCATCGGCGACGCCGGTGCGCGGGCGCTCGCCGCCGGCAAGCACCTTCACCGCGTGCGCGAACTGAGCCTGCGCGACAACGCGGTCGGCACGAAGGGCCGCGCCGCCCTCACCAAGCGCTTCGGCCCGCGCGTGATGGTTTAGCGCCGTGTAGGTCGCGGTCGAGCGAGGCTTTGCGAGCGAGGCCCGACGGCCAGCACACAATGCGTTTCTGCCGAAGGCTGCCTTCTGTAGCCGGTCTCACTGAGGCCGGGGCGAACCGCCCGGTAAGTGGTGCGCGCAACGCTGGAGCCGGATCGGGAGTGTAGCCCCGGCCTCGTAGAGGCCGGCTACAGAAGAAAGCACGCAAGCGGGCTCCGCCTTACACTCTGGCCGTCGGGCCGCGCGGCGAAGCGCCGCTCGACCGCGACCTACACAAACACCGAACTTCACTTCTTCAGGTACTTCTCGAACCACGCGAGGTCCCATTCCATCTTCGCGGTGCGGAAGGTGAGCGTGCCGAGGCCGTGCGGCTGGCCGGGGTACTCGCACAGTTGCGTCGGCACGTTCTTGTACTCCTTCAGTGCGCGGTACAGCATGCGGCTGTGCCCCGGCGGGCAGCGCACGTCGTTGCCGCCGACGTGGATCAGTGTCGGCGTCGTCACGTTGCCGATGCCGTAGATGGGCGACGTCTGCTTGTAGATGTCCGGCTTCTCCCACGGCTGACCCTTCTTGAACACGATGGGGTACGCGGGTTCGTCGTTGAAGCCCCACTCGGCGACCGTGTCGAGGATGCCCGCGCCGCTACTCGCGGCGCGAATCTTCACCGCGGGGTTCTTCATCGTGATGAGGCAGTTCGTGAGGTAGCCGCCGTTGCTCCAGCCCATCACCGCGACGCGGTCGGGGTCCGCGATGCCTTCCTTAATGAGGTGCTGAATGCCGGCGACGATGTCCTTCACGTCGAGGTCGTTCTCGTTGCCGACGAGGTCGGTGAGGAACTTGTCGCCGTAGCCGGTGGAGCCGCGGTAGTTCGGGCACAGCACCGCGTAGCCCTTCGCGGCGAAGTACAGCCGCCCGTTGTGCGGGTCGAACCGCTGGTCGTTGTAGCTGGCCGTGGTCGGCCCGCCGTGGATCGCGACCACCAGCGGCAGCGGCTTGTCACCCTTTTTCCAGCCGTGCGGCAGCTCCAACGGCCCGCCGACGGTGGCTTTGTCGGCCGAGGTCCAAGTGATGTGCTCGATGGTGGGAAACTTCCAGTTCGCGGTGTGCGGGTTGGGATCGACGAGTAGCCGCGGTTCCTCACCCGGGCTGATTGTCTTCAGCGTCGGCAACCCGTCCCGTCCGCCCAGCACCACGGCTCGAACACGGGCCGCGCTGTTGTAGTCGGCTACGTAGACAACGTGGTCGTGTGCTTGGCTGAACTGTTTGCCCTTCGCTGTCGTCTCGTACGTCGAGAAGCTCACCGTGCCGTTGCTGTCCCCGAGGTACTGAAGTCGTGTCGGCATGACCCAATAGATCGGTGAGCCGTACCCACGAACCTGCTGAGTTCCGGCGCGTGGCATCTTCACCGTCATCCATTGATTACCCGTCAACTCGCCGATGATGACTTCGGCCGGGTACGCGTCGTGAATCGCGCAGAAGGCGTAGCGCGTGCCGTCCGGGTTCCACGCCAAGCCTTCGAGCCATGCGTAGGGCGACGCGGCCTTCGCGCGGTACACGTCTGTGGGCGGGGTGGTGATCTTGCCGCCCTCCCACACGTCTACGCGGCTCTCGCCTTCAGACTTAATCACGCTGTCGTCGATGGCCGACACCATCGCGACCTTCTTGCCGTCCTGCGTTACGACGAACTCGCGGATGTAGCGGTTGTCGGCCAGCACCTTCTTCGGCTCCTGCCCGGCCTTGTTCACCGCGTACAGTTCGCTCACAGCGCGCTTGCCGTGGCCGTAGTCGATCTTGTCGTACTTCTTGCGCAGCGCGGTGAAGTCGTCGTCGTCGGTCGCGGTGGCGTCGACGGTGTAGAAGATGGTGTCCGCTTTCGGGGCGTAGTCGTAGGCGACGACGCCGGTCTTTGCGTCGGTCGCGGCCTCCGGTTTGCCGCCGTCGAGCGGCACCTTCCACACCTGCGGCTTCGACTTCGCGCCGCCGCGCTTTGCCAGCGTGTAGACGCTCTTGCCGTCGGCGCTCCACTTCGGGTGCCCGTCGCCGGTGTTGTCGCTCGTCAGTTGCTTGGGCTTCCCTTTGCCGTCGGTATCGACGACCCACAACTGCATGTTGCGGCGGTCGGTCTTCTTGTCCCACGTCGCGAGGACGTAGGCGACTTGTTTGCCGTCCGGCGACAGCGCGATCTCGGTGATGGTGTTCACGCTCGCGTAGTCCGCGGGCGTGATGTCGTGCGTGCGCTCCGGCGGCGCGGCCGACAGGCGCGCCACCGCGACCAACAGCGCAACCGCGGCAATCAACTTTTGCATGGGTTACTCTCGTGGTGGGTGGAATCAAAGAAGAGAATGGCCACAAAGAAGCACAAAAGCCACAAAAGAAAACCAAAGCCGAAATCAACAGACAGAGGACGGTGTTAAGAAGACAAGAGACGAAGTGCCTTCAGTCGGTTGTTCTACTCTCGGTTTCGGTCTTCTGCTTATCGGCTTTGGTCTTCTTTTGTGGCTTTTGTGCTTCTTTGTGGCCATTCCTCTTCTGTCTCTCAATCTTCGTCCGGTTCGGCGCGGTCGGGGTGGTACTTGCGGATCAGCTTGCGCACGGTGGCCCGCGCGAGGCCGAGCCAGCGGGCCGCGACCAGCCGGTTGCCGTCCACTTGGCGCAGCGCTTCGTCCACGACGGCCGGCTCGATCTCCTCGATCAGCTTCTGGTGCAGGTCGGCCGGCTCCGCGCCCTTGAGCGCCTGAACCTGTTCGCGCACCCACTCGACGACGAGCGAGCGCAGCCGCTCCGCGGTGCTGGCGGGGCCGGTGGCGTCGGTCGGTTCGGGGAAGTGTTCCGGGCGCAGCGGGCCGCCGCGCGCTTCGATGGCCGCGTGTTCGAGCGCGTTGCGCAACTCGCGCACGTTTCCCGGCCACGGCCGCGACCGGAGGAACGCCAGCGTGTCGGCCGGCACCGCGGGCAGCGCCGGCCCGAACTTGCGGAGGAAGTGTTCCGCCAGCAGCGGGATGTCGTCCACGCGGTCGCGCAACGGCGGCAAGTGGATTGGATACACGTTGAGTCGGAAGAACAGGTCGTGCCGGAACGTGCCCGCGCGCACCGCGGACGACAGGTCGGCGTGCGTCGCCGAGACGATGCGCACGTCCACCTGCTGCGCCTCGCTCGCCCCGACCGGCTGCACCTCTTGGCGCTCCAGCACGCGGAGCAACTTCGCCTGAACCGGCAGCGGGATGTCGGCCAGTTCGTCGAGGAAGACGGTGCCGCCGTCGGCCAGCTTCAGGAGGCCGTCGCGCGGCTTCTCCGCGCCGGTGAACGCGCCTTTGACGTGGCCGAACAGCTCGCTTTCTACGAGGTTCGGGTTGTACGCCGCGACGTGCGCCACGGTCAGCGGCTTGCCGCGCCGCGGGCTGTTGGCGTGGACCGCGCGGGCGACCAGTTCCTTGCCGGTGCCGCTCTCGCCGGTAATCAGCACGCACGCGGCCGTGGGCGCGACGAGCGCGATCCGCTTGAACACGGTCTGCATCGCCGGACTGCGCCCGACTAGCGCGTCGGGGCTGTTGTCGATCTCACAGAGCGGGGGGCGTAAGCCCCCAGTGTCCTCCTTGACGCCACGGCTCGCCAGCGCGCGCTTCGCGGTGTCCATCGCCTGCGCGAGGTCGAACGGCTTGGCGAGGTAATCGAACGCGCCGCCCTCCACGGCCTTTACCGCGGTGTTCAGGTTCCCGTGTGCGGTGATGACCACGACGGCCGCACCCGGCGCGACCTTCCTGAGTTCGCCCAGCGCCGTGAGGCCGTCCATGCCCGGCAACCGCACGTCGAGGAACACCACGTCGGGCTTTTGCTGCTTGGCCTTCGCCAGCCCGTCCTCGGCGCTGGCGGCCACTTCGACGCGGTGCTTCTCGCGCTCGAACGCGCGCCGCAGCGCCCACGCGATCGGCTCCTCGTCGTCGATAATCAGAACGGAGTGGGCCATGTGGACTCTGGGAAGATTGGGTTTCTACGCTTCATCCTACACGGATCGCGCCTACAACGAGCAGCGCGAAGTACGCTAACGGAGCCGCACATGCCGCGCACGCTCGCCGCACTCATGACCGCACTCGCCGCTACCGTCGCCGCTGCCGCCGAACCAAAGGTGGAGATCGTGGCCCATCGCGGGGCGTCGTTCGACGCGCCGGAGAACACCGTCGCGGCCATCAAGCTGGCGTGGGAGCAGAAGGCCGACGCCAGCGAGTTCGACGTGTACCTGAGCAAGGACGGCAAGATCGTCGTGATCCACGACGCGACGACCAAGCGCACCGCGGGCGACGACATGAAAGTCGCTTTGACAAACCTCGATGAGTTGCGCAAGCTCGATGTAGGGAAGTGGAAGAACGCGAAGTTCGCGGGCGAGAAGATTCCCACGCTGGAGGAAATGCTCGCGACTGTGCCCAGCGGGAAGGCAGGAGGGGGCGTGGGGGAACCCGCGGGGGTTCCCCCCTTAAGAGGGTCTTTATCGAGGTGAAGTGCGGGCCGGAAATCGTGCCGGAACTGGACCGCGTGCTGAAGGCCGCGAAGCTGAAACCGGAGCAAACGGTTGTGATCGCCTTCAACGCCGACGTGATCGCGGCGACGAAGAAGGCCCGCCCGGACCTACAGGCGCTGTGGCTGGTGAGCCTCGCGCCGAAGAACGCCAAGCCGCGCACCGCGGAGGAACTGATCGCGAAGGCAAAAGACATCAAGGCCGACGGCCTCGACCTCTCCGCGACCCCCGCGGTTCTGGACGCGACCTTCGGCAAGAAGGTGAAGGACGCCGGCCTGAAACTGTATGTGTGGACGGTGAACGACGCGGAGTTGGCGAAGAAGATGATCGCCGCCGGCGCGGAGAGCATCACGACGGACAAACCGGGGTGGCTGCGCGAGCAGTTGGCGAAGTGAGGGGCAGCATCACCCTAACAGTACAGCGCGGGTTTAGATGACGCATTTATGCCGCTGTTTCTTGTGGGACTTGGCGGCCTGGGTGTTTCGCCTC
>VGZJ01000175.1 GCA_016872595.1 Planctomycetota bacterium
GAACCGTTCGACCGTGGTCGGGACCTCATCCGGGTGCGAAAATCGTTGCGGACCACCCTTCGCGGGGGTACTTTGTGGCCGCACGGCCGATTTGCGTTTCCAGAGGCGTTCATCTGGGAAAGATCGGATAACGCCGGGAAGATCGAGGGGACGAGGTGGCGCTCGCTCCGCGGGTTCGTGAAGGGCCAAGACATCCCCGCGGGCACGCTGCGACTGGAGTTCAACCGCGACGGGAGCCTCGTGTACCACACGCCGATGGGCGAGTTCCGCGGCACCTACACGCTCGACCCCGGCGACGTGGTGGTGTGGAACTTCACGCGCGAACTCGGCGGCTCACGGCGGCACCAGCAGACGTGCATTATCAACGGGAACCGCTTGACGGTGAAGGACACCGACGGCACGACGCTCGACTTCGAGCCGCAGAGGTAGCGCCGCGCGGGGTCAGCGGGTGAACTCGATGCCCGCGAGCGTCAGGGCCGCGGGCTTGCCGCCCTTCACCACGAACGTCGCCAACTCGTCGGCGAAGAACCCGTCCGTAATACGGAACTGGTCGCGCTCGAAGTGTTCGAGCGGGCACACGAACCCGCCGAACCGCGCGGTCAGCGCGCCGCCGGCGAGGGCCACCGTCGCGCGGCCGTAGGCCGGGTGCGTGTACACACCAACGAGGTCGGCAAGCGGCACCGCGGGCTTCGCGTTCGGGTCGCGGGCCTTGTCGCGCGCCGCGAGCGCGATTTTCTTCGCCTCCGCGTCCTCGTCCACGATCTTCCGGTAGTACGCGATCCACTCCTTCGACTTCAACCCGCAGTAGCGGTCGATCAGTTCGTTCGTCAGGGCCATTGGCGCGCGGGTGTCGTGCAGGTTGGTGAGGACCGCGAATCCGAGGTCGCGGTCCGGTACCAGTGTGATCTGCACGCGGAACCCGTCGTACAACCCGCCGTGGCCCACCACCTTCAGCCCGCGGTAGTCGCTCACCACCCAGCCCATCGCGTAGCTCATCTGCACGGTGTCGGGGAACAGGCGCTTCGAGGCGTCGTCGAGGCGCATCAGGTTCTGCCCGGTGCGCGTTTCGAGCAGCGCCTTCACCGAGACGAGGCGCTTGCCGCTGGGGGCGACGCCGTCGGAGACGTGGAACTGGAGCCACGCGGCGAGGTCGCGCGCGGTGGCGTGCAGCGAGCCGGACGGGTTCGGCTCTTTCAGTTCGTACAGCGGCATCGGCTCCGGCGCGCCGGTCTTGCCGAGCCGGTGGCCGCGCGCGCGGTCGGTGCTCTTCGTCGCTTCCGCCGTGGTGAACGCGACGCCCTTCATTTCGAGTGGCTCGAGGAGGCGCGCGCGGAGCAGTTTCTCCCACGAGTCCTTGCCGGCCTTCTCCGCGGCGCGCCCCGCGGCCATGAACGGGATGCTCGAATAGCGGTAGCCGCCGCGGAACGGGTACTCCAGCGGCAGGGCCGCGGCCCGCTTGATCGTCTCGTCGATGTCCCACGGCGCGTGGTACCACAGTAGGTCGTGCCCCCCGAGGCCGGTGCGGTGCGAGACGAGGTCGCGCACCGTCAGCAGCGCGTCGGCGTTGGGGTCGGAGAGCTTGAACACCGGGACGTGCTTCTTCGCGCGGTCGTCCCACGCGAGCGCGCCGTCGTCTACCAGCATCGCGAGCAGCGCGGTGGTGAACTGCTTGGTGCAAGACGCGAGGGGGAACACGGTGTCGGCGGTGACGGGCGGCTTCGCGCCGGCGGCGCGCGTGCCGTAGCCCTTCAGCACGAGGGTCTTGTCGCCGCGCACGACGACGACGGCCGCGCCCGGCACGCGGAACGCTTTGAGCGCGTCGGCGGCGAGCGCGTCCACGGCTTCTAGTGTGGGGTCGTCTTTCACCTCCCCCTTTGAGGGGGAGGTCGCCGGCGCTTCGCCGGCGGGTGGGTGGGGGGCGTCTCCTGAGTCGCTCGACAGCTCCCCCCCCCGCCGCTCGCAAAGCCGAGCGGCGACCTCTCCCTCAAGGGGGGAGGTGAAGAACCAGATTGCGGCGAGCACGAGCACGGTTCGCACGGCGAACTCCTCCGGGGCGCGTGCCCCAATACCCCGGCTTCCCCATTGCACAACGGCGTGCGGGTCGGTGCCGTTTGCCGGCTCGCCGGGGGCGCGTGTAGGTTCGCGCGGCGCGGGCCGCGCGGCTCATTTTTTCGAGCGGAACGCGCGGTTTTCGGGCGGAAACCGCTTGACCGGCGGCGCGCGGTCGTTATCGTCCCGCGACTTTCCGTCCGCACTCCGTATCGGGGCGTGCGCGGAGAGACCGTAAACAGGGGAACGGTTCGCCCGGCGTGGCCGGGTGAGCCGGGCCGGTACAGGTTGGGGAGCCTGCGCCGGTCGGTCGTAACAGTCGTCGAAGGGGGACTTGGGTCATGCGCCATCGGTACTTCGGGGGAGCCGTGCTGGCGGCGGTCGTGGCACTGGGGGGGCCGTCCACGGCCCGCGCTCAGGAGGGCGGGTTCCAGACGTCGCCGGTCGGCGACGGGCTGCCGATCCCGACCGGGCAGGCCGGGCAACCGGGGTTCTACATCAGCGCCGAGTTCGTCATGCTGACGCAGACGAAGGCGCTGGGGAACCAGACCATCGGGGTCCGCGGGCTGTTCGACGCCACCGGCGCGATCACCGGCACCCCGGGCACGTTCGTCGGCACCGGCGAGGACGTGCTGAACACCCGCAAGATGGGCCGGCGCGAGTTCCAGCCGGGCCACTGGACCGAGATCGGGTACAAGTTCGACACCGGGGTGCGGGCGTACGTCAACTACATGCAGTTGTACGACGCACACTACCACACCACGGCGTCCCAGTTCCCGCTGGGGTTCGCGCGCCGCACGGACCTCGCGGACACGTTCCTCAGCGCCCCGGTGTACAACTTCCCGCTGGCGTTCGTCGGCCCGCTGACGGACACCGCGGCCGACGCCAACGCCGGGGGCGGTAACACCGCCGGCATCTGGAACGCGGCCGACCAGATGGACTTCAAGTTCGTGCAGCGGTACCAGCAGGCCGAAATCGGCCTCCGTACGCCGCTGTTCGCCACCGAGTACAGCAGCGTGTACGGGCTGACCGGGGCACGGTTCGCGTGGTTCTTCGAGCGGTTCACGTGGCGCACGGTGGACGCGGACGATCAGGGCAACGCCCCGCCGCAGAACGTAGCGTACTACACCAACACCCTGTCCCAGCGCATGTACGGCCTGTTCGTCGGGTGCGGGCACGAGGTGTACCTCGGGAGCATGTTCTCCGCGAGCCTCGACCTGACCGGGGCCGCATACATGGACGTGGCGAAGCAGCGGGCCAAGTACCGGCTCGGCGACGACTCGACGCAGACCAAGTTCGGCCGCGAGTCGTTCCACATCGTGCCCAGTGTGACCGCAAACGCCAACATCTGGTTCTACCCGGTCGAGGGCATCCAGATGCGGATCGGGTACATGGGGATGACGTTCTTCAACACGCGGTACATGCGCGAGCCGGTGGGCTTCAACTTCGGGAACATCGACCCGAACTACGGGCGCAACTGGTTCCGCCTGCTGCACGGGTTCAACGTCGGCATCGGGTTCTTCTTCTAACCCCGCGGCCGACCTTCCCACATCCCCAAACGCGGAAGCCCGTCGAGGCGCTCGACGGGCTTGCCGCGTTTTCCCGCACGCGCCCCGGCAGCCCCCGACTTGTGCCGCCTTCTGTAGCCGGCCTCAGTGAGGCCGGGGCGAACCCAACGGTCAGGTTCTCGTGGCTTCCAATTGCTGACCCTGGCGTGTAGCCCCGGCCTCACTGAGGCCGGCTACAGAAGCACCCCGCACGCGCCGCTACTTGTCGGCGGGAACGAGGCGGTCGAGCGTGCCGAGGAGCTGCTTCATCGTCACGCCGGGGTCGATCAGCACCGCGCCGCGCGGGTGCTCGCGCGCCTCGCCCTTCCAGTTCGCTTGGTCCGCCCCCAAGATCAGGATCACGCCCACTTCGAGCCCGCCGTTGTCGGCGACGCGGAGCAGCCCGTTGTACGCGCTCACCCCGTCGCGCCCCACCGTGCGTGCGTCGATCACGGCCGCGTGGTACGCCTGCTGCTCGTACCGCTTCACCGCTTGGCCGGGGTCGATGGACAGGAGCACGCGGTACCCGTGCGCCTTGAACCGCTCGCGGAAGGCGTCTTGGAGCTTCTCGTTCGTCTCGACCACGAAAAGCGTCTTCGGGCCGGTCGGCACGCGCGACTCTGTAGTGCCCGCGGTCAGTTCGGCCCGCGCCGCCTGAATCGCGTCGACGAGCTGCGTCGGGGTCTGGTACCGCTGGAGCGGCTCGAACGCGACCATCTTGCTCAGCAGCCGCATGAGCGCCGGCGACACCCCGAGGGCCGGGCCGTTCTTGCGCAGCGTGTCCTCCACGTCCATGTACCGGCGGGCCACCATCCGGGCCTGCCGGTCCTTCGTCACCGGCATGAGCGGCGCGCCGGTCAGCATCTCGTACAGCACGCACCCCAAGAAGTAGATGTCGCTGCGGACGTCGCCGGCCTTCTGGTTAGTGGCCTTCTCCAAGCCGGCGTAATCGACCGTGCGGTCCACGGCCACGTCCTCGTCGCGGTCGTCTTGGCGCTGGAGGTGGACGGACGAGTTCTGGCTGATCTCGGCCAGCCCGTAGTCCACGAGTTTGGCCTGCCCGCCGTTCACCGCGATCAAGATGTTCGTGGGCTTGATGTCGCGGTGGGTCAGCCCGCGGGCGTGCGAGTACGCCAACCCCTGCGCGCACTCGTCCATGATCCGCAACGATTCGTCCGGGTTCAGCTTCTTGCGGGCCTGCAACAGGTCGCGCAGGTTCCCGCCCTCGACGAACTCCATGACGATGAAGTACTGCCCGGTTTTCGGGTCTTGGTTCACCGCCAGCACGGACACGATGTTCGGGTGCCGGATCGTCAGGCCGAGCTTCCCTTCCCGCATGAACAGCTCGACCTTCTGCTTGTCCATCGTCCACTTGTTGCGCAGCACCTTGACGGCGACCACCTGCCCGGAGCGCGGGTCGTCGCCGCGGTACACGCGCCCGAAGCTCCCGGACGAGATCTTGTACAGGAGCCGGAACCCGCCCAGCACGTACCCGTCGGTGTCGCCCTTGAGGAGCTTGTTCCCCTGCCACGGCGTGAGGATCCGCTTCCGCTCCATGAGGCGGATCATGTCGGCCGCGGGCGCTTTCTTGTCGTCCAGTTCGGTCAGGCACTCGCGCAGTTGCTCGTCGCTGACGAGACCCATGCGCAGGGCGAGTTGGCCGATACCAGAGGCGTCGAGGGTGACTGACATACGGCGGCAACGGGGGAACGGATGAACGAACGGTACGGGCGCGCCAGCGATGATACCTTACCACCCGCACCGCGGGCACGCAATCGCCCGCGCGCGCGGTTCGACTTGTCCGCGCCGGGCGCGCCCCGATAAAATGTGCCGTTCGCCCCCGAAAAGGCTTCCGGGGCCTCTGAACCATGACGGTGACCATGCCGCCGAAGATCGCGAAGGCTACCCCGGTCGTTCACGCTCCCGGCGGGCCGCCCAGCTTCGACCCGACGAACCCGTTCTTTGTGCAGCCCGACCGCACCGTGATGGTGGAGGTCGATAACCCGAAGTACACCGAGGCCCGCGACGCCCTCGCGCCGTTCGCGGAACTGGAAAAAAGCCCCGAACACATCCACACGTACCGCATCTCGAACCTGTCGCTGTGGAACGCCGCCGCCGCCGGGTTCAGCGCCGCCGAGGTCGTCGCGGTGCTCCAGCGGTACACCAAGTTCCCGGTCCCGCCGAACATCCCCACCGACATCGCCGAGACCGTCGCCCGCTACGGGCGCGTGAAGCTCCAACGCGTCGACGCCGAAACGCTCGAACTCGTGTGCCTCGACAAGCCGCTGCTCGCGGAACTGGCCCGCAACAAAAAGGTGCGCGAGTACCTCGGCGAGAAGCGCACCGACACCAGCTTCGCCGTCCTGCCGGCCTACCGCGGCGTGCTGAAGCAGGCGCTCATCACGGTCGGCTACCCGGCCGAAGACCTCGCCGGGTACACCGAAGGCGCGCTGTTGCCCATCGCCCTGCGCGACACGATGGTTCACGACGGCGCGCCGTTCACGGTGCGCGACTACCAGCGCGAGGCGGCCGACGTGTTCCACGCCGGCGGCGACGTGCGCGGCGGCAGCGGCGTCATCGTGCTGCCGTGCGGCGCGGGCAAAACCGTCGTCGGCATCGTCGCCATGTCGCTGCTCCAAAAGAACACGCTCGTCCTCACGACGAGCATCACGGCCGTGAAGCAGTGGAAGCGCGAGATTCTCGACAAGACCTCGCTGACCGAAGCCGAGGTGAAGGAGTACACCGGCGAGACGAAGGACATCGGCCCGGTTACGGTCGCGACCTACCAAATCCTGACATACCGCCCGGACAAGACCGAGGACTTCCCGCACTTCGGGCTCTTCGAGCAGCGCGACTGGGGGCTGATCGTGTACGACGAGGTCCACCTGCTGCCGGCCCCGGTGTTCCGCGTCACCGCGCAGATTCAGGCCCGCCGGCGGCTCGGCCTCACGGCCACGCTCATCCGCGAGGACGGGCGCGAGGGCGACGTGTTCTCGCTCATCGGCCCCAAGAAGTACGACGTGCCGTGGCGCGAACTCGAAACGAAGGGCTGGATCGCCAACGCCAGTTGCACCGAGATCCGCGTCGCGCTGCCGACCGACGCGACCCGCATGGAGTACGCGGTCGCCGACCACCGCGCGAAGTACCGCATCGCCAGCGAGAACGTGGCGAAGGACGAAGTGGTCGCGGAACTGCTGGCGCGCTACAAGGACCAGCGCGTCATCGTGATCGGCCAGTACCTGTCGCAACTGCACCGCTTGGCGGACCGCTTCGAACTGCCGCTGATTACCGGCAGCACGCCCAACGGCGAGCGCGAAGACCTGTACAACAAGTTCCGCTCCGGCGAGGTCCGGCACTTGGTGCTGTCGAAGGTCGGCAACTTCGCCATCGACCTGCCCGACGCGAACGTGCTGATCCAAGTGAGCGGCACGTTCGGCAGCCGCCAAGAAGAGGCCCAGCGCCTCGGCCGCATCTTGCGCCCCAAGGGCGACCACGGCGACGCGCACTTCTTCACACTGGTGACGCGCGACACGCGCGAACTCGACTTCGCCCACCACCGCCAGATGTTCCTCACGGAACAGGGCTACAGCTACGAAATCCTCGACGAGCGCGACATGCTCCCCACCAAAGCCGCCGCGGGGTGACACATGGCAACCGTCGTGCACCTTGTGTTCTGTCGCACTCGGACGCTGCTTCTGAAAGACGCGCGTGCCACTTGGGAACAGCTTCAGTGGCAGTACGACGATTACATGGCGTCGCTCGGCCCGTGGGAAGAGTTGGAGTTCGTCGACTATTTCGAGACGGACTACGGCGAAGATGATGCGCGGTGGCCGTTCTCTCGCGCGTCGATGGCCGCATTCTTCGCGGGCACCGATCTCGTGTTGGATTGCCCCGAATCGGTAAGCGATTGAGGCTCGTTGCACGCCATGAACAACCCGACCGCTCGTCTTCCGGCCAAGTTACACCGGCGCGTGTGCCTCGTTCTCACGGAGGACGCGGTGCTCGCGGAGGAGTTGCTCGCGCGCAAGAAGCTGGCGAGCGAGGTCGCCGGGCGGCTCTCCGATAAGGTGCTGCTGATCCGCCCCGGCAAGCTCGACGCGGTGCTCGACGAACTCCGCAAGATGGGCCACACGCCGCAAGTCGTGTCCAAGTAGCCGCGGTGCGCGCCCGCGCGCCGTCACGTCGTTTCTCCCCCTTCGCCAGCTTGCCGCGGCGCGGCCGGTTGTGCCGGGGATTCCGCGTTTGTGCAAAGTTCCGCCCGCGCCGGTGCCGAAAGTTCTGCTGACGTGAACGATTCGCAGGCCACCGTCGGGGGGGAACGATGAAGCGGACCGCGACCACATTGGCACTATTGGCCGGGCTTGGCGGGAGCGGGTGCGTCAGCTCCGACTCGCAGCACGGCCAGCCGACGCAGCGCGCCGGCGGGTACGGCACCGTAACCCGCGGCAAGGAGATCGGCTCCGTTCAGGGTCCGATGGGCGAACCGGTCATGGCCGTCCGCGGGGCCGCGCCCGGCGGCGTCCAGCAGGCCGGCGGCACGACGCTGTTCGGCGACATGAACGTCCGCCCGGCGGGCGCGGTCAGCCCGTACCGCGTGACCATGGCCGACGGCTCGACGACCGCGCTCGTGCCCGGCATGGGCGGCGTCGTGATGCGCGACCCGTACGTGCGCCAAGCCAACGGCGGCTACGGCCCGCCCGACGGTCAGGGCTACGGCGTGAGTGTGCCCTACGGCCCGCGGATGCCGAACATGCCGCAATACGGCATCCAGCCGGTGCCGAGCATGGGGCCGCCCGGCGTGGTCGCCGCCGGCCCCGGCGCGATGATGCCCGGCATGGGCGGCATGGGCATGGGCCGCCCGGCGATGGCGAACGGCCGCTCGTCGATCAACTTCACCGGCCCCGCCGGGATGAAGGTGACGTGGCAACTGCCGGACGGCTCGTTCAACGACGAGAAGGACGCGCTGACCGCGCCGAAGGAGTACAACTTCCTGCAAGGGCAGGTGTACCGGCTGCGGCTCACGAGCATCCTGCCGGACCACCCGGGCAAGTCGTTCTACCCGACGCTCGAAGTGGCCCCGGCCAGCGCCAAGACGCTAACGTTCCTGTCGCACTCGTCGGTGCCGCTGACGTTCGCCCCGGACGACTTCGCGCAGGCGAAGGCCGGGAACCTCGTGGTGAAGGTCGTGTACCTGCCGGACCCGATCAATCAGGACTTCAGCACGATCATCGGGGCGGAAGAGGTGGTCTCGACGCGGCTGGAACCGGGCGCGGACCCGGTGGCCGAGGCCCAGCGCCGCGGCACGATTCTGGCCGTGATCCGCATGGGTAACATCGACCTCGAGAACCGCGTGTCGCCGGCCATGACCGCGCCGCCGCCCGGCATGTTGGTGCCCGGCCCGCGCCCGGTGCCGGGGCTGCCGAACCCGAAGCCGCTGCCCGATCTGCCGAAGGGCGGCGGTGTGGACACGCTGCCCCCCATCGGGGCCGGGCCGCTGGCCCCGGTGAACCCGCCGGGCACCGCGACCGTGAAGCCGCCCGCGAGCCTGCCGGACCTGCCGCCGATCGCGCCGGTCGGCCCGACGGCCCCAGTCGCGCCGGACCCGAAGCCCGCGAAGTAGCGCCGCGGTTTGCTGACAGGTGAACCCCGCATTCCGCAATCTGTCGGGGTGCGGGGTTTTTGCTCGTGTAGGACAGGCCTCTGGCCTGTCCCGTTTCTTGGACAGGCCAGAGGCCTGTCCTACAAGGGGCTTCCCAATGAAGGCACGCACGCTCACCCTGCTCGGCGCGCTGGCGGTCGGGCCGACCCTGATGGCGCAACCCGGCGCGGTGCCGGTGCCCGCGCACGGCGCGCCCGGCGCGCTGCCGGCGCACGTGATGCGCTTCGAGCAGCAGGCCCCGGCCCCGCTGGTCGCGGCCCGGTTCATCGCCCCGAAGGACGTGCGCGTGACCGCGTTCCCCGGCACCGCGCAGAGCCGCGTGTACGACGCGGTCCCGTCGGTGTTCGGCCTGCGCCCCGGCTACGTGTACCGCTTCGAGCTGTCGAACCTGCCGTACCACCCCGGCAAGGCGCTGTACCCGGAAGTCGAGGTCCGCGGGTCGCTCGTGCCGCGCGCCGGCATGAAGTACATGGACTACCCGCTGCCGCTCACGTTCAGCGCGGCCGACATCGAGAAGGTTCTCAAGGGCGTGGTACTCACGAAGGTGATCTACCTCGAAGACCCGGAGAAGGCGCTGCCGGCGCAGGTGGACCGCGACGCGCCCGTCGAGATGCCGGACACGACCGACGACACCGCGCTCAAGGCCGCGCGCGATAACGGCCGGCTGATGGCGATCGTGCGCGTCGGCAACCTGAAGCCGACCGCGGAGCAACTGAGCCGGTTCGCGGTGCCGGGCACGGTGCTGCTGCCGGGCGAGCGCGAGCTGAAAGCGCCCGCCGTGCCCCCGGTGTTCGCGTACTGGGCCGTGCCGATGTTCGACCCGATCTTGGGGCCGAAGCCGGTCAAGGAAGAGTTCTTCGTGGACGGCGGCGACCGCAACGACCCGCTCGGCATCAACCGCAACGACAAGCTCGGCGGTCTGAACCCGACCGACGTGGGCGTCGAGTTCACCGTGGGCGGGAAGCGCCGCGTCACCACGTCGAACGTGGTCGTGATCGCCTCGCCGCGGTTCATGGTGCGCCGCGTCGAGGTGCTGCCCAGCGGCTATCAGGGGCAACAGAACATTGCCGCGCACAGCGGCGCGCTGGCGACCGGCAACATTCGCGACCGCCAAGGGGTGATGGCGACCATCGGCAGCGAGCGCCCCACCGGGCTAGAGGGCAAGGTCCGCGCGTCGGCCTACGTCGGCAAGGTCGGGCTGTCGTTCTACATCGGCACGACGCGCCCCGCGGTCGTCGGGCAGGTCGAGGGCGTAAAGGTCACGGGCGCGCTGGTCGAACCGGAACAGCTCACGGCGTTCCCGACGTTGCAACCGCTGACGGTGACGAAGGCCATCGACCCGCCGGGGCCGAAGGAGCCGGGCGAGGTCGTGACCGTGACCATCAAGTACGCCAACACCGGCGCGAAGGCCGTGAGCGACATCGTCGTGAGCGACAGCCTGAGCGGGCGGCTGGAGTACGTGCCGGGTTCCGCGCAGTCCGACCGCCCCGCGAACTTCACGGCGGCGGAGAACGAAGCCGGCTCGGTGGTGGTGCGCTGGGAACTGCCCGGCACGATCCTCCCCGGTCAGAGTGGAACCGTGCGCTTCAAAGCGAAGGTGCGGTAGCGCTGCGCTTTCTACAATGGCGGCACCTCACCCGGAGCCGCCATGAAAGCCGTTCAACTCGCCGAGCCGAAACAGTTCCGCGTCATCGACATCCCCGAACCGCCCGCGCCCGGTCCCGGCGACGCGGTCGTGCGCGTGGCGCGCGTCGGCGTGTGCGGCACCGACTACAGCGGCTACCTCGGCAAGATGCCGTTCTTCAGCTACCCGCGCATCCCCGGCCACGAACTCGGCGTCGAAGTGGTCGCAACCGGCGACGGCGTGACCAACGTGAAGGTCGGCGACCGGGCCGCGGTCGAGCCGTACATCAACTGCCAGCGGTGCTACTCGTGCGCCCGCGGGCACTCCAACTGCTGCGAGAACCACCAGACGCTCGGCGTACACGTTGACGGCGGCCTGCGCCCGCTGTTCACGGTGCCCGCGCGCAAGCTGCACGTCTCCAAGAAGCTCAGCTACGAGCAACTGGCGCTGGTCGAAACACTCGGTATCGGGCTGCACGCGATCAACCGCGCGGCCCCGCGCGCGGACGAAACCGTCTTCGTGATCGGGGCCGGTCCCATCGGCCTCTCAGTGATCGAGTTCGCCAAGCTCGCCGGCGCGCGCGTCGTGGTGATGGACCTGAATGAGCAGCGCCTCGCATTCGCGCGCGACAAGATGGGCGTGACCGACACGATCCTCTCGAAGGGCGACTTCGACGCCGACGTGAAGGCGTTCACCGAGTTGACCGGCGGGAAGCTCGGCAACGTCGTGGTGGACGCGACCGGCAGCGCGAAGAGCATGAACGGCGCGTACCACTTCGTCGGGTTCGCCGGCCGGCTGGTGTGGGTGGGTATCACGCAGGACGGGTTGCAGTTCACGCAACCGCTGATGCATCGGCGCGAGATGACGTTCCTCGCGAGCCGCAACGCCCTGCCGCACGAGTTCGTGCGCATCATCCGCCTCATCGAAGGCGGGATGCTGGACACGCAACCGTGGATCACCCACCGCGCCCCGATGGACGCCCTGATCGGCGAGTTCACCAACTGGCTGAAGCCCGAAACCGGCGTGGTGAAGGCGATGGTCGAAGTCTCGTAGGTCGCGGTCGAGCGAGGCTCTGCGAGCGAGGCCCGACGGTCAGAGTGCTGTCCGTATCCCGCTTGCGTGCCTTCCGCCCTGAAGGGGCGGGCTTCGTCAGCCCCGGCCAGCGGCCGGGGAAGCCGGTGGGTTCTTGTATTGCGTCCTGTAGGGACGCGCTACGGGAGCGCGTCCCTACAGGACGCGCGGAACAACCCGCGTTTACCCCGGCCGTCGGCCGGGGCTGACGAAGCCCGCCCCTTCAGGGCGAAAGACAGCCTTCGGCAGAAATGCCAAAGGGGTCGTCATGGTCGTTTCTCGCCAAAGGCCGAGGAGAAGAAATGGGCTGGGGGGAACCATCCGATGCGCGACGCGCCCCGGTCTGGCAACTCGGCGATGGGTGGCACTTCGGGGTCAAGATCGTTCCGTTCCCGTGCCGCTCTGATGTAGCTTCCCGGCTGCGGTTGCGGTGCGGGTACTCGCTCGATCTGATGCCCGACCCGGAGCGCGTTGCCTTTCGGTTCGGTCCTTTGCCGGTTGATCCCAACGAAGGGGACTTGCCACCAGAGTTTGGCGAACTGCCGTGGCGTTCACTAGCAGACATTCTGCTCGCTCCGGGAGAGGCATCAATCTGGCTGCCGGCCGGGGCCGTGTACCTTGAATTCCGAGTGTTGCAGCCGGATTACCGATCAGAACCGTGGCACATCAGCTGGCGTCTGGTGGTAGCGTAGACCGAGCCTAATATCACGTGGCCTCAGATTCGCTCCCATACACGGCTCGCCCGCAAGGAGGAAGTGGCATGGCTACGCCGGCGAAGAACACCGTTTGTCTGTGGTACGACCGGGACGCGGAGGCCGCGGCGCGGTTCTATGCCGCGACGTTCCCCGATTCGGTCGTGCGCGCGGTTCACCGCGCGCCGGGGGATTATCCGTCGGCCCCTATTTCCCAGATGACCTTCGACTTTCGGCATGGCATGTGCGCCGGAACCCTGGGATTCCCAGCGTTTCTGCCTCTTTCCTGCCGAAATGACCGAGGAACCCAATGGGTGACCGCCGAAATGACCCCCTGCGTGTGGATTTCGACCGCGAGATCAAGTTGGAGTTCCACGGCTCGACC
>VGZJ01000176.1 GCA_016872595.1 Planctomycetota bacterium
ACCTTGTCGAACTCGTCGGCCGAGAGCCCCGTGAACATGCGGAACAACAACGGCTTCCGACGCAATTTCTCGTAATTCGTCATAACCCTATGAATAGGCCATCGATCGCTATTGCGCAACGAGTCTATTGTTCGTCTTCACCCCTCCATTCCGGCCCAATCCTGCGGCTTGAGCCAATACTCCGTTAGCTCGGCTTCGGGTGTGCCGCTCGGGGCCTTGTAGTCGTACACGTAGCGCACCACCGGCGGCAGGCTCATCAGGATGCTCTCGGTGCGGCCGTTCGTCTTCAGGCCGAACGTCGTGCCGCGGTCGTACACGAGGTTGAACTCGACGTACCGCCCGCGCCGATACTCCTGAAACGCGCGCTGCTCCGCGGTGTACGGCAGCCCCTTGCGGCGCTCCACAATCGGCAGGTAGGCGTCGAGGAAGGCGTCGCCGGCGGTGCGCACGAACGCGAACGTCGCGTCACTCGCGGTCACGTTGTCGAAGAAGATGCCGCCGACGCCGCGGGCCTCGTCGCGGTGCTTCAGGTGGAAGTAGTCGTCGCACCACTTCTTTAGCTTGCCGTGTTCGGCCACCGCGGGGTGCGCGTCGCACGCGCGCTTCCACACCTTGTGGAAGTGAACCACGTCCTCCTTGAACGGGTAGTACGGGGTCAGGTCGCCGCCGCCGCCGAACCACGCCAGCGCGCCGTGCGTGATGAACCGAAAGTTGGCGTGAACCGTGGGCACCAGCGGGCTGCGCGGGTGCAGCACCAGCGAGACGCCGGTCGCGGAGAACGCGAGGCCGTCGCCGGGGAGCTGCTTGGCGAACTCCGGGGTCAGGTCGCCGTACACCTCGGAGAAGTTCACCCCGCCCTTCTCGAACACCGCGCCGTTCTCGATGACGCGCGTGCGCCCGCCCCCGCCCTCGGCGCGTTCCCATGTGTCTTCGCGGAACGCGGCCCCGCCGTCGGCGCGCGCCAGCGCGGCGCAGATGCGGTCCTGTAGGTCGCGGAAGTAGGCTACGGCTTCGGTGTGCATGGCGGTGTCGGTGGGTGGTGCGACTAACGGGCGAGGCGGGCGAGCAGGTCGAGCAGGTCGGCGGCGCGGAAGGGCTTTTGGAGGAACCCGGCGACGTTGGCCCGGCCCTCGCGCCGGCCCAGTTCGGCCTCGGTGTACCCGCTCATCAGCAGCACCGGCAGGCCGGGCGCGGCGGCGCTCAAGCGCCCGGCCAGCTCCCAGCCGTCGACGCGCGGCATCGTCAGATCGACGACGGCCGCGCGCACCGCGGTCGGGTTCGCGCCCAGTACGCGCAGGGCCTCCGCGCCGTCGCCCGCCGGGAGCGTCTCGTACCCGGCCTCGGCGAGCACGCGGCACACGAACGTGCGTACGTTCTCCTCGTCGTCCACCACCAGCACCGGCCCGTGCCCGCGGCGCGGCGCGGGCGCGGCGGGGTCCGGCGCGGCGACCTCTGGGGCGACCGGGGCGCACGGCAGGAACACGGTGAAGGTCGTGCCGCGGCCGGGCGCGGTGTCGATGCGCAGGCTCCCGCGGTGCCCGCGGACGATGCCGAGGACCGCGGCCAACCCCAGCCCGCGCCCGGTGAACTTAGTGGTAAAGAACGGGTCGAAAACGCGCGCGACCGTCTCCTCGGTCATTCCGCACCCGCTGTCCGCGACCTCAAGGACGGCGTAGTCGCCCGCGGGCGGCGCGTCCGGTACGAACGGCGAGCGCAGCTCGTCGGCGCTGAGGGCGCGCGTGCCGGTGCGCACCGCGATCGCTCCGGGCTGCCCGTCGAGCGCGTCCGAGGCGTTCGTGAGCAGGTTCATCACCACCTGCCGCAGTTGGGTCGCGTCGGCCTCCACCGTGGCCGCGGCCAGTTCGAGGTGCACGACGGCCTTCTTCGACACGACCGACTGCAGCAGCTTGTGCATCTCGCGCACGAGCACGTCGAGGCCGACGGCGCGGACCACGAACTTGCCGCGCCCGGAGTACGCGAGCATCTGCTGGGTGAGTTCGGCGGCGCGCTGCGCGGCCTTCTCGATCTCGGCCAGCATCGCCCGCGCCGGGGACGCGGCCGACAGTTCGAGCGCGGCGAGGTTCGAGTACCCCAGTACGGAGGTGAGCAGGTTGTTGAAGTCGTGGGCGATGCCGCCCGCGAGCACGCCCAAGCTCTCCAGTTTCTGCGCTTGGAGCACCTGCGCTTCGAGCCGCTGGCGCTCCTCCTCGGCGCGCTTGCGCTCGGTGATGTCGAGGTCCATGCACACGAACCACGCGGCCCCGTCCGGGCCGGGGATCGCGAACAGCGTCGAGATGCACGTGCCCCGCGCGCCGTTGCGCCGGCGGAAGGCGTACTCGGTGGGCGCGACCGGCGCGCCGGTGCGCGCGATCGCGGCGCACGTGCGCTTGAACTCGTCGAACTCGTCCGGCGTGTGGATCAACTGATCGAGCGTGCGCCCCAGCGCCTCGGCCGCGGGGTACCCGAACATCTCCTCCGACGCGCGGTTCCACAGCACGACGCGCCCGTCGGCGTCGTACCACTGGATCGCCATGCCCGGCGAGTTGGCAATCACGGCCGCGAGTCGGGCCTCGGTCTGGCGGCGCTCGTCCTCGGCGTGCTTGCGCGCGGTGATGTCCCAGAACACGCCCTGCACCCCGACCACCTCGCCGCCCGCGCCGCGCACCGGCGTTTTGATGATGTGAACGTGGATCGGCGCGCCGGTCCGGTCGCGGTTCCGTTCCTCCTTCTCGAGTACACACCCGGTCTCCATGACGCGCAGGTCGTCGGCCCGGAACGTGGCCGACAGTTCGTCGGGCCACAACTCCGCGTCTGTCTTGCCGACGAGCGCGTCGAGGGACACGCCCGCGGTCTCGCAGAACCGCTCGTTGGCGAACAGGAACCGGCCCGCGCGGTCCTTCGTGAACAGGCTGATCGGGAGGTTCGCGACCAGCGAGTGGTACAGCGCTCGGGAGTGCCGCAGCTCGTCCTCGGCGCGCTTGCGCGCGGTCACGTCGAGGGTGGTGCCGAGGAACTGTTGGACGCGCCCGTCCGGGGCGCGGGCGAACACCGTGTCGTGTGCCACGAACCAGCGCCACGAGCCGTCCGCGTGGCGCATCCGGTACTCGGTCTCCAGTACCTCGTCGTCGCGCGCCGTGTCCCAGCGGGCCAAGAGCGCGGGCACGCGCGCGAGGTCGTCCGGGTGGAGCAGGCGGGCGAGGAAGTCCGGCCCCATCGCCCGCACGTCGTCGGGCGTGTACCCGAGGTCGTCGGTGATCTGCCGGTTCGCCCAGACGTTGCGCCACTCCAGTCGGTCGAACACGTACATCGTCAGCGGCGACGCGCCGGTGATCGCGCGCACGAACCGCTCGCTCGCGCGCAATGACTCCTCGGCGCGCTTCTGCTCGGAGATGTCGAGGTAGAACGAGGCCACCGCCGGGCGGCCGTCCCACTCGATGAGGCTCGCGGCCGTCGAGACCCAGACCTTGCGCCCGTCCTTGCCCACCGCGCACCAACCCGGGTGCGGGGCCACCGCCTCGCCCGCGTAGATGGCCGCGGTGCGCGCGCGCAACACATCGACGTGCTCGGGCGGCGCGAACGTGTCCCACAAGGCCCGGCCCACGAGGTCCGCGGGGCCGTCGTACCCGAACATCCGCGCCAGCGCCGTGTTCGCGTACCGGATCCGCTCGTCTTGGTGGATCAGGACGCCCTGCACCGCCCCCTCGACGACGTTGCGGAACCGGTCCGCGACGCGCGGCTCCGCGCGCACGGAGAGTACGGTGAACGGCCCGGCCGCGGTCGCGCTCAGCGCGACCCACGGGCCGCTGCGAAGCCGCGCGCCCGCCGGGAGCGGCGCGCCCGCCGGCGCGCCGTCGAGCACCTCGTCGAGGGGCGCACCGGCGAGCGCCGCGGGGGGCACCCCCACCAGCGCCGCGGCCGCGCCGTTCGCGTCCACCACGCGCCGGTCGCGATCCAGCACCAGCAGCGCGTCGCGCGCCCCCGCGAACAGCGCGCGCGCGAGGTCGCGCGGCGGCGAGTCCCAAAGGGTCGGAGAGGGTGCGGTGGGCACGGCGGGTTCCGGGGGCGGCCCGTGCGAGCGGGCGCGAGTGTACAGCGAATCTTACCACACACGACGCGCGCGGGCGCTACCCCAACAGGGCGTCGATCTTCGCCGCCACGATGAAGTCGTTCGCGCTCAGCCCGCCGATGGCGTGCGTACTCAGTTCCAGCGCCACGTGCCGGTACCCGGTCAGGTGGAAATCCGGGTGGTGGTCCTCGGCCTCGGCCAGCGCGCCCACCTCGTTCACGAACGCCAGTGCGCTCACGAAGTCTTTGAACGTGTACTTCCGGCGAATGGACTTCCCGTCGGCGGAGAGCTTCCAGTCCGGCACCGCGGGCAGGTGCGCGGCGACGCGCTCCGCGGACAGCGGCGGCACCCCGCCCTCGCACGCGGCGCACTTCTTGGCGGTCAGTTCGGCGGCGGATACGCTCATCGGTACTCCCCCGTTCGGCGGAGCCATTCTACGCGCCCCTCTCTCGAAGGTGAACCACCATGACCCGCACGCTGCCCGCCCTCGCGGTTCTGCTCGCGCTCGCCGCGCCCGCGCCGGCGCAGAAACTCACGATCACCGGCGGGGCCACCGATCAGACCAACGTGGTCGTGGTCGCGCCGCTGCCCGCGAACGCGGCCGGCGCGAACAGCGTGACCCTCCCGGACGGACTGCACGCGCCCGCGCAGGTCACGGCCAACGGCAAAACGCTCGTGTTCGTGCTGCCGAAACTCAAGGCCGGCGAACCGGTCACGGTCACGCCGACGATGCTCAACTACGTCAAGGCCCCGCCGCAGTTCAAGTTCGCCGACGAGAAGGACGGCACCGGGTTGCTCGCCTACGACGGGCGCAAGGTGCTCCACTACTTCAACCTCGCGCACGACCCGAAGGATCACTTCTACACGTTCAAGCCGTTCCACAACGTCTACGACCCGGCGAAGGGCGACGTGGTGCTGACCAACAGCAGCGCGAAGACGAACAAGGACGGGCAGTTCCCGCACCACCGCGGACTGTTCTTCGGGTTCAACCGGATCAGCTACGACGGGAAGACCGCGGACATCTGGCACGGCCACGACAACGTGTTCAGCCAACACGACAAGGCGCTCGCGACCGAGGCCGGTGAGGTATACGGCCTTCAGCGCGGTGCGATCTCGTGGCACGGCAAGGACGGCGCGGAGTTCGCGTCCGAGGAGCGCACCGTGACCGCGTATGCCACCACCGGCGGCACGCTCATCGACTGGAGCACGACCCTTTCGACGAAGCTGGAAAAGGTCCGGCTCGACGGCGACCCGCAACACGCCGGGTTCCACTTCCGCGCCAACCAAGAGGTGTCCAAGAACGGCAAGGCCAACACCTACTACCTGCGTCCCGACGGCAAGGGCAAGCCCGGCGAGACGCGCAACTGGGACGCGAAGGGCAAGGACACGAAGACCGTGAACCTGCCGTGGAACGCGATGAGCTTCGTGACCGGCGAGAAGCGGTACACGGTCCTGCGGATCGGCCACCCGGACAACCCGAAGGAGACGCGCGGGAGCGAGCGCGACTACGGGCGGTTCGGCGACTACTTTGAGTACGACCTGACCCCCAAAGCGCCTCTCAAGCTGAAGTACCGCGTGTGGGTGCAAGAGGGCGAAATGACCGTCGCGCAGTGCGAGGCGCTCGCCGCCGGCTTCGCCGCGGGCCACACGGTCAAGGCCGCGAAGTGACCGACAGAAGAGTTTGATCCGCAATCTGCGGATCAGACTCTTCGTTTTTACACCCCTCCCAGCACGTGCAGCTCGGCGGCGCGCTGTTCGATCAGGTCGCGCATGGCGAGCTTGTCGCGCCACTCGCTCGGAATGCCGTCGGCCCCGTAGTACGCGCCGGCGATCTGGCCGTAGACGGCCCCGGTCGTGTCGGCGTCTTCGCCGAGGTTCACGACGCGGAGCGCGCCCTCGCGGAATGTGTCGGTGGTGTGGAACGCCCACAGCGCCGCTTCCAGCGTGTGAATCACGTACCCGCTGCCGCGAATCTGCGGCGGCTCTTTCACCTTGAACGAGCCGCGGGCGATCTGCGCCACCTTCTCCGCGAGCGGGTTCTCGATCCAGCACTTCACCGCCGGCTCGTACTCGTTGTTCAGCATCTCGCGCTTCGACATGCCGCCGAGCGCGGCCAGCAACAGGCCCGCGAAGTAACGGCACGAATCGACGCACTCGTCGGTGGCGTGCGTGGTGCGCGAGCTTTCGCCGGCGATGAAGATGGCCTTCGCCGGGTCGCGCGCGAACGCCAGCGGCGCGGGCGCGAGCCGCATCAGCGAGCCGTTGCCCGCCGCGTTCGGTGAGGTGTCGCCACAGAAGGGCTGTTGCGTCTGCGTGAAGCGGTACAGCGCGCCGCGCGTGGCCCCGCCGATGTCGAAG
This sequence comes from Planctomycetota bacterium, assembly GCA_016872595.1. Taxonomy (GTDB): domain Bacteria; phylum Planctomycetota; class Planctomycetia; order Gemmatales; family Gemmataceae; genus Gemmata. Next base: position 6,425 of record VGZJ01000176.1, read on the forward strand.
CAGTAGCCCTTCACGCTCAGGTGCCCGTCGCGCCACCAGCGCACGTAGGTTTCGAGCTGGTGAACCGGGTCGAAGTCCTGCTTCGCGACGAGGCTCTCCGCGAGGCACAGGGCCATCGAGGTGTCGTCGGTCCACTGGCCCGGTTGCAGGTTGAACGGCCCCCCGCCGACCATGTCGGTGAGCGGCTCGAACGAACCCGGGCGTTCGAACTCCAGCGTGGTGCCGAGCGCGTCCCCGGCCGCGAGGCCGAGCAGCGCCCCGCGATAGCGGTCAAGTGTCGTCATTGGGTTCCTCCATAGTGTCTCGTGTGCGAGTACGGCGAATGCGCAAGGTAATCAGCACGACGAAACCGATCACGAACGGCACCGCCACGCACGCGGCGCATCCGGCAACTGCAATCGGCCCCACCGGGGCCATGTCCGCGAACATACCGGTCATCAAGTCACCTCCGACGCTCAGCGTACCGCGGGGGCGGGCCGCGCACCAGTGTGGTAGGGGCGGCGCTTCGGCTTGACGGCCCGCGCGCGAACGGATTACGCTCCGGCCCATGAAGATCGGCATCGACCTGCGCCGCCTCGCGTTCGGCGCATCCGACGACCGGACCCCGTGGCTCCACGGGGCCCTGAGCGCCCTGCTCGCGCGCGACCCCGCGAACGAGTACGTGCTGTTCCACACCGTCTACAACTACCACCTGTTCCCCGACGCGCGCCCGAACGTGACGCGGTACACCCTCGCCGTCGGCCAGTACTACAAGGAACTCGAAGACCGCGTCGTGTTCGAGGGGGATTACGATGTTCTGATCCGCTGCGCCCCGGCCGACGGGGGCGACACGTACCCGCTGGCCCGGCAGATCGTGTGCTTGACCGGCCTCGCGCACGAGGCGCACCCGGAGCGGTACGCCCCGGCGGAGTTGCGCCGCCTGCGCTCCGAACACCACCCGTACCAGACCCGCGCCGGGGCCGTCGCCGTGCCCACCGAGGCCGCGCGCCAAGAAGTGTGCGCCGATCCGTGGACGACCACGAATGACGTGTTCGTGGTTCCGCCGGCGACCGGGGCCGAACCGTCGTGGGACCGGGCCGCCGACGCGCTGGCCGCGGCCCTCGCGCGCGTCGCCGACCGCGCCGCGACGCGCGTGCGCGTCACCGACCCGCCGGTCGTGTCGATTGTCACCCCGTCGTACAACCAAGGCGCGTTCGTCCGCCGCACTATCGACAGCGTGCTGGGCCAAGACTACCCGCACATCGACTATCAGGTGATCGACGGCGGCTCGACCGACGGGACGCTCGACGTGCTGAAGAGCTACGGCCCGCGGCTGAACTGGGTCAGCGAGAAGGACCGCGGGCAGACGCACGCCATCAACAAGGGCATGGCGCGCGCGACCGGCTCGATCCGCGCGTACCTGAACTCGGACGACCTGCTGCGGCCCGGCGCGGTGCGGCGCGTCGTCGAGCACTTCGCCGACCGCCCGAACTGCGACCTCGTGTACGGGCGCGACGCCTTCGTCGACGCCGGCGACCGCTACCTGATGATGTACCCGACCGCGCCGTACTCCTTCGAGGCGCTGACGGGGTGCTGCTGTATCAGCCAGCCGGCGACGTTCTGGCGCGCCCGGCTCGCGGCCCGGTTGGGGCCGTTCGACGAGAACCTGAAACTGGTGATGGACTACGACTACTGGCTGCGGGCCGCGTGCGCCGGGGCCGCCATCGAACACATCCCGGACGTGCTCGCGCACACCCGCCTGCACCGCGACACCAAGACCAACGGGGCCGGCGACGGGGCCGTGGACACGTTCCCCGAGCGCTTCTACCGCGAACTGTTCGACGTGTGCGTGCGCAACGTCGGGTACGTGAGCATGACCTACGTGGACGCGTGGGTCACGACGACGCTGTTCCACCCGCGGCCGTGGTCGCGGCAGTTTCACGGGCTGTTGATCCGCGCGGCCCAGAAGTGGCACCACAACCGCGTGCGGTGCCGGCTCCCGCGGTGGCGCGCCGCCGCGGCGCTCCTGAAGACCGAGTTCCCGTACTTCCGCCGGTTCGTGGGCCGCCAGCTCGACGCCCTGAAGCCGTGGAAGTGGTTTGCCGCGCGGCCCGCGCCCAAGCCCCGTGTGGGCCTCGGCCCGGACCTGTGGCTCGAACCGGAACTGGAACTGCCTGCCGCGAGCGGCCCGATCCTGTTGTCCGGCGTGCCGGCGCGCGACGGCGAGTTGCTCGTGTACCGCGGTGGCGCGGAGGTGGCGCGCGTGCCGCTCGAAGGGGACAAGCCGGCGGAGGTGCGCGTCGACGCCCCCGGCACCGGCCCGCTGCGGCTCGCGTTCTCCGGCACCGCCCCGACCGCCGACGGTCGCCGCGTCGCCTTCAAGCTCCACGGCACGACGCTCTTCACCGAAGCCGAGGCCGCGTAGTTGTAGGACCGGCTTCCAGTCCGTCCCGCTTTGGACAGGCCGGAAGCCGGTCCTACGGCAGCTTCTTCATCAGGTTCACCATCTCGACCGCGGCGACCGCGGCCTCGAACCCCTTGTTGCCGGCCTTCGCCCCGGCGCGGTGCAGCGCCTGTTCCAGCGTGTCGCAGGTGAGTACGCCGAAGATGACCGGCACGCCGCTGGCGAGCGCGGCCTGCGCGATGCCGCTGGTCGCGGTGCCGGCGACGTGGTCGTAGTGGTCGGTGTCGCCGCGGATCACGCACCCCAAACAGATGACGGCCGCGTACTTCGCGCTCGTGCCGAGTTTCTGCGCGACGAGCGGGATCTCGAACGAACCGGGGACACGGACGAGGTCGATGCGGTCGGCGCTCACGCCGTGGCGCGCGAGTGCGTCGGTCGCCCCGGCGAGGAGTTGCTCGACGACGAGGCCGTTGAACCGGGCGGCGACGAGCGCGAACCGCCCGGCCGGGGGGGAGAAGTCGCCTTCGTACAACATGGTGGTGCGCGCGGTGGGGAAGGGGCGTGTGCGGTTACACTATCCGCGCCCGCGCGAACGTCACCCCGGCCAGCGGGCCGCGGGTTGCAGTTCGGTGCCCTCGGAGTCGAGCGGCGCGGCGGGCGCGGCGCGCGGGGGCGTGTCGTCCAGTGTCGGCACGAGGGCCGTCAGCGCGTCGCCCAGTTCCTCCGCGGTCGGGCGGTCGGTCGGGTTCCACGCCAGCGCGCGCCCGACGGCGGCTTCCAACTCGGCCGGCACCGCGCGCCGGAACCGGCTCATCGGCACCGGGCGCGCGTCGAGCACCAGCCCGGCGGCGATCTGCCGCTCCTGCTCGCTGGACCACGGCGGGGCGGCGCACACCATTTCGTACAGCACGGCCCCCAAGCTGAACACGTCCGAGCGCCCGTCGTCGCCCGCCACCCCGCGCATCCGCTCCGGGGCCACGAACCGCGGCGTGCCCACGTACTCGCCGGTGCGCGTCAGGTAGTCGCCACCGCTCTGCGGTCCGGCGAAGAACTTGGCGATTCCGAAGTCCACGACCTTCACCACTTCCGCCCCGTCGCCGTCCGCGTGCAGGAAGATGTTGTCCGGCTTGATGTCGCGGTGGACGATGCCCTGCTTGTGCGCCGCGGCCAGCACCCCGGCCACGGTCGCGCCGACCCGCGCCGCCCGGCGCATCGAGAGCGCCCCGACGAGGCTCAGCTCGCGCGCCAGCGAGTGCCCGCGGAGCAGTTCCATTGCCAAGAACGCGATCCCGCCGGACGACACCCCGCTGTCGAGCACGCGCACCGCGTTCGGGTGGCCGAGCCGCGCGGCCGTCGCGCCCTCGCGCAGGAACCGCTGGAGTTCGAGCGCCGAGTCGTTGCCCGCGACCGGGCGGAACACCTTCACCGCGATGGGCACGTCGAGCGTCAGGTGGCGGGCGCGGAACACCACCCCGAACCCGCCGGACCCGAGCTGCTCGTCGAGCCGGTACTTGCCGTCGAGGACCGTGCCGGGCAGCGCCTTGGCGTACGCCGCGAACACGCGGTCCGCGCTGCGGTGCGCGGCCATCAGCTCGCCGTTCGCGGCCACCAGCCGCCCGTTGGCCTCTTCGAGTTCCGCGGTGCGCCGCGCGACGAGGTCTTCCAGACCGGTGATGAGCCGGACGTTCTCGAGCGCGACCGCGGTAGTGCCGGCCAGCGCTTCGAGCAACCGCACCTCGTCTTCGGTCGGCGTCCGCTGGTCGGCCCAATACGTGCCGATCGCGCCGAGCGGTTCGGGGCCGGCGCGCACCGGCACCATGACCATGCTCTTGACGAAGGTGGCCCGGTACGCGGAGTGCGGGACGCGCGAATCGGCGAACACGTCCGGGATCACCGCCGTCTGGCGGTTGAGCATCGACCACCCGCTGACGCACGCGGACATCGGGAACTTCTGGCCCTTCCACAGCGGGCCGATGGCGTCCTCGTCCACGTAGTGGCACCGGTCGCCGTCGCACAGCACGAAGGTCGCGCCGTCGGCGCCGGTGAGCCGCCGCGCGGCGGTGCGCACGATGTCCTGCACGGTGGCAATGTCGCGGGCCTGCGACAGTCGCTGAATCACGTCGATGAGGTCGGTCACACGATCCGGCGCGGCGGTCATGGCCGTGTCCCCGTGGGAGAGGCACACCCATTATCCGCGCGGGAAGGGAAGTTTGCTAGCGCGTTACGGTTTTACTTCGCGCGGCGGCGGAGCGACTTCGGGAGGCGTGATGCGGCGCAGGTCTGGCTCCCATCGCTCCGGGTCCAGTCGCGCGGCCTCGGCGAACGCCGCTCGCGCGGCCAGCGAGTTCGCCGGTGCGGTTGGGTGCCTTCAACTCGTCGGAGAGCGTGCGTCCACGGATGAGCTTCATCGCGAGGAATGGACGCCCATCCGCGAGTTTGCCCAGCGCGTAAACGGGCGGCACTCCGGGGTGCGGCAGTTGTGCGGTCACCTTCGCTTCAATGACGAATTGCGCGGCGTCAGTGGCCCGGCGTGTGACCTTGATCGCGACCTCGCGGTCGAAGGCCGGGTCGTGCGCCGCGAACACGAGGCCCATGCCGCCGCTGCCGATTTGTTCGGAGACGTCGTAGCCGGGTACGGCGGGAAGTGCGCCCGCGACCGGAAGTACGCCGTCCTTGGCGTCGAGTGCGGACGTGAGATCGGTCGTCGCGTCGTAAGGGGGAGAGGCGGACGCGGACTCGGGCGCGTGCATCGGGCGGCCTCCGAAAAGTAGGACGCCCGATGATAGCACGCCCGTTGGCGTCACGTAAGTGTGACGCTGTTGAGGAACTCGGCGTTGGTTTTGTGCTTGCCCAGTTGCTTGAGCAGCAGTTCCATCGCCTCCACCGGGTTCATGTCGGCCAAAATGCGGTGCATGATGTGGACGAGTCGCAGCTCGTCGTCGCCGCGCAGCAGTTCTTCTTTGCGGGTGCCGCTGGCGTTCACGTCGATGGCCGGGTACACGCGCCGGTCCACCAACCGCCGGTCGAGGTGGACCTCCATGTTGCCCGTGCCCTTGAACTCTTCGAAGATCACCTCGTCCATCTTCGAGCAGGTGTCGACGAGCGCGGTGGCGAGGATGGTCAGCGAGCCGCCCTCTTCGATGTTGCGGGCCGCGCCGAAGAACCGCTTGGGCTTGTACAGCGCGGTGGCGTCGAGGCCGCCGCTGAGCAGTTTGCCGCTGCCCGGCGACAACGTGTTGTAGGCCCGCGCGAGGCGCGTGATGGAGTCGAGGAAGATCACCACGTCGGTGCCGTATTCCACCAGCCGCTTGGCCTTCTCGATCACCATCTCGCTGACCTGAACGTGGCGCTCCGGCGGCTCGTCGAACGTGCTCGACACGACCTCGACCTTCGGCCCCTTCACCGTCCGGGCCATGTCGGTCACTTCTTCCGGGCGCTCGTCGATCAGCAGCACGATGACGTAGCACTCCGGGTGGTTCTTGATGACGGAGTTTGCCATCTTCTGGAGCAGCACCGTTTTGCCGGTGCGCGGCGGGGCCACGATCAGCCCGCGCTGACCCTTGCCGATGGGCGTGATGAGGTCGATGACGCGCGTGTTCAGCTCGTCCGGTGTCGTTTCGAGCTTCAGCCGGCGCTCGGGGTGCAGCGGGGTGAGGTCGTCGAACACCACCTTCTGCGTGAGCAGGTCCGGCTCGTGGTAGTTGATGGCCTCGACGCGGAGCAGCGCGAAGTAGCGCTCGTTCTCCTTCGGCGGGCGCGTCTGGCCGGCGACCACGGCCCCGGTGCGCAGCCCGAACCGGCGGATCTGCGACGGCGAAATGTAGATGTCGTCCGGGCACGGCAGGTAGTTGTAGTCCGGGCTGCGGAGGAACCCGAACCCGTCGGGCAGCACCTCGAGCGTGCCCTCACCGAACATCAGCCCGTTGGCCTCGCTCAGTTCGCGGAGGATGCGGTAGACGAGGTCCTGCTTTTTGAGGCCCGCGTACTCCTCGCGCGGGATGCGGGCGTCCTTCGCGGCCTGCTGCAGCTGCGCTGTCGTCATGTGCTGCAGTTCGGTGATGTACGTGTTCCCCTTCTTGATCGACTCGTAGCGCGAGTTGGTCTCGGCGTCGAAGCCGTGCTCGTTGGGGTCCACGCGCACCGGGGCCGGCGCGGGCGGGGCGGGCGGCGGAACCGGCGGCGCGGGC
>VGZJ01000177.1 GCA_016872595.1 Planctomycetota bacterium
GGACGACCGCCTTCTCTTTATCAGTCAACTTCGACGCGGTGTTCGAGGTGCCCTTGCCCTCCATGTTGGATTGGCCAGCAAAGATGAGCAGGAGGTGCTCAGGTTCTTTCTCCTGAGCAGGGGTAGCAGCGGCAAACACCAGAAGGGCGAGAAGCGTCAGCACCCAGCGGCGCGGGCAAGGCAACTCGGGAATTTGTCGGGATGGCATTCTCTCCTCCGCAAAGGCCTGGGTGCTTCGGCCGCCGAATGCGGAGCTCACCAACTCGCGCACTTTGCGAGTGCGTCCCTGTAGCGGCCGCGCGAGTTGCGTGCAGCGATTGTTCGGTCGCACGCAACAGACAGAAACGAAGCTGCACGTTCGGTGAGCTCCGCATTCGGTCGACGCTCCCACCCGAGTTGGTGAACTGCCCATACGTCTTCCACTGCGGGTTCCAGTGGAGGGCCGTGCTGACCACTTAGAGTGGGGGATCAGCGTCCCAGAACGGGCCGACACCGGAACCCGTGTCCCAGCGTGTCGACCGAACGGCGGAGCTCAGTTGCGCGCGAACCACGTGGTGATTCGCCCCCGGCCGCGCTGCCGACCTCGAACAACTGCCGCCCGCCCGCGCTTACGGCAGGTCGAGGACGTAGGCGGTGCCGTCGGCGTTGGCGGTGATGATCGACTTGCCGTCCGGGGCGTAGGCCGCGCCGTTCACCACCACCGGCAGCGCCCACGCGCGCACTTCCTTCAGTTCCTTCAGGTCCGTCAGCGACCACGCTTTCAACTCGCGGTCGTTGCTGATGGTGAGGAACGTCGTGCCGGTCGGCGAGACGTACACGGCCCGCACCCCGGCCTTGTGCGCCTTGCCCGTCACGACGACGTTGCGCTTGGCGATGTCGGCCACCTTCACGGTGCCCTCGTCGTCCACGGCCACGAGGTACTTCTTGTCGGCGGTGACGCCGAGGTCGGCGAGGCTGCGCTGGAACAGCGGCCAGTCGCCACCGTCGCGCTCCTTCTTGGCGATGTCGTAGACGCGCACGGTGCCGGTTTCGTCGCCGGCCACGACCCACGCGAGGTCCGGGGTGAAGGTCGCGGAGCGCACGTTGCGGCCCTTGTCCGGCAGCGAACTGAGCAGGTTGCCCTTCGCGTCGTACACCTCGTAGGCGTTGTTCTTCACGGCCTCGCCCACGGCCGGGCGCGTGGCCCACGCCCCGACCTTCGTGCCGTCGCTGGAGGCGACCACGGTGTACACCTCGCCGGACGGCACGGCCTTGTTGGGCCGCGGCGGGGTCGTGCCCCAGAAGTGCAAGCGCCCGGTGTCGCCGGTGGGCAACCGGCCGCCCATCACGACCGCGTCGTTGCCCATGAACGCGACCGCGTAGGGCACGTCGGCGTTGCCGATCAGCGTGCCCACCTCCTTGCCGGTGGCGACGTCCCAAATCTTGATGGTCTGGTCGGTGCCGGCGGTGGCGACGAACTTCCCGTTGGGGCTGACCGCGACCGCGTTCACGGCCAACAGGTGCCCGGCGCTGCCGCTGCCGCCGTCGAGCGGAGGCAACTCGAACACGCGCGCCGTGTTGTCCTTCTCGGCCGCGACCGAGGCCACGAACCGCCCGTCCGGGCCGAACGCCACGCCCGTGACCCAATCCGTGTGGCCGCGGAGCGCGCGCACTTCGCTCTTGGTCTGCACGTCCCACACGCGCACGACCGCGTCGGCCCCGGCCGCGGCGACGAACCGCCCGTCCGGGCTGAACGCGACCGACGACAGCGGCGAAAACCCGGTGCTGCTGGTCGGCGTCGCTTGGCCCTCGAACTTGACGAGCGGGGCGAGCGCGCCGGTGTCGGTGAGGGTCCAGACGCGCAGCGCGCCGTCGCCGCCGACCGTGGCGGCCCGGCTGCCGTCGGCGCTGAGCGCGACCCCGGCCACGCCCGCGGTGTGCGCCGACTGCGCCGTCAGTTCCTTGACCGGCGCGGCGCTGATGTCCACGACCGCCAGCGTGCCGTCGGCCAGCCCGACCGCGACCTGCTTCCCGCCCTTACGCACGGCCACGCCGCACGCGGCCTTGCGCGCGGTCCACTTCCACAATTCCTTGCCGCTGGCCGCGTCGAACCCGCGCACGCTGTTGTCGGCGGACCCGGACACGATCAGCTTCCCGTCCTCGCTCGTGGCGAGCGCCAGAACCGCGAGTTCGTGGCCCGGCAGCTCCTTTGCCACCTTCTTGCCGTCCACGTCCCACACCTTGATGACTTTCTCGCCGCCGGCCGCGACGAGCAGGTTGCTGTCGGGCAGGAACGCGAGCGACGTGGTCGCCGCGGTCGCGTCGAGGGTCGCTTCGAGCTTCCCGGTGGCCGGGTCGTATACGCGAACCTTCTTGTCCGCGCCGGCCGCGGCGAGGCGCTTCCCGTTCGGGCTGACCGCGACCGCCCACAGCGACTCCTTCGAGTCGGTCATGGCGCGGTGCTCGTCGCTGGCGCTCATGTCCCACACGCGGACCGCGCCGTCCTCGGACCCGGACGCGACCTGCCGCCCGTCGCCGCGCGCCGCGACCGCGCTCGCCTTCGTCATGTGCCCTTGGAACGAGCGCACCTGCTTGCCGCTCTTCACCTCCCACACGCGCACACTCTGATCCTCGCTGCTGGTGACGAGGAACTGGCCGTCCGGGGTGACGCACATCCCGGTCACGGTCTTGGTGTGGCCGGTGAAGTCGCGGAGCCGGGTCGCGGTGTTGGGCGCGTCGCCGCCGTCCGCGGTCGGGCCGGCGGTGAGCCGGGCCTTCGAGTCGCGTCCACACGAGAACACGGCCGCGCCGTCGCCGGTGAACGCGACGCCCAGCACCTCGCCCAAGTCCACGCCCTGCACGCTCATCTTCAGTTGGTTGCCCATCCCGCCCACGGGCATGTACACCGCGACCTGCGAGGCGCTGTCGCCGATGGCGACGAGCTTCCCGTTCGGGCTGAACGCGACCTTCTCGATGCGCGAGTTCCGCGACGGGCTGGTGAACACGGGCTTGCCCTCGTCGTCGAGCACGCGCAGCACGCCGTCGTCCGCGCCCACGGCGAGCAGCTTCCCGTCCGGGCTGTACGCGAGGCACTTGATGGGCTTGTCGGTCTTGCCGAGGTTCAGCACGGTCTTCAGGGTCTTGCCGGTCGCGGGGTCCCACGTGTGAACCTGATTGCCGCTCGCGGACACGATGATCTTCGGGTTCTTGGGGTGGAACGCCACGTCGGTCGCGCCGAGGACGTTGGTGCCGGTCTTGGTGGGGTCGTCGGGCTGGTCGAGGTGGCCGCGGTAGGTGGCGATCTCGCGCCCGTTGCCCAAGTCCCAGACTTTCACGGTCCCGTCGCGGCTGGCGCTGGCGACGTGCAGCCCGTCCGGGCTGTAGGAGAGGGCGTTGACGCGGTCCGAGTGGCGCATGCGCGACTCGCCGAACACGCGGCTCACGTTGGCCGGGAGACCGGCGGGAAGGTACGGGAGCTGCCAGCGGGCGTCGCGCAGGTGGCGTAGGGCGGCGCGGAAGTTCTCGCCCTGCGCGGCGGCGTCGGCGCGCTTCAGGAGGTCGTCGGCCCGGGCCAGCGCGTCCGCGGGGAACTTGGCCTTCACCGCCTGTTCGCGCTCGGCGGCGAACTTGTCGCGGAGGGCCTTCACGTCGTCCGCTTTCGGGGCCGGCTGCTCCGCGGGCTGGGCGCTCACGAGCGGGAACCCGGCGGCGGCGAACAGCGCGACGAGCGCGAGCGAACGGAGCAGCGACGACATGGCCGACCTCACGCGGAGCGGGCAACCGAGCGGAAACGGTTCAACGGGGATCAGTATACACAGACGGCCCACCGGGGCGAACGTAACAGCCGCCCCACGCGGTACAAGCCGCGCGCCCGCGCCCCGACGCCACACCGCGCGCCGCGTTCTCAGCTATCGAAGTACAGCGCGAACTCGTAGGGGTGCGGGCGCACGCGGATCGCGGCGACCTCGGCCTTGCGCTTGTAGTCGATCCACGTCTCGATCACGTCTTCCGTGAACACGCCGCCGTGCAGCAGGAACTCGTGGTCCTTCTCCAGCGCGTTCAGCGCTTCGACCAGCGTGCCGGGCGTCTTCGCCACGTCCTTGAGCTGCTCCGCGGGCATGTCGTAGATGTCCTTGTCCAGCGGGCCGCCGGGGTGCGTCTTGTTGCGGATGCCGTCCAGCATCGCCATCAGCATCCCGGCGAACGCGAGGTACGGGTTCGCGGTGCCGTCCGGCACGCGGTATTCGAGGCGCTTCGACTTGGCGCGCGACGAGTACACCGGGATGCGCACGGCCGCGCTGCGGTTCCGCTGGCTGTACGCGAGGTTCACCGGGGCTTCGTAGCCCGGCACGAGGCGCTTGTAGCTGTTCGTGGTGGGGTTGGTGATCGCGCACAGCGCCGGGGCGTGCTTCAACAGGCCGCCGAGGGCGTACATCGCCAGTTCGGACAGGTTCGAGTAATCGCTGCCGTAGAACAGGTTCGCCAGCTCGCCGTTCTTCTTCTTCCACAGCGAGCAGTGAACGTGCATCCCGCTGCCGTAGTCCTCGAACAGCGGCTTCGGCATGAAGGTGGCGCTCTTGTTGTGCCGCCGCGCCATGTTCTTCACGATGTACTTGTACTTCAGCACGTTGTCGGCCATCGACACCAGTTCGTCGTAGCGCACGTTGATCGCGCACTGCCCGCCGCCGGCCTTCTCGTGATGGTGGCTCTCGACGGTCATGCCGCACTGCATCATCGCGAGCATCATCTCGCTGCGCAGGTCGTGCAGCGAATCCGACGGCGGGCACGGGAAGTAGCCCTGTTTGTACGGCACCTTGTAGCCGAGGTTGGGGCGCTCGTCGCGCCCGCTGTTCCACTGCCCTTCGCCCGAATCGACGTAGTAGAACGCGGAGTGCGGCGTCTGGTCGAACTTCACGTCGTCGAAGACGAAGAACTCCAGCGACGGCCCGAACATGGCCGCGTCCGCGACGCCGGTGCTCTTCATGTAGTTGACGGCTTTTCGCGCCACATTTCGCGGATCGCGGGAATAATCTTCCTTCGTGAGTGGGTCTTGTATGTTGCACAGCATCGCGAGCGTGACGTCTTTGCAGAACGGGTCGATGAACAGCGTGTCCGGCTGCGGCATGAGCAGCATGTCGGACTCGTTGATGGCGACCCACCCGCGAATGCTGCTGCCGTCGAACCCGATGCCGTCCTCGAACGCGTTCTCGTCGAGCACCTCGGCGGGCACGGTGAAGTGCTTCCACTGGCCGGGGAAGTCCATGAAGCGGAAGTCGATGGCCTTGACCTCGCGCTCGCGGATGTAGGCCAGAACTTCGCGTGGGGTGCGTGCGGACATAGCGGGTTCGTCCCCGGTAGCGGGAAGGCGGGAGATTGCGATTGCGCGAACGCGGAGAGGATGTGGCGCGTCGGGGTTATTGTATGAACCGCGGGTGAGGGAGGGCGAGCGATGACGGAGGAGCAGTGGCTGACGTGCGAAGACCCAACGCCGATGCTGGCGTTCGTACTCGGAAAGGCAAGCGAGCGGAAGTTGCGGTTGTTCGCGACGACATGTTGCCAGAGCGCGTGTAGCTTGTTGCAGTCTCAGCATTATCGAAATGCAATCGAAGTGAGCGAGCGATTCGCAGACGGGTTGGCGAGCGACGATCAGCTCCGTAAAGCGAGGTCACAAGTTCGGGAAGCTGCTGAGCATACTCTCAGGCACGTCCGCGCAAGTCCTTGGTCCCGAGCGGTTCAGAGCAATTTTGCTCGGAGAATGGTGGTTTCAGCCTGCTCCAGAAACATTACTGAGGTGTTTCAGGCCGTCAGTGATGTTTGTGTTACGGCGAACAGCTACGAAACCTACGAGACAAAACGCAAACTTGAAAGGCTGCAACAAGCGGCTCGACTCCGCGAGGTTGTTGGCAACCCGTTCCGCCCGGTGGCGTTCGCCCCGGAGTGGCGCACGGACACGGCGATTGCGCTCGCGCGGACGATGTACGAGGCGCGCGAGTTCGGCGCGATGCCGATTCTGGCGGACGCGCTGCAAGACGCCGGATGCGACAACGACGACATCCTCAACCACTGCCGCGGCGACGGGCCACACGTCCGCGGGTGCTGGGTCGTCGATCTGGTGTTGGGGAAGGAGTAATAGCGAGCGGCGCGGCGTAAGCCCGCCGGTAGCGACACCACACAGATACGCTTTGCATTTCTGCGCTGTGTAGCCACCGGCGGGCTTACGCCGCGCCGCTCGCGCGCTGGATTCGCCGCGATACAATCCACAAGGAGCCTCTCCATGTCCGATCTGCCGATTCGTCGCGTCGTGCTGTACAAGCACGGCGTCGGGTACTTCGAGCGCGAGACGCAAATCACCGGCGACCAGTCGCTCGCGCTGTCGTTCAAGCAGCGCGAGGTCAGCGACGTGCTGAAGTCGCTCACGGTCCTCGACCTGAACGGCGGCACCGTGTCGGCCGTCAGCTACGACTCGACCACGCCCATCGAGCAACTGCTCGCGGAGATCGCGCTGAGCATCCCCGATAGCGGGAGCCTGAAAGGACTGTTGCCGCAGATCAAGGGGGCGCGCGTGTCGGTGAAGCCGACCGGCGGCGCGGCCGTGCAGGGCGCGATCCTCGGCATCGACAAGGCCGACACGCGCACCGAACACGGCCTCGAAGAGACGCACCGGCTCTCGCTCCTCACCGACGCCGGCGACGTCCGCACGTTCGACCTGTTCGACCTCGAACTCACCCTCCTCGACGACGGCATCAAGCGCGACCTCGACTTCTACCTGCGCACGCAGCTCGCCTCGAAGAAGAAGGACGCGCGCACGTTCACGCTGTTCGCGCAGGGCGAGGGCGCGCGCACCGTGCGCGTCAGCTACGTCCTCGAAGCGCCGGTGTGGAAGGCGACGTACCGCATTTTGCTGGAGGACGACCCCGCACGCCCACCTGTTGCAACAGGTGGGCCTGAAGCGCAACCCCTCATTCAAGGCTGGGCGGTCGTCGATAACACCTCCGACGAGGACTGGCAGGACGTAGACCTGACGCTGGTCGCGGGGTTGCCGGTGTCGTTCGTCCACGACCTCTACACCCCGCGCTACATCCGGCGCCCAGTGGTCGAGGTGAAGGAAACGACCGGCGTGCTTCCGCCGATGGCCGAAGTGGGCGTCGACATGATGATGGAGATGGCCGACATGCCGGACGTGATGAGTGCGATGGCCTATGCTCCCGCCGGCGCGCCGGCCTCGAAGATGCGGGGCATGGTAAGAGATGCGTCACCGATGCGCGAGCGCCAATCCGCTGTGTCGTCCGTCAATACACAGACCCGCGAGCGGCAGGTCGGCGACCTGTTCGAGTACGGCATCGAGAAGCCCGTGACCGTGCGGCGCAATCAGTCGGCGCTCGTGCCGATCCTGTTGAAGCCGTTCGCGGGAAGGAGCGTACTTCTGTACCAGAAGGCGGCGCGGCCGGAGAACCCGATCCGCTGTGTCGAGTTCGAGAACACCACCGGCCTGACGCTCGAAGGCGGCCCGGTCACGGTGCTCGAAGCGGGGAGCTACGTCGGCGAGGCGATGCTCGACACGATGAAGCCGACCGAAAAGCGGCTCGTCGGCTACGCGGTGGAACTCGCGGTGCGCGTCCTCGACAACATCGACTCGCACAGCGACCGCGTCACCCGCGTCACCATCCGCAACGGCACGCTCAAGACGCACTACGCGCAGGTGCAGAAGACGACGTACACGTTCAGCAGCAAGAGCGCGAAGGAACAGGTGGTGTACCTCGATCACCCGCGCGACGACTCGCGCTGGAAGTTGGTCGAGACGATCAAGCCGCACGAGATCACCGACAACTACTGGCGGTTCCGGTTCCAACTGGCCCCGAACGTCGCGAGCAAGTTCGTCGTTCACCAGCACCAAACGCTGCACCAATCGTGGGGGCTGGCCGACATCAGCGACAAGCAACTCGCGGCGTGGGTCAGCGCGAAGTATCTGGATAAGACCACCGAGAAGGCGCTGCGCGACGTGCTCGCGCAGCGGCAACAGGTGGCGAAGATCGAAGAGAAGCTGAACCACCTGAACGACGAGCGGACCAAGATTCACGCGGAGCAGAAGCGGATTCGCGACAACCTCGGCGCGCTCGGCGACCGTGCCAGCGAGAAAGAACTGCGCGAGCGGTTCGTTGCGACGCTGGGCAAGCAGGAAGACCGGCTCATCAAGATCGGCGAGGAAGAGGAGAAACTCCGGGCCGACCGCGACGCGGCGCGCGAGAAACTGAACGAACTGCTCGCGAAACTCGACTACGACGCCGAGGTGCCGGCGTAGCCCGGTTCCAGCACGGTCTGGCGCGCCGGCGGTTCGACCGGCGCGGCGGCCGGCACCTTCAGCGGCCCGATCACCTGCGGCGCGGTCTCGCCCATGACCTCGAGCGCGAGCGCCGCGTAGTCGGCCGCGCCGCTGCTCTTGGGCGCGTACGCGAACACGCTCTTACCGAAGCTCGGGCACTCCGCGAGCTTGATGTTCCGCCGGATGCGCGTGCCGAACACCTGCGCCCGCGCCCACGGCACGTTCGCGCCGCGGCTCTTGTCGAGGAACGTTGTGAGGTCGCTCACCACTTCTTGTGCGAGCTTCGTGGCCGCGTCGTAGAGGCACACGACGACGCCCGACACGACGAGTTTCGGGTTGATCCGCCGGGCCACGAGCGCGGTCGTTTCGAGCAACTTGCTGAGGCCGTGAAGCGCGAGGAAATGCGGTTGCAGCGGGATGAACACCTCGTCGGCGGCGGCCAGCGCGTTCAGGGTCAATACGCCGAGCGACGGGCCGCAGTCCATCAGGAGAAAGTCCGAAGCCGCTTGCGGCTTAGCACCAGCGGCCTCTTCGCTCGCCAACGCCTCGCGCAAGATCACCTCGCGCCCGACGATGCCGGCCAGTTCGACTTCGGCCGCGGCGAGGTTGATGTCCGCGGGCACGAGGCTCAGGTTCTCGCCCGCGGCGCGGCGCACGTCGGCCAGTGGCTTCCCGGAAACGAGCACGTCGTACATCGAGGGCGCCGTGCCGTCGAGTTCGACGCCGAGGTGCGTGCTGGCGTGGGCCTGCGGGTCGAGGTCGAGTACGCACACGCGCCGCCCCGCGAGGGCGAGTGCCGCGGCGAGATTAACGGTTGTCGTGGTTTTGCCGACCCCGCCCTTTTGGTTGATTACAGCGATCTTTCGCATCGGAACCCTCGTGCGCCGTTTAGCGGTGTCACCACAGGTGCCACGCGCGGGCGGTCCCTTCGGGACCTTCGCTAAACGCTTGTGCTTGCCCTGTGCGGCGCGCCTCTTATAACCACAATATCCTCTCCTCGACCAGCCCAACCCACCCACTACCCCTAGCGCCGCGCGCTCGCACGCGCCACCTAGCAGGAGCCTTTCCCAATGTCCAACGCACGGCAGAAGGCGATCGACGCGATTGCGAACACCGAGTACGACCTGAACCAGATCGACTTCCGTACCTCGCACCTCAAGGAGCTGTTCGGCACGCTGGTGTTCAGCGAGGAAGTGCAGAAGGCCCGGCTGCCGAAGCCGGTGTTCAAGGCGCTGCAGAAGACCATCAAACAGGGCGCGCAGCTCACCGACCCGGCGGTCGCGGACGCGGTCGCGAGTGCGATGAAGGACTGGGCCATCGAGCACGGGGCCACCCACTACACCCACCTGTTCCAGCCCATGACCGGCCTCACGGCCGAGAAGCACGACAGCTTCCTTTCGCCGACCGGCACCGGCACCGCGGTGGCCGAGTTCAGCGGCAAGGAACTGATTAAGGGCGAGCCCGACGCCAGCAGCTTCCCCAGCGGCGGCATCCGGGCCACGTTCGAGGCCCGCGGGTACACCGGCTGGGACCCGACCTCGCCCGCCTACATCCGCGAGTCGCCCAACGGGGCGACGCTGGTGATCCCCACCGTGTTCGTGTCGTGGACCGGCGAGGCGCTCGACAAGAAGACCCCGCTGCTGCGCAGCATGGAGGCGCTCTCGGCGCAGGCGCTCCGGATCCTGAAGCTGTTCGGCAAGACGGACGTGGTGAAGGTGTTCACGACGGTCGGCCCGGAGCAGGAATACTTCCTGATCGACAAGAACTTCCTGTACTCGCGCCCGGACCTGCTGGCGTGCGGGCGCACGCTGTTCGGGGCCAAGCCGCCCAAGGGTCAAGAACTGGAGGACCAGTACTTCGGCACGATCCCGGAGCGCGTGCTGGCGTGCATGGCCGACTGCGAAGCGGAGATGTTCAAGCTCGGCATCCCGGTGAAGACCCGGCACAACGAGGTCGCGCCGAGCCAGTACGAGATCGCGCCCATCTTCGAGGACAGTAACCTCGCGACCGACCACAACCAGCTCACGATGGACGTGATCCGGCGCACGGCCGACAAGTACGGGCTGGTGTGCCTGCTGCACGAGAAGCCGTTCGCCGGGATCAACGGGAGCGGCAAGCACAACAACTGGAGCATGGCGACCGACGCGGGCGAGAACCTGCTCGAACCGGGCCAGACGCCGCACGACAACGCCCAGTTCCTCGTGTTCTGCGTGGCCGTGATCCGCGCGGTCGCCAAGTACCCGGAGTTGCTCCGGGTGAGCGTCGCCAGCGCGGGCAACGACCACCGGCTCGGCGCGAACGAGGCCCCGCCCGCGATCATCAGCATCTTCCTCGGGAGCCAGCTCCAAGACATCATGGAGCAACTGGAGAAGGGCAAGCCGGAAAAGACCCTGCCCGGCGGGTTCATGGAGGTGGGCGCGAGCGTGCTGCCCAAACTCCCGCGCGACGCCGGCGACCGCAACCGCACCTCGCCGTTCGCGTTCACCGGGAACAAGTTCGAGTTCCGCGCGGTCGGGAGCAGTTTCAGCATCGGCGGCCCGAACACGGTGCTGAACACCATCGTCGCCGAGTCGCTCGACTTCATCGCCGGCGCGCTCGAGCGGGCCACCGCCACCGGCACCCCGCTGAACGCGGCCATCCAAGACCTGCTCCCCGGCATCCTGAAGGAGTCGAAGAAGGTCGTCTTCAACGGCGACGGGTATTCGGACGAGTGGCACAAGGAGGCCGAGCGCCGCGGGCTGCCGAACCTGAAGAACACCGTGGACTCGATCCCGGTCATCATCCGCAAGGACTCGGTCGAACTGTTCGGGAAGTACAAGGTGTACAGCGAGCGCGAGCTGACCGCGCGCTACAACATCTTCAGCGAGAAGTACGTCAAGGAAGTGACCATCGAGGCGAGCATGATGGTCCACATGGCGAAGACGATGATCCTGCCGGCCGCGCTCCGGTATCAGGGCGAGGTGGCGGGCGCGGTGAACGCCACCAAGAGCGCCGGCCTCGACGCCGGGGCCCAGTTCGAGCACCTCAAGGAACTGAGCGCGACGCTCGGCAAGTTCCAAGCGGCGACCGCGGCCCTCGACCACGCCGTTCACCACAAGCACAGCGGCGACCCGTACACCGATGCGAAGGCCGTGCGCGACACCGTGATCCCGAAGATGGTCGAACTGCGCACGCTGGGCGACGCCCTCGAAACGCTCGTGGCCGACGACCTGTGGCCGCTCTCCACCTACCGCGAGATGCTGTTCATCAAGTAAGGCCTTTGTGTGCAAAGCGAGCGGCCGGGGTTATCCCGGCCGTCTTCGTTGTAGTTGTGCGGTGTATTTACTTCGCGGGCAAGGGGGCTATACCGGTGCCACCGGGTGTGGCTCGTATTCGCCCTCCCACCACTCTGGTGCTTTACTCGAGGCAAGGTCAGTGAACTGACTGAATAAACTGGCGACTTGGTTGCCGTGGCGTTCAGGTACAGAAGCCACATACTTGCACATGCCGAGCTTGAATTCAATCTTGTGTGCCCCGACGGATGAGAATGGGACGAGTCGTTCAACTCGATCTGTAGACAGCCAAGGAAAATCCTTCTCGTGCTGACGGAAACGGTCGTTCGTCATGATGGGGCAGTTGAAGGCCGATGCCAACTCCAGAATAGCGAGGTCAGCAGATTCTCCACTTTCAACTTCTGAAAACCAACAAGGTAGATAGGTGAGGTAGCTCTCGTACAGATCGGCATACCATTCACCCTGTTTCTGGCGAATCCCGGGTAACACAGACGCATCGAAAACGCAGAGAAACGGTTGATTGCAACGAAGGAATTCGAGAGCAACGGCGATGAGGATCTCGAGACGTGGATGATCAAGACCCTCATGGCGAACCAGATTGGCACCATCGATAATCAGGAACCCATCGCTGCGTGGCCAGAAATGAGCTGCTACGAACGGGTGCCAACCGATGTACGGCATCCGACGACAATGGGACTCTCGACCAAGAGTGTGGCATTCAAAGTCGGTTCGCGACATCGGACAAGGTAAGCGGGGACGACGACACAGTCGGCATTGAACTCTGCGCTTGCTCAATGGGGCCGAACAACTAATTCCGTGTACACAAAGATTGTGATGAGCAGCGCGGTTCGGTGTAAGGAACACCCTGCAAATGCCGCATCGAACAATTGTCGAGTGTTCCCGCCTGCGGTGAGCGGCTAGGCGATTTGGCTTTAGCAGTGCCTGACATTCGGGGCAAGGAATGAGTTTTTTCGGTCGCCTGTCGATCTTCAGTTTGCCAGTAGCAGGCGGTGAACGCAACCTTGCCTGTAGACGTTCTCTTCGCCTTCTGATATTATACCTGATTGTCGCGATCAGTTCGCGGATGACCCCATGAAAAAATGATACAATCGAGTATGTAATATATATTGCGTAACAGACCAAGATGATCACGCCGCCGTAGACAATAATCAAAAAAAGCAACGATCCGCGAGAGGGCTAGAAGGTAGCGTATTCTGTGTGTAAACTCTTGCGTGATCATCTTTTCGCTGGAGGCGGCTCAAACGTGGAGGTCGGCAGGATGCCTTACCACTGGCCCAAGGATACCGATTTCGCCCTCCTGGAACTCGACGTTCTCGATCGGGATTGCCCCTTCTGCGGGCGTCTGATGCACATCTGTGACCACCGATACCGGCACTT
>VGZJ01000178.1 GCA_016872595.1 Planctomycetota bacterium
GCGCCGAGCCTACTGATCCACCGCGATCAGCAGGCGGTACCCGTTTCCGCAAGGGCCATTCCACACGTTTTCCCAACGTGATTCGCCGGGCCGTTACACAAAGGAAAACCCCGGCGGAACGCCCGCCGGGGTCTCAGCTCGGGGAAGAGCTGTGCCTGTTAGCACACTCGGAACGCGCGGTCGGAAGGGGCTTGCGCGCGATTCGGAAAAAAGCCGCTCGCGGCTTCGTGAGTCTACGAGAGCTTCACGCCCAGTTCCTTCAACTGGCGCTCGTCCACGGTGGCCGGCGCACCGGTCATCAGGTCGCGGGCGCGCTGGTTCTTGGGGAACGCGATCACGTCGCGGATGTTCGTCGTGCCGCCGATCACCATCGCCCAGCGGTCGAGGCCCAGCGCGATGCCGCCGTGCGGCGGCGCGCCGCTCTTGAGTGCGTCCAGCAGGAACCCGAACCGCGCCTGCGCCTCGTCGGCGCTCATGCCCAGAATCTCGAACACGCGGCTCTGCACGTCTTGGCGGTGGATCCGGATGCTGCCGCCGCCGACCTCGTAGCCGTTGAGCACCATGTCGTAGGCCTTCGCCCGCACCTTGCCGAGGCCGTCGTTGGTCTTGAACGCCTCAAGGTCTTCGTCCATCGGCGCGGTGAACGGGTGGTGCATCGCGGCCCACTTGTTCTCCTCCGCGTCCCAGCCGAACATCGGGAAGTCGAACACCCAGAGGAAGTTGAAGTGTTCGGGCCGCGGTTGGAACGGCACCGGCGTGTACGCCTCCTTCTTCTTCTTGGCCGCGTCCAGCTTCTTCTTCTCGCTCTCGTCGTGCTCGGCCTTCTCCTCCCACCAGTTCTTGTAGAGCTTGAGCCGCGCGGCGAGGTGCTGGCGGAGCGCGCCGAGTGCGTCGCACACCACCGGTTCCGGCCCCGCGACGATGAGCAGCAGGTCGCCGTCGGCCGCACCGAGTTTGGCAACGAGCTGCGCCTTCAGGTCGTCGCTGAAGAACTTCTCGACGGAGCCGGTGAGCTTGCCGGCTTCGACCTTGAGCCACGCCAGCCCCTTCGCCTTGTAGGTCTCGACGACCTTCGGCAGTTCGCCACCGGGCTTGAGCGCGGTGTTACTGAACAGCGGCGCGCCCTTCGCGTCCTTCGCGACGGCCGCGCCCTTCGCGTTGATCGCGCGCACGCAGCCGCACGGTTGCGCGACCGCTTCCTTGAGGAACTGCGCCTCGCTCGCGCCGGCGATGTCGCTGATGTCCACGATTTCGAGGCCGAAGCGCAGGTCGGGCTTGTCGGAGCCGTACTTCGCCATCACCTCGGCGTAGGTTAGGCGCGGGAACGGCGTCGGCAGCTTCACGCCGAGGCACTTGTCGAAGATGTCGGCCGCGAGCTTCTCCATGACGCTCAGCACGTCCTCGCGCTCGACGAACGACATTTCCACGTCGAGTTGCGTGAACTCCGGCTGGCGGTCGGCGCGCAGGTCCTCGTCGCGCAGGCAGCGGGCGATTTGGAAGTAGCGGTCGTAGCCCGAAATCATCAGCAGTTGCTTGTAGAGCTGCGGCGACTGCGGGAGCGCGAAGAACTCGCCGTTGAACACGCGGCTGGGCACGAGGTAGTCGCGTGCCCCTTCGGGCGTGCTCTTCCCGAGCATCGGCGTTTCGACTTCGAGGAAGTTGTTCGCGTCCATGTAGTCGCGAATCACCTTGCACAGCCGATGGCGCAGGATGAGCACCTTCTGGAGCGAGCGGCGGCGCAGGTCGAGGTAGCGGTACTGGAGGCGCAGGTCTTCGTTCGCGAGTTCGGTGCCGAACTCGCTCACTTCGAACGGCAGCGGCGGGCAGGTGTTGAGCACGCGCAGCGTCTTCGCTTCGAGTTCGACCGCGCCGGTGGCGATGTCTGCGCGCGCGGCCCCTTCGAGCCGCTTGCGGACGAGTCCCGTGACCGACAGCACCCACTCGCTCTTCACCTTCTCGGCTTCGGCGTAAATCTCCGCGTTATCGCCCTCGAAGACGACCTGCGTGATGCCGTAGCGGTCGCGCAGGTCGATGAAGATTTGGTTCCCGAACTTGCGGCTGGTGAGCACCCAGCCGTTGAGGGTCGCGGTGTGCCCGACGTGGTCGGGGCGGAGCTGTTCGCAGGTGTGCGTGCGTTGCCACTCGGCCATTGGCCTCTCCCGGCGGAAGGTTCGGCGTGTGAAGCGTCAGTATACGGACGGGGCGCGCCGGCGTGCGGTTCGCGTGCCGGCGCGGGCGTTCGGGCGCGTTTTGTCGAAATCCCGTGATTGATGGGAACCGTTCGGAGTGGTGTGATCTTGTCTCCTGAGTGTGTAAGGGTCGTCGCCATGTCCGTCGTTCCGTGTCCGTTCTGTTCGGGTTCCGTCACCCTGCCGACGCCGTGGACCGGAACGGCGTACACGTGCCCGCACTGCCGGCGCGTGGTCTCGACCGGCCCGCCGCCGCGCCCGCCCGCGCCACCACTCCCTCCCCCGTCGCCGGCGAAAAGCGACTTCGACCTGAGCGACGACGACGACGATGACGACGACACCCCGGCCCCGCGGCGCGTGCGCCGCCGCCCCCGCGCGCCCGGTGGTTTCGGCGACTTCATCACGTTCCGGTTGATGATTACGCCGATCCTGATTCAGATCGTGTTCTGGCTCGCGGTGTTCCTGTGTGCCACAGTCGGGCTGATGATCATCGCCGGTAGTTTCGCGATGGGTCGGAACCAAGGCGAGGCGGTAGCGTTCGCCGTGGTCAGCATGGTGCTCGGCCCGTTACTCGCTCGGCTCTACTGCGAGATGATGCTGATCATCTTCAAGATTCACGACGAACTGAAGGCCGCGAACGATCGCGAGCGCTACCGGGGCTGAGGTCGGGGCTTGTTCCGGCGCGTGCGCGTGCGGTACGATTCGGAGTGCACAGAGGCGCGAAAAGGCACTCAAAACGCGCCGGACCAACGGAACCCGAAGCGAGGTGGCCGATGCGCTGGAACGCGGTCGCGGCGTTCGTGGAGTTTCTCGACCGCCTGTCGGAAGGCGACCCGGTGGCCCTCGGGTTCGTCGGCTTCTTCGTGGTCTTGGCACTTCTCATCGGGTTGTACGTGCTCAAGGTCCGGCGCGACCTGCGGCGCGACGACGAGGCCCACGCCAAGCGTTACGGCCGCAAGCCGCCGAAGTAGCCGCGGTCACGGGCGGCCGGTCTCGCGGCGCTTCTCCTCGGCGGTCATGTCTTTGAGCTTCACGGACCGCAGGTACTCGTTGCGGGTCAGGAGGCCGTCGCCGTTGAGGTCCATTTCCATGAACTCGCTCGTGGGCTTGCCGCCCTCGCGCCACTCGAACAGCGAAACTTGGTTGTCCTTGTCGGTGTCGAGCGTGTTGAACCACGCCGGGATCGCGCCGCCGACCTTCGGGACGACCCCGCCGCCGTACAGGTTCCGCATCAGCTTGTCGTTGGTCTTGTACGCGCTCATCAGCGCGTCGGACTTAGTGTCGACGCGGCGCTTGAAGTAGTCGCGGTACTCCTCTTTGGAGATGCGACCGTTGCCGTCGGAATCGGACCGGCCCTTGCCCTCGCGCAGGCCGGGGGTCAGTTCGTTGCCGGTCAGTTCGTCGTCGGCGTTCAGGTCGAGGACGCGGAACACCTTGTCGGCTTCGTCGTCGGTGCTCACCTCTTTGCCCGCGACCGGGGGCACGTTGCGGCCGAGCATCTTCACGTAGCGGGCGAACTCGTCGCGCTTGATGGTGGGCACCGGCCCCAGTTCCATGCGCTGGACGACGCGCTCGTACAGGACGCCGACCCCGGCGGCGGAGGCGTCGGACTTGCGCCACTCGTCGCCGCCCCCGGCGAGGAGGGCGAACCACGCCTCGGCATCGTCCGGCGGGTTGGCGGGCACCTTGCCGGGGTACGCGACCTCGAGGTCTTTGAGCCACATGGCGCGCTCGCCGCGCTCGGTGCGCATGGACCGCTCGACGCGGTTGTTGGCGGCGCGCATCGCGGCCTGCTCCTCGAAACGGTCTTGGTCGTCCCCGGCGCGGGCGGGGAGACACGCGACCAGCGCGCACAAGAGAAGGGCGTAGCGCATGGCGGCCCCTAGAGGCGCACCGAGAAGCGAGTCGAGAGGCGGCGCGCGAGTGGGTATTTGGGTACGCCGAGCGACCGGCCCGGCCCTAACAACTTCGCGCGCCTGTTCGCCCTTCCGCCCGGCGGATAAGCTAACGCCTTCTCACCCGCCACGTTTTCGGAGCTTCTCCCATGCCGAAGATCAAAGTGAAGAACCCCGTCGTCGAGATGGACGGCGACGAGATGACCCGCATCATTTGGCAGAAGATCCGCGAGAAGCTGATCCTCCCGTACCTCGACATCGACCTCAAGTACTACGACCTCGGCCTCGACCACCGGAACGACACCGACGACAAGGTGACGTTCGACAGCGCCGAGGCCACCAAGAAGTACGGCGTGGCCGTGAAGTGCGCCACCATCACCCCGGACGAGGACCGGGTGAAGGAGTGGAAGGAGAAGGGCACCCCGCTGAAGCGCATGTTCCCGTCGCCCAACGGCACCATCCGCAACATTCTGAACGGGACCATCTTCCGCGAGCCGATCGTGTGCGCGAACGTGCCTCGGCTCGTCCCGCACTGGAGCACGCCGGTGGTGGTCGCGCGCCACGGCTTCGGCGACCAGTACAAGGCCAGCGAGATCCTGTTCCCGGGCGCGGGCACGGTGAAGCTCACGTACACGCCCGCCGACGGCGGCCCGGTGATCGAGAAGGAAGTGTTCAAGGCCCCGAGCGGCGGCGTCACGCTCGCCATGTACAACCTCGACGAGAGCATCCGCGGGTTCGCGCGCGCGTGCTTCAACTACGGCCTCTCCCGCAACTACAAGGTGTACCTCAGCACCAAGAACACCATCCTCAAGGTGTACGACGGCCGGTTCAAGAACCTCTTCCAAGAGGTGTTCGACGCCGAGTTCAGGTCCGCGTTCGAAGCGAAGAACCTCGGCTACGAACACCGCCTGATCGACGACATGGTCGCGACCAACCTGAAGGAGAAGGGCGGGTACCTGTGGGCGTGCAAGAACTACGACGGCGACGTGCAATCTGACACGGTGGCACAGGGCTACGGCTCGTTGGGCCTGATGACGAGCGTGCTGACGACGCCGGACGGCAAGACGGTGGAAGCGGAGGCGGCCCACGGCACCGTGACGCGCCACTACCGCGAGCACCAGAAGGGGAAGAAGACCAGCACGAACCCCATCGCGAGCATCTACGCGTGGACCCGCGGGCTGATCTACCGCGGCAAGATGGACGGCACGCCGGACGTGGTCACGTTCGCGGAGACGGTGGAGAAGGTGTGCGTCGATATGGTCGAGGCCGGTAAGATGACGAAAGACTTGGCGCTGCTCATCGGCCCCAAGGCCCCGTTCCTCAACACCGACGAGTACCTCGACGCGGTGGACGCCGAACTGAAGAAGCGGATGGGGTAGCGGCTCGCCGCCGGGCGGAGCCGGAAGCGGAAGCGGCCACGGCCGGCCGCGTGCGGCTCCGCGGGTCACTCGCTGTTGCGGCGGGCACGCGCGAGGCCGCACGCGACTTCCTGCGGATGCAGTGACAGGCGCGGCTCCGGGCCGGCCGCCGCGTGTTCAACGACCCGCACGACGTGGAACAGAACGTCGCCCTGCCGGGAACCCACGGGCCGCGCCCGTGACGGTCACTTCTTGTCGTTCTCCTTCAGGAACTCCGTGGCCGGCTTGTCGTTGATCGTTTCGAGCGTCTTGATCCCGCGCAGGATCGTGCCGTCGCGCTCCGGCTTGTCGTCGAGCCACATCCGCTCCATCGGTGAACGGCAGCACCGCCTACGGATCAATCGCCTTCCAGAAGTCGGCCACCGACTCGCTGTTGATCGACTCCAGCGCCGTGAGGCCGCGAAGAACGGCGTGGTCGCGGGCCGGGGTCAGCTTCAACTCGCGGATGTTGAGTTGCTTCAGTGGCATCCCGCGCAGGGGCGTCAGGTCCGCGACCTTCGTGCTGTCGAGGAAGAGCGCGACGAGCGGCGCGTCCTTCAACGGGGTGAGGTCCGCGACCGGCGTGCCGGACAAGTTCAGTTCGGCGAGCCGCAACCCGGTGAGCGGGGCGAGGTCGCGCACCGCCGTGCCCTGCGCGAACAGTTGCTTGAGCGGCAGGGTCTTGAGCGGCGTCAGGTCCGCGAGTTGCCCGTTGTTGTTCACGTCGAGCACCGTCAGCGGCAGTCCTTGCAAGGGCGACAGGTTCGTGAGTTGGCCCTTTCCCTCGGTGCCGCGGGCCGCGAGCGCCTTCAACCCGGTCAGCGCACGCAGGGGCGAGATGTCGCTCACGTTGTCGGTCCAGAACTCCAACTTCACGATGACGTTGCCCTCGGTGGTCGGCGCGAGCGCGCCGTCGAACTTCGGGTTCCGCTTGATGAGTTCCTTCCGCACTTCTTCGACCTGCTCGAGTGGCGGGAGTGCGGCGATGCGCTTGAGGTCGGCGTCGGACAATGCGGATTCGACGCGAGTTCGGACCACACGCAGGCCGTAATTGTCGTTGCGGTCTTGGGCAGGCGCTCCGTGCCGGTGCCCCGAACGACACTCTTCCGCGTCCGAGTCCCAACTGCCACCGCGGTACGCGCGCACCCCATCGTCGCGATTGGTGTTCAACAGGTTCGCACACCATTCCCAGACCCCGCCGTGCATGTCGTGCAAACCCAGCGGGTTGGCCGGATACGTTCCCACTTTGCACGGCTGTCTCGTGCTCCCATCGAATCGAAACGACGCATCGACGGGTAGGATGGAGTTCTTCGGCTTCTGCAAGTAGTAGTCGAAATCCGAACCACGTTGGGCCGTCATCGCGCCGCCGCGACACGCGTACTCCCATTCCACCTCCGTCGGCAAGCGATAGACCCAACCCGCCTCCTTCTCCCGCTCGTTCAGCTTCTTAATGAAGTCTTGGCAGTCACTCCACGACACCCGCTCCACGGGAAATCGCTTCAGGTCCGCGTCCGCAATGTCCTTCACCTTGTCTTTACCTTCGCCCATCCGCGAGAAGAAGCTGGGGTTCGCGCCCATCACCTTCTCCCACTCCTCCTGCGTGACCTCGTACTTGCCGAGGTAGAAGTCGGCCGGGACGTTCACCTCTTTGTCGCCCACCCTGTCCTTACCGCCACCCAGCCACGACTTGCCCTTCGGCACGAGTACGAACTCCATGCCGATGCTGTTCTTGTGTGTGGCCGGCGCAACACCGGGCAGCAACTCGTTGCCGGTGGCGAGGTCGTAGAACAGCGGCTCGCGGGTCTTCGTGCCGCCGGTGACGAGCGTTTTGCCCGTCGGGTCCACGACCAGCGCCGAGTGGAAGCCGCGGTCCTTTGACGTCCACTGGCGTGTCACCTTGTCGGCACTCGAATCCCACAGCGCGATCGTGGTGTAGTTCGGGCCATACGCCAGCGGGATCGTGCGGCCGTCCGGCAAGAACGGCCCCACGCCCAACTGCGTCAGCTTCCCTTCGGGCACGAACTTCGCGGCCGGCTTGCCGGTCTTCACGTCGTACACGAACAGCCCGATGCGCTTGTCGTCGGTGCCGCGCGTGAAGGCGAGGCGCGCGCCGTCCGGGGTGAACCGCAGTTGGTGCGAGTCGCCGGTGTCGGGCGTGTCCCACGTGTGAACCGGCTTCTTGTAGTTCGGCGACTTCGGGTCCACGTCGTACAGGACGACGCGCGCGTTGTGAACCGAGCGAACGCCGTCCATCCCGCCCGGCGTCATGTGTTCGACGGCCAGCAGGTCGGAGGTCGGGCTGAACGCGATGCCCAACGGCTGGTGGAAGTCGCCAGTGATGCGAGTGACCTGCGCCCCGGTGCGGGCGGTCCACAGAACCACGTCATAATCGACGCACGCGGCGACCACTGTACTGTTGCGGTCGAACGCGATCCCGTCGACGTTGTTGGCCGCGCAGTCCATCCGCTTCACCACGTCGAACGCGCCGACGTTCCGAACGACCAAGTGAATCCGCCCGCCGTCACGCTCGGTGTTTGCAATCAGTTTGCCGTCGGGCGAGAACGCGACCCCGCGGTCTTGGGAGAGGGCGTCGGGAAACGTCGCGCGCGGCTCGCTCGTTGCGACCTCCCACACGCGCACCGCGCCGATTTTGTTGCCAACGGCGTAATCGCGGGTGATGAGCCACTTCCCATCAGGGCTGTATTGGTACGCGATGGATTCGGACGGGCCGCGAATGCCCCGCGGCGGCACGCCGGTGTAACCCGCGGGAACCGGCGGCGGCTGCGGTGCGTTCGGCGCGGGTGGTTGCGAACCGGGCTTGGACTCCGGTTCCGGCCTCGCTTGCTCCGGCGCGCGGCCCTTGAACAGCGGCGGTAGCGTGACCGCGCACGCCACGACCGCGCCGACGATGAGCGCGCCGGCCGCGGCCCACTTCCAGCGCGGCTGGCGCGGCTTCGGTGCCGCGGCCGGCTCCGCCTTCTTCACCAGTGCCGGGGGCGCGACCTTTGGGAACCCGCGCGCGTCGCCGGTCGCCTTCAGTCGCGTCTCGCACTCGGCCAGCAGGTCCGCGACCTCGCGCGCGCTCTGGAACCGCGCGGCCGGGTCTTTCGCGTGCAGCTTCGCGACGATGTCGCACAGCCACTGCGGGGCCTCGGGGATGATCTCGCGGATCGGCCGCGGGTCGTCCTCGACCACGCGCTTGAGGACCGCGAGCGTCGTACTCGCGCGGAACGGGGGCCGCCCCGCGACCATCTGATACATCACACTCCCGAGGGCGAACAGATCGACGCGGTGGTCGATCTTGTCGCCCTTTGCCTGCTCCGGGGCCATGTACATGGGCGTGCCGGCAATGATACCGCTCTGCGAGATGCTGGCGTCGTCCGCGGCGCGCGCGAGGCCGAAGTCGGTGATCTTCACACGCTGGTTGCCGCCCTCCAGCAGCACGTTGCCGGGCTTGATGTCGCGGTGAACGAGGTCGGTGCCGTGGGCCGCGGCCAGACCGTCGGCGATCTGCCGGCCGATGCGCACCACCTCGGCCGGCTCGACCGGGCCGACGCGGTCGAGGCGCGACTGTAACGTCTCGCCGGGGATGAACTCCATGACGAGGTACGGGAGCGGTTGCTCGCCGACCTCGTACACCTGCACCACGTTCTCGTGGCGCACCGCGGCCGACGTGCGGGCCTCGCGCAGGAACCGCTTGCGCGCCGGCGACGTGGCGGCCATTTGCGGCGCGAGCACCTTCACCGCCACGACGCGCTGGAGCACGTCGTCGAACGCGCGGTACACGATGCCGAACGCGCCGCGCCCGAGCACCTGCAGCACCTCGTAGTGCCCGATGCGGCCGAGCGAGTCCGGGCGGCTGGCCGGCGCGAGGAACGCGAGCGCGTCGGCCCGCTCGTCGTCGTCCGTCGCGCGCGCGCCGAAATCGACCGTGGGGGCGAAGTCCGGGTCCACCGGCGCGCCGCCAACGGGGCGCTCGAGGAACGAGACGGCCTTATCGACCGCGGCGAGTAGCGCCTCAATGCGGGCGCGCTGCTCGCCGTCGGTGCAGGTGTCGCGCAGGTACGCGGCACGCGCGGGACCGTGGGGCTTTTCGATGGCGGTCGTGAAGATGGTTTCGTCGGTCATGGGGCGCTCGCGGATCGGGGGACACGCCTAATGCGAAAACGGCGCGCGAAGTGGCTCACGAAAATGCGCGAATTGCTGATTTGGTGTATTCCGGCGCGTGCGGCCGGCGAGTTGGGGTTGACGCGCGGCGCCCACCGCGGGCAAACCGCCCGCCCAACAGAGGAGGCGGTATGCGGTGGCTCACCCTGATCGCGCTCGGCGCGCTCGCGGCGTTTTCGGCCCTCAACTGGCGCGCCCAACTGCGCACTCAGCAACAACTCGATTCGCTGAACGCGACCCTCGCGGAGCGGCCCAACCCCGCGCCGGCCGCGCCGCCGCCCGCCGCGCCGACCCCGGAACCGGGCGCGGTGCCGCGCGAGCTGAGCCACGTCACGCTCCCGCCCTACGTCATCGAAGCGCCGGACTTGCTGAAGGTCGAAGCCGCGGTGAAGAACGCGACGACGGGAGCACTCGACCGCCTCCCGGTACAGGCGCTTTCGGGCACGTTCCTCGTGCGGCCGGACGGCACCATCGGCTTGGGCTGGTGGGGTACGGCCGACGTTGCCGGGCTGACGACCGAGCAAGCGGCGGGCGCGATCCGCAAGCAACTGACGAAGTTCGCGGCGGCGAACGACGCGGCGGCGCTGCCCGCGGGCGAACTGGTCGTGACGGTGGACGTGGCGACGAGCAACAGCAAGTTCTACTACGTCGTCACCGACTTCGCGGGCGACGGCGAGCAGGTCGCGCGGCTGCCGTGTTTCGGTAACGAAACCGTTCTCGACGCGGTCGCGCAGGTCGGCGGCGCGGCGGAAGCCGCGAAGCGGTCGGTGCGCGTGGTCCGGCCGCGCGCCAACGGCGCGGGCGACGAGGTGCTGCCGGTCGATTGGGCCGCGATCACGCAGCGCGGCGTCACGACGACGAACTATCAAATCCGCACCGGCGACCGCGTCTACGTGACGGCGAGCAAGTAGCAACGAAAACAGGGGGCGGAAGCCCCCTGTTGGTGTCGCGGACGCGGACCGCGGGGCTAAGCCCCGCGGCTCGCCTTAGTACATGTCGTCGTAGTTGCCGCCGGCCGCGCCCTTCTTGTCGTCCTTCTTCTGCTCTTCGGCGATCATCGCGTCGGAGGTGAGGAGCAGGGTGGCGACGCTGGCCGCGTTCTGGAGCGCGCTGCGGACCACCTTCGTCGGGTCGATGATGCCGCGCTTCATCAGGTCGGTGTACTCGCCGGCGCGGGCGTCGTACCCGTAGTTCTTGTCTTGGTTCACGAGCACGTCCTTGGCGATCACGTTGCCGTCCTCGCCCGCGTTCTCCACGATCTGCTTCACCGGGGCCCGGCACGCGCGGACGATGATGTTGTAGCCCACCTTCTCGTCGTCCGTCAGGTCGCCGCCGGCCTTGAGGCCGTCGCTGGCGCGGAGCAGCGCGGTGCCGCCGCCGGGCAGGATGCCCTCTTGGTGCGCGGCCTTCGTGGCGTGCATCGCGTCCTCGACGCGCATCTTCTTCTCCTTCACCTCGCTCTCGGTCGCGCCGCCGACGTTGATCTTCGCCACGCCGCCGCTCAGCTTCGCGACCCGCTCGCTCAACTTCTCCTTGTCGTAGTCGCTGGTGCTCTTCTCCAGTTCCTTCTGGATGGTGGCGATGCGGGCCTTGATCGCGTCCTTCTTGCCGCCGCCCTCGATGACGGTCGTGTTGTCCTTGTCGATCTTGATCTTCTTCGCGGTGCCGAGTTGCTTGACGGTGACGGTCTCGAGCTTCAGGCCGAGGTCCTCGAAGATGGCCTCGCCGCCGGTCAGCACGGCGATGTCTTGCAGCATGGCCTTGCGGCGGTCGCCGTACCCGGGGGCCTTCACCGCGCACACCTTGAACGCGCCGTTCGAGCGGATCACGTTCACCACGAGGGTCGCGAGCGCGTCGCCGTCAACCTCTTCGGCGATGATGAGCAGCGGGCGCTCCTGCCGGCCGTGCGGCACGATCTTTTCCAGCAGCGGGAGCAGGTCGCGGGCGTTGCTGATCTTCTTCTCGTACACGAGCACGTAGGCGTCGTCGAGTTCGCACTCCATCGTCTCGGTGTTGGTGATGAAGTACGGCGACAGGTAGCCGCGGTCGAACTGCATGCCCTCGACGAATTCGTAGTTCGTGTCGATGGACTTCGCCTCTTCGACGGTGATGACCCCGTCCTTGCCGACGCGGTCCATCGCCTCGGCCAGCTTCTTGCCGATGTCGGCGTCGCCGTTGGCGGCCACGGTCGCGACGTGCTCGAGGTCCTTCTTCCCCTTCACCGGGGTGCTCATGCCCTTGAGCTTCTCGACGACGTCCTCGACGGCCTTTTCCATCCCGCGCTTCATGAGCATCGGGTTGGTGCCGGCGACGACGGCCTTCAGCCCCTCGTTGAAGATGGCTTCGGCGAGCACGGTCGCGGTGGTGGTGCCGTCGCCGGCCACGTCGCTCGTCTTCGAGGCGACCTCCTTCACCATCGCCGCGCCCATGTTCTCGTAGTGGTCGGGGAGCTGGATCTCCTTGGCCACGGTCACGCCGTCCTTGGTGACGGTCGGGCTGCCGAACGACTTCTGGATGATGACGTTGCGGCCCTTCGGCCCGAGCGTGACCTTGACGGCCCGCGCGAGCTTGCCGATCCCGCGCTTCATGGCGTCGCGGGCTTCTTGGTCGAACGCGATCTGCTTGGCGCTCATGGGAACCTCAGTGAAGAGTGTTTGGTGTTTTCTAGTGTCTTGTAGGGTGGGACGAGGCTTTGCGCCGTCTCACCGTCTTGCTTCTGTAGCCGGCCTCAGTGAGGCCGGTGCTACACGTTTCGCTCAGCACCGGCCTCACTGAGGCCGGCTACAGAAAGAGCTAGCCCAACACGCAGAGGACATCGCCCTCGCGCATGAGGAGGATGTCGCCGTCGGCGGCGCGGTCCTTGAACTCGTCGCCGGCCCACGAGGTGAACAGCACCTGATCGCCGGCCTTGAGCTGCATGGGGGCGCGGGTGCCGTCGTCGTTCATCTTCCCGGGGCCGACGGCCAGCACGGTGCCGCGCTGCGGCTTGTTCTTGGCGGTGTCGGGCAGCAGGATGCCGCCGGCGGTCTTCTCGTTCGCGGCCTCGCGGCGAACGACGATGCGGTCGGCAATCGGTTTGAGGGCCATTCTCGGCTCCTGAGTCGCGTGAGTCGGTGCGTCCGATGCAAGTACCGTGCCCGCGCCGCGGCGGCGCTGGAAGTGGCGTAATACAATGGACTTGCGGAGAGAGACAGGTGCGCGATGTGGGGCCAAACTGTCAGGGAGAACCGTTGGCAGAAGCCGCCGGCTGACGCTTTGGCAGGGGGCTATTTGGTCGCGGTGTACGTGTCCGGGT
>VGZJ01000179.1 GCA_016872595.1 Planctomycetota bacterium
CTGTTCGCGCTCGCCGAGCGCGAGGGCATCCGCGAGCACACCGGCATGAGCCGCGCGCAGCTCATCGTCGCCGTCGTGCGCCGCCAGATCGAGCGCGGCGAAGTGGTCCGC
This sequence comes from Planctomycetota bacterium, assembly GCA_016872595.1. Classification (GTDB taxonomy): domain Bacteria; phylum Planctomycetota; class Planctomycetia; order Gemmatales; family Gemmataceae; genus Gemmata. The sequence goes on from VGZJ01000179.1 coordinate 112, forward strand.
GGGTCCGGCACCCTCGAGGTGCTGCCCGACGGCTACGGGTTCCTCCGCAGCCAAGCGCACAACTACCTCGCCAGCCCGGAAGACATTTACGTCTCGCCGTCGCAAATCCGGCGCATGAGCCTCAAGACCGGCCTCATCGTCGAAGGGCCGATCCGCCTGCCCATCGAGAATCAGGACAACTTCGCCCTGATGCAGATCGAGCTGGTGAACCACAAGCACCCGGACGAGGGCGCGGGCCTGACCGGGTTCGGCGACCTCACGCCGCTGCACCCGAACGCGCGCCTCAAGCTCGAAACGACGCCCGACGAAATCTCGATGCGGATCGTCGATCTGGTCACGCCCGTCGGCAAGGGCCAGCGCGGGCTGATCGTCGCCCCGCCGCGCACCGGCAAAACGATCCTCCTCTCCAAGATGGCGAACGCCATTCTGAAGAACCACCCGGAGGCCTACGTCTTCGTGCTGCTCGTGGACGAGCGCCCCGAAGAAGTGACCGAGATGCAGCGGCTCGTGCAGGGCGCCAACGCCGAGGTCGTCGCCAGCACCTTCGATGAGCCGCCCGAAGAGCACATCCACATCTCGGAGATCGTGCTCGAAAAGGCTAAACGCATGGTGGAGATGAAGCGGGACGTCATCATCCTGCTCGACTCGATCACGCGCCTCGCGCGGGCCCACAACACCGAAGCGCCCGGCAGCGGCAAGCTGCTGTCCGGCGGCCTCGACAGCAACGCCATGCAGAAGCCCAAGCAGTTCTTCGGCGCGGCCCGGTGCGTCGAAGAGGGGGGCTCGCTGACCATCCTCGCCACCGCACTCGTGGACACCGGCTCGCGCATGGACGAGGTGATCTTCGAGGAGTTCAAGGGCACGGGTAACAGCGAACTGCACTTGGACCGCCGGCTCGTCGAGAAGCGCGTGTACCCGGCCATCGACGTGAACAAGAGCGGCACCCGCAAGGAAGAGCTGCTGATGCACCCGGACGAGTTCGACAAGGTCCGCATCCTGCGCCGCGTGCTGGCCGACATGCACCCGGTGGAGGCGATGGAAATGCTCGTGAACAAGTCCAAGAAGACCAAGTCCAACCTCGAGTTCCTGCTCTCGATGAACTTGGGGTAAGGCCTTGCAACGCGTAACGCCCACTCGTTGCAACGAGTGGGCGCACCGACGACGATCACCCTCATTCGCGCCCGCGCGAGTGGGGGTGATTTCGCTTGGGGGGCAAGCGATGACGAAGTACGTCTTCAAGCCTGAGAAGGGTGTAACAGAAGAAGTCTGGTTGGACATCGGCAGTGGCGACCCGTGGGCGGTGTGGCGGTCAATGCCACACCCCGAAGAACGGATGGGTACGGATCGGAAAAAGCTCCTACTCGTCGCCCACCTGCTGCGCCAAGTGGCGGACCAACTCACATCCCCCGTCTTTCTCGAAGCTATCGAAGCTGGTGAAAAGTACGCGGACGGGTTGATTTCCTTCAACGACTGTTGGACGGCGAACCACGACGCCTACGAGGTGTTTGACACCACGGAGATACCGGACGAGGCGGCATTCGACGCGGCCAATTGCGCCCAACACTACATCTACGAGCAGAACGAAACAGCAGAGATGGTCGTCCGCGCCGCCGGGTCGCGCGCGGCTCGGCTCGCCGGACCAAACGCACAGAACGCTGACAAGGCGCGCGACGCTGCGCAGCACGGGATGAAATCACTCATTCGGCGGCTCATCAACGAAGTCCACGGCAACCCGTTCCGCCCGGTCGCCTTCGCCCCGGAGTGGCGCACCGACACCGCGATTGCGCTAGCGCGCACGATGTACGAGTCGCGCGAGTTCGGCGCGATGCCGATTCTGGCGGACGCGCTGCAAGACGCCGGGTGCGACAACGACGACATCCTCAACCACTGCCGCGACGCCGCGCAGGTTCACGTCCGCGGGTGCTGGGTCGTCGATCTGGTGTTGGGGAAGGAGTAATCGCGCGCGTCTTGGCGAGCGGCCGGGTTTACCCCGGCCGTGGTCCGCGCGCGAAGGCGGCCGGGATGAACCCGGCCGCTCGCCAAGACCAGTATCACTTCTCTACCGCGTCCTCGGCGTAGCTGCTCTCGTACACGAACTTCGTGCCCTCGCCGGCGTGGTTGGCGAGTTCCGAGCGCGCCCGCAGCCGGGCCGCGTGGTACTTGCCGCCGCCCACGTTGAAGTACACGTCGCCGGTCCACAGCATCGGCACCAGCGGAACCTGCTCGCTCACCGCCTTCGGCGGGGCCTTCATCGTCGTGTCCACGCCCACCACCAGCAGCCCGTCTTTCGCGCCCTTGCTGGTGTACTTCTGGGCGAAGTCGTAGCTCTCGCCGGTGCCGTGCGGCGGGTCGAGCTTCACCGCGAACACCCGGTCCCACGTGGCGTTGGCCACGGGCGCGGCGTCGGGCAGCACGACGCGGAACGGCAGCTCCGCGTGCAGCCGCGCCGCCACCCCGCCCTTCGCCTCCTTCACCTCCACCAACTTGCCCTGCGCGTCCATGCGCACGACAACGATGGGCTTGTTCAGGAACGCTTCCATCTTCTTGGCGTCGTCGGGCTTCGACGAATCGGTCACGGCGGTCGAGCCGTCCGGCTGGCGGAACTCGTTCTTCATCTCGGTGATGCTCATTTCGAGCGTGGCGACGCCCTGTTTGTCCACGTCCTTCACGGCCCACTTGCGGGTCAGCGTGAGCGTGGTGCGGGCCTCTCCGGTCACGGGCTTGTTGGTCTTCTCGTCGAGCGTCGTTTCTGTGACGAGCGTCTGCTGAACGACGCGATACGTCAGCACCTTCCCGGCCTCCCACTTGAACCGCGGCGCGTCGGCCGCGGGGGGCTGGGCGAGCGCCGCGGGCGCGAGAACGAGCGCCGAAAGAACGAGCAACCGCCGCGACATGCGCAGTCCTCCAGAGGGTGCAGGCAACATGTCGGGGGCAATAGCGAAGCCGGGCCGCGGCGCGAAGGGCAAATGGGGGAAGATCGGACTTCACCACGAAGGCACAGAGGTCACACAAAGGAACACAGAGAAGGCCGAAAGAAAGCTATGGTTGAGAACTCTCTTCCGGTCTTCTCTGTGTTCCTTTGTGTGACCTCTGTGCCTTCGTGGTGAAATGCCTTTCCCGCTCACAACGCGGGCGCACATTCGAGGCCGAAGGTTTCGGCGACGGGTTGGTTCGTGACCTTGCCGGCCCTCACGTTCACGCCCTCGCGCAGCGCCGGGTTCTCGCGCACCGCGCGCTCCGGGCCTTTGTTCGCCAGTTGGAGTGCGTAGGGGAGCGTCACGTTGGTGAGCGCGTAGGTGCTGGTGCGGCCGACCGCGCCCGGCATGTTCGTCACGCAGTAGTGAACGATGTCGTCCACGATGTACGTCGGCTTCGCGTGCGTCGTCGGCCGGCTCGTCTCGAAGCACCCGCCCTGATCGATGGCCACGTCGATGACCACCGCGCGCGGTTGCATGACCTTCAGGTCTTCGCGTCGGACGAGGTGCGGGGCCTTCGCGCCCGGAATCAGAACCGCGCCGATCACCAGATCGGAGTGGCGCAGGCAGTCGAGGATGTTCAGCCGGTTGCTGAACACGGTCGTGACGTTCTGCGGCATCACGTCGTCGATGTAGCGCAGGCGGTCGAGGTTCACGTCGAGGATGAAGACGTTCGCGCCGAGGCCGGCGGCGACGCGGGCGGCGTTCGCGCCGACGACGCCCGCGCCGATGACCGACACCGTGGCCGGGGGCACGCCGGGCACGCCGGCCAGCAAGATGCCGCGCCCGTCGAACGGGCGCTCCAGATACTTCGCCCCCTCCTGAATGCTCATGCGCCCGGCCACCTCGCTCATGGGCGTGAGCAGCGGGAGCGTGCCCTTCGCGTCGCGGATCGTCTCGTAGGCGATGGCCGTGATGCCGGACTGAATGACGGCGTCGGTCAGTGCGCGGTCGGCGGCGAAGTGGAAGTAGGTGAACACCGTCTGCCCGGCGCGCATGCGCGGCCACTCGTCGCGCATCGGCTCCTTCACCTTCACGATCATGTCGGCCCGCGCCCACACCTCGGCGTCGGTGGCGACGATCTGCGCGCCGTTGGCGACGTACAGTTCGTCGCCGATGCCGCTCCCGCTACCGGCCCCGGCCTGAATCAGCACCGTGTGCCCGGCGCGGGTCAGTTCCTCGACGCCCGCCGGCACCATCGCCACGCGGTACTCGTCCTGCTTCACTTCCTTGGGAACGCCGACGATCATGATGATGAACCCCAGAGACGGAGAGGTGATGCTGGCATTGTGGAACCGCGCGCGCCATTTTGTAGGGTGGTGCCGAGTCTTCGAGGCCCACCGCTGCGCGCGAACTGAAATGGCGCGCCCGCGGCGGCGTCTGGTTCGTATAATTGGGAAACCTAACCCAGTCGCATGTCTCGCCGTTCTGGTCGCAGGTGTCTCATGCCGCCGCGTATCGCCGTCGCGGGCATTTTCGCGTTCTGGCTCGCCACCACCGGGTTCGTCGTGTACCGCGACGTGTGGCCCCGGCTGTTCGCCAGCGGCCCGCCGCCCGTGACCATTGAGCTTGCGGACGAGGCGCGCCAAGGCGCGCCGGCGAAGTGGTCGCTGTACCGCAACCCCAAGCCCGGCGACCGGCCCCTCGGCACGCTCAGCACCCAGATGAAGTACCGCGACGCCGACGACACGTTCCTCTTCACGTACCGCTACAACCGCATCGAGTTCGCGCAGTCCGGCATCAAGCTGCTGCTCCTCGACGCCACGACGGTAGTGGTGATGACGCGCGACGGTGACCTGAAAGAACAGACGATGAGCGCGAAGGTGGACATTCAGATGGGCGACAAGAGCGTCGCGACGGGCACCATCGACATTCGCGGTACGGTGTCCGGCGGCGTGCTGACGGGGCGCGCGGAGATCAAGAGCACGCTGGCGAACGTGATCGGCGACCTCGACCCGGTGCCCGTGCCGGCCGGGATGCCGCTGAACCCGCTGCAACCCGTGAACCGGCTCGGCAACGTCCGCGGCAGCTTGGAGTGGGTTGTGTCGGAGTCGAACCCGATGCAAGAAGCGGTCGCGGGGCTGTTCCGCAAGAAGCTCGCGGAGTTCGGCCTGCGCGTGCCGGAGGAGAAGGCGAAGGAGTCGCTGCTGGCGAAGGTCGGGCGCGAGCCGCAGGCGCTGACGCGCCGGGGCGAAGAGTTCGCGTGCTGGGTGATCGAGTACCGCCGCGCGGAGGTCGTGGCGCGCACGTGGGTGCGCACGAGCGACGGGAAGGTGATGCGCCAAGAGGCGTTCGAGAAGGGCGAAACGCTGGTCTTCGAGCGCGAGGATTAAAGCCGCTCGCGGCTTCGCGACACACGTTCCAACATCAGGTGCTCGCCATGATCGATATTCGCACCGTCACCAAGAGCTACGGGCCGAAGGTCGCGGTGCGCGACCTGTCGCTGCACGTGCCCGCGGGCGAGTTGTTCGCGTTCCTCGGCCCGAACGGGGCCGGCAAGACCACCACCATCAAGATGCTCTGCGGGCTGTTGTTCCCCACGACGGGCAGCGTCAGCGTCGGCGGGTTCGACCTGCGCACCGACGGCGACCACGCCCGCGCGCTCGTCAGCTACGTGCCCGATCAGCCGTTCCTGTACGAGAAGCTGACCGGGCGCGAGTTCCTCCAGTTCACCGCGGACCTGTACGCCATGCCCGCGCCCCGCGCCGCCGACAAGATCGACGAGGTGATCGAACTGTTCCACCTCGACGAGTTCGTCGACGATCTGACGGAGCGCTACTCGCACGGGATGCGGCAGCGCACGGTGTTCGCCGCGGCGCTCGTCCACGAGCCGAAGTTGCTGATCGCCGACGAGCCGACCGTGGGCCTCGACCCCAAGAGCATTCGCGAACTGAAACTGCTGCTCCGCAAGCTCGCGGCCGGCGGCATGACGATCTTCCTCAGCACGCACACGCTGGACATCGCGCAAGAACTGGCCGACCGAATCGGCATCCTCGACCGCGGCACGCTCCTCGGCTGCGGCACGATGGACGACTTGCGCCGCCAAGCCAACCAAGACGGGTCGCTCGAAGACCTGTTCATGAAGATCACAGAAGAGACGCCGGAGACAACAGAAACCACACCTGTCACCGCTTAGCGTCCGCCCCGAAGGGGCGAAAGAGACCGACCCATGAGCGCCAGCCTTCCCCCCGTTGCCGATCAGGGCGCGCTGTTCCGGCGGCTCCGCGCGCGGCTCGCGCGCAACGGGCTGCGGGTGCTCCTCGAAACCGGGCGCGCGCGGCTCGTCACCATGATCGCCACCAGCGCGTTCGTGGCCGCGTTCACGTTCGGCGTCAGCCTGTACCTGTTCAACGAGCTGCGCGTCAACGACGTGCCGTTCAAGGGCGGCATCGTCGAGGCGCTCTTCGACCTGCTGTTCTTCACCCTCGGCACGATGCTCGTCTTCTCCACCGGCATCATCCTGTACGCGAGCCTGTTCACCAGCCCGGAGGCGCGGTTCCTGCTGTGCTCGCCGGCGCGCGCCGACCACATCTTCGCCACGAAGTTTCAGGCCGCGGTCGCGTTCAGCTCGTGGGGGTTCGTGATCCTCGGCCTGCCCATCTTCGTGGGCTACGGCCTGATCTCCGGCGTGCCGTGGTACTTCTACGCGCTCTTGCCTCTGTTCCTGCTGGGCTACGTCATCTTGCCGGGGTCCGTGTCCGCGGCCGGGTGCCTGCTGCTGGTGCGGTACATGCCGCGGAACCGCAAGCAGTTCTTCGCGCTCGTGGGTCTCGTGCTGGCCGCCGGCGCGCTGTACTGGCTGTACCGCGTGGGGCTGGGGTTCCGGCGCTCGGTCGCCACCGCCGGGCGCGAGGTCGACGACCTGATCGGCCAGTTCGCCGCGTTCCGCAGCGGCGCGGTCCCGAGCCACTGGATGACGCGCGGGGTCATGGCCGCGGCCCGCGGCGACCTGACCGGCGCGCTCGTCCCGCTCGCGCAGGTGTGGAGCAACGGCCTCGTCATGTTCCTGATCGCCGCGTTCGTCGCGCGGCGCGTGTACCGCACCGCCTATGACCGGCTTTCGGCCTTCGGGCGCGCGAAGAAAATCTACCGCACCGGCGCCCTCGATCGGGTCATGGACGCGCTCGTCTTCTACCTCGACAAGCGGACCCGCGTGCTCGTGGTGAAGGACTTCCGCACGTTCCGCCGCGACCCGACGCAGTGGGTGGTGCTCGCCATCTTCGGGCTGCTGATGCTGTTCGGGGCGAGCAACTTCCGCCAGTACGCGGCGGCCGACCTCGCGGTGATGGACAAGTACGCCATCAGCCTGATGAACCTGTGCGGCACGTCGATCCTGCTGTGCGCCGGGCTGAGCCGGTTCGTGTTCCCGCTGATATCGCTCGAGGGGCGCAAGTTCTGGATTCTGGGCCTGACGCCTTTGAGCCGCGACCAACTGTTGCGCGGCAAGTTCGCGTTCGCCGCGACCGGCGCGCTCGTGGTGGCGGAAACGCTGATCCTCGCGAGCGACGCGCTCTTGGGGCTGCCGGGGCCGGGGTTGGTGCTGCACGCGGTCGCGGTCGCGGTGATCGCGCTGGGCTTGAGCGCGCTGAACGTGGGCCTCGGGGCGTACCTGCCGACGTTCAAGGAAACGGACCCGTCGAAGATCGTCGTCGGGTTCGGCGGCACGGTGAACATGGTGACGGGGTTGGCGTTCCTCGTCGCGGTGATCGGCCTGATGGTGGTGCCGTTCCACGTCGTCGAGTTGGCGAAGGGCGCGACCGGCGGCGCGGCGCGGGCGGGCCCGTGGGTGTACGCCGGCGTGCCGGTGGCACTGCTGGTCGGTGCGGCGGCGCTGGTGCTACCCCTGCGCGCCGGCGCGCGGTCACTGCGCCGCATGGAGTTCTGACCCGCGGCGCGCGCTACTGTTTGCTCTCCGCGAACTTGACCACCGCGCCCGTCGCGATCTTGCCGCGGTTCAGTTCCGTGTGCAGTTGGAACAGCGGCAACTGCGTGAGGAACTGCTTCTCCAGCGCGGAGCGCTTGCCGGCTTCCTTGAGGGTAATCACGGACGAGAGTTTCTCGAACTGGCGGTCGCGCGGGAGCTTGTCGAAGGCCGCGCGCTCGCCCGCGGGTATGTTCGCCTGTGCCAGATCGGACAGCGCCGAGTTGACGACCGGCAGCGCGGCCTTCCCCGCGGTCTCCGCGGCCTTCGCGCGGCGCTCGAACTCCGCTTCTGCCGCTTTCAAGTACGGCACGGCCTCCTTGTACGAGGGGGCGCTGATGGCCGCGTCCAACAGCCACGACACCGGCACGTTCATCGGGGCCGTCGCCTTCGGGTTCGCAATCGCCGCCAGCACGATGTCCGCGTCCTTCTTCCCCGCGACCTTCGCCAACTTCAGGTTCTTCATCGCGTCGGGGATGAACTTCTCTTGGTCGGGCCACTTCTTCAAGCCCTGCTTCGTGAGTACCTGTTGATCGTCGGAGAATCGGGCCGCGCCGAGCGCGACGCGGTACGAGCCGCCGAGGTTCAGCTGCTTCGGTTGCGCGGCCCGGGCCGGGTCGAGGGCGACCGCCGCCGCACACATCGTTACGAACAACACCACCGCGCGCATGGGAACAATTCCTGATGAATCGGGCGAGGGGTTCACGAGCTTCACGCTCAGACCAGTTCCGCGACGGGGGTGCCGGTGTCGGCCACGATCGGGATCGGTCGCCCCTGCGGGCTGGTCCACTGCGCGTCGAGCGGAATGTCGAGGTGCCGGAACACGGTCGCGGCGAGATCCGCGGGCGTCACCTTGCGGCTCTTGACCGTGCCGCCGTGCGCGTCCGTACCGCCCACCACACAGCCGCGCGAACCCGCACCGCCGGCCGCCAGCATCGACATCACCGACGTCCAGTGGTCGCGCCCGGCGTCCTTCGTCATCTTCGGCGAGCGGCCGAACTCGCCCAGCATCAGCACCAGAGTCGATTCGAGCAACCCGCGGGCGTCGAGGTCTTCGATCAGCGTCGAAAGCGCGCGGTCGATGGTCGGGAGGATCGGCGTCAGTCCCTTCTGGATGCCGCCCCACGGCGGCACCTCGTCGCCGTGGTGGTCGAAGTAGCCCCACCGCCCGCTGACCAGTACGAACGTGCTCCCGGCTTCGACCAGCCGGCGCGCGAGCAGCGCCTTCTCGCCGACGCTGACGCGGCCGTAGGCGTCGCGCAGTTTGTCCGGTTCCTTCGCCACGTCGAAGGCGTCGCGCACCTGCTGCGAGACGATCATGTCGAGCGCCTTGTCGGCGAACCCGTCGGTCGCGGCCATCTGGTGCCCGGTGTCGAGGTCGCGCCGGAGCGTGTCGAACTGCTTGCGCAGCGCGTCGCGGTCGCGCAACTGCGCCACCTCGACGCCCGCGGGCAGCGCCAGCCGGCCGGGGAGTTCGGTCCCCTTCACCGGCTCGAAGGCGTGGCCCATGTGCCCCGCACCGTACACGTCCGCTTTCCACGAGTCGGCCAAGCCGACGAACGCGGGCATCGCCGGCGCGTTGGTCCCGCGGAACTTCGCCGCGACCGACCCCATCGACGGGTAGCCGCCGCCGTCCTTGCCGTCGTTGGTGCGCCGCGCCAGCGGGTGGCCCGCCTGCATCGTGATCGGCGTGTGGTCGCTCGCGGAGCAATCGACCGCGCGTAGCACGGTCAGCTTGTGCGCGACGCGCGCTTGCAGCGGCAGGTGCTCGCAGAACCGGGTGCCGGGCACGCTGGTGGCGATGGTCTTGTACGGCCCGCGGACCTCCGACGGCGCGTCCGGCTTCGGGTCCCACGTGTCGATCTGACTCGGCCCGCCCGACAGCCAGAACAGAATGACCGACTTCTTGCTCGCGCTCGCGGATGGCGCTTTCGCGCGAAGTGTGTCGGCGAGCGTGAGGCCCGCGAACCCGGCCAGCCCGGTCTGGAGGAACCACCGCCGGCTCCCGACGCGCACGAGATCGCGCGGCGGGAGCAGTGAGCGAACAGCGGACGCGGCGTGCGGGGCACTCATGACGGGCACCTGTGAGGGCTACGCGAGGGCTTCGCGGATCACGTCGCCGTAGGGGAGCAGCGGAACCGGGCGGTCGAGTTTGTCGGTCACGGTTTGCTCGTGGTCGATGCCGAGCAGGTGGTACGCGGTGGCGAGCACGTCCTTCGCCTTCAGCGGCCGGTCGATGGGTTCGCCGGCGATCTTGTCCGTCTTGCCGATCAGCCGCCCGCGTGCGGCCCCGCCGCCGGCCATCAGGTTGCAGTACGCGCGGCCCCAGTGCCCGCGCCCGTCGCCCTGTAGTTTCGGAGTGCGGCCCATTTCGCCCAGTACCAGTACCAGCGTTTCGTCCAAGAGGCCGCGCTGCGTCAGGTCGTCGATGAGCGCGGAGAACGCGAGGTCGAAGCCGGGCAAAAGGTCGGTGGTGAGCCGGTTCTTCTGGTCCTCGTGTGTGTCCCAGCCGGTGTTCAGTTGACCGAACTCGTCCCAGATCACGGTAACGAACCGGCACCCGGCTTCGACCAGTCGGCGCGCTTGCAGCGCGCCTTGGCCGAACAGCGTCATGCCGTAGCGCGCGCGGAGCTTGTCCGGCTCGCGGCCCAGATCGAGCGCGGTGCGAATCTTCGGTGAGTCCATGAGCGAGAAGCCGAGCGCGCGGTTCTCGTCTAGCCTGCGGCCCGTGCGCGTCTTGTCGTGCGCAACGCGCGCCGCGTCGAACTGTTGGAGCAGCGAGCGCCGGTCGTTCAGGCGGTCGAGGGTCATGCCGGTATCGAGCGCGGTGCCGGCTGCGAACTCGAACCGGCTGTCGGGCGTGACGCCGAGGTGCGGGTCGCGGAAGTTCTCCGGGTCGCCCCACGCGGCGCGCCGGACCGAGCGCGTCGCGGTGCCCTTGAACTCGCCCCAGATCGGGTCGAACTCGCCGCCCAGATACGCCGCGTGCAGCCGTGCGTACGGCGGCATGGTGCGCTTGGAACTGAGCAGCCACGGCAGCACGACGTTATCCGGCACAGACCCCTTCGGCTTCGCGCCGTGCGCCTTTTGGTTCAGGTACGACACCACGGACCCGACGAACGGCCACTGCTCCGGGTGCTGCTGCGTCTCCTCGATGGGGATCGTGCCCTGCGGCAACCCGGTGGTGGCGTACTGCATCCCGTGGAAGTTCCACGGGTGGTTCAGCGAGCGCATGAGCGTGACGCGATCCATCACGCGCGCGACGTTCGGCAGGTGCTCGTTGATGTCGATGCCGGGCACGACGGTCCGAATGGACTTCATCGCCCCGCGCACCTCGGCCGGCGCATCGGGTTTGGGGTCGAACGTGTCGAGCTGACTCGGCCCACCAAAGGGGTACAGGAGGATGACGGATTTGGCCTTCGCGCCGGCCGCTCGCGGCTTCGCGAGCGCATCGGCCCCACTGAGCGGGGGGCGTAAGCCCCCTGTAAGAAGGCTCAGCGATCCCGCGCGCAGCAGGTCGCGCCGGGTGACGCCGTCGCACGCGCGCTTCGGGCTACCAAGAATGCGGAGCATGTCGGAGAATCTCCGATGGGGCGCTTCGGGTGTCGTCGATGATACCCGCACGGTTCGGGTCTGTCTCTCGCGTTCTCCGCGGCGGCTCCTGGAACAACAACGGCTACAACTGCCGCGCCGCGTACCGCAACAGTAACGCGCCCGACAACAGGAACAACAACATCGGCTTCCGGGTGGTTCTGTCCCTGCACTTCCCATCGCCTCACGGCGGCCCCAGTTCCCGGCGGTTCACGGACCGCCGGGCCGCGGGTGCGGAAGTCCTGACCCGGATCGCGCGCCACCGCTGCGCGGTGGCCGAACGCTCGTTCGCTCCGGGGCGGGCCGGTAGGCTCGCGCCGAACGTCCGCCCCGGAGTTCTTTCATGTCCGAAGAACTTGCTGTCGTACGCGCCGCTTACGCCCTCAATCTGGAACTCGCGCGCCGCGTCGAGAAGTTCCCGCGCCACCAGCGCGCCGGCCTCGGGGCCGATCTCACGCGCCACGCCCGCGCCACCCTTGACGGACTGATTCGGGCCAAGTTCGCCGCGCCCGCGGACCGTGCGGCGCTGTTGGCCGAAGTCAACGTCGGCTTGGAGGTGTTGCGGTTCCAGTTGCGGTTGGCCGTCGATCTGCGGGCGTACCCGGAAGCCGCGCACGGGCACGTGTTGCGGCTGGCCGACGACGTGGGCCGGCAGGTCGGCGGGTGGCTCCGCGCGCTCAAGGCCAAAGGCGGTGGGGCGTGAAGCGGCACGCGAACCTGTTCGACGCTGTCGTCGCGTGGCCGAACCTGCTGCGCGCCGCCAAGACCGCGCGGCACGGCAAGACGCGCCGGCCCGTCGTCGAGCGGTTCGAGTTCTGCCGCGAGTGGGAACTGCTCGCCCTTCAGCGCGAACTGGAAGCGGGAACCTACGCCCCCGGCCCGTTTCGCACGCATCGCATTACGCGGCCCAAACCGCGCCTCATTTCCGCCGCGCCGTACCGCGACCGCGTCGCCCACCACGCGATCATGAACGTGCTCGCGCCGGTGCTCGACGCCCGGTTCCACCCGGACAGCTACGCCTGTCGCGCCGGGAAGGGCACCCACGCCGCCTCGCGCCGGCTCCAGCAGTTGATGGGGCGATATCCGTTTGCTTTACGCGCGGACATCAGCCAGTATTTCCCCAGCATCGATCACGCGATCCTGACCCCTATTTCCCAGATGACCTTCGACTTTCGGCATGGCATGTGCGCCGGAACCCTGGGATTCCCAGCGTTTCTGCCTCTTTCCTGCCGAAATGACCGAGGAACCCAATGGGTGACCGCCGAAATGACCCCCTGCGTGTGGATTTCGACCGCGAGATCAAGTTGGAGTTCCACGGCTCGACC
>VGZJ01000180.1 GCA_016872595.1 Planctomycetota bacterium
CCACTGCGCGAGGCGCTCATGAACCACCCGTGGCGGCTCAAGAAAGCCGTCACCTACCTGTTCGATTGGATCGCCACCATGCTCCGCAAGCTCCTGCACCCGCACCCCAAACTCACAACCAACACTGGGTGAACTCTAGGCGCGCGCCTCTTGACGCACGCCGAATCTTCGTTTACCGTTCGCATTCAGTTCACTTACGCTCGCGTTCGCCCGCTCTCCGGCCGCACGGATTCGACCAGCACCCACGGACGGGCCGCTCTCCTGCCGGCGAGCGCCCCACACACCATGACGCGCCCCGGTGCCACAGCCCGCCGCGCGGACCCGCTCGCGGTCCACTCCGGCCCCGGCGCGCGCGTCGTTGCGGCCCCGGCCAAACTCAACCTGTTCCTCGAAATCATCGCCAAGCGGCCCGACGGCTACCACGACCTCGAATCGCTCATGGTCGCCATCGACCTGTTCGACACGCTCGAGATTCAGACTCGAACCGATTCCACTCTCGCGCTGACGTGCGACCCGCCCTCCCTGTCCACGGGGCCGGACAACCTCGTGTACAAGGCCGCGGTCGCGCTCCGCGCGCGCGCCGGCCGGACCCAGCTCGGCGCAACGATTCACCTCACGAAGCGCGTCCCGATGCAGGCCGGACTCGGCGGCGGCTCCAGCGACGCGGCGGCGGCCCTCGTTGGCTTGAACGAAATCTGGAAATTGGGGCTGACACGCGAAGAACTTGTCGCTATCGCGGCGACCATTGGCTCGGACGTGGCGTTCTTCCTGACGCCGGACATGAGCGCGGCGTGGTGTACCGGCCGCGGCGAGGTCGTGGCCCCGGAAGAACCGCCGGCGCGCGGGTTCCACTTCGTGCTGGTGTGCCCCCCCGTGGGGCTGGGCACCGCAGGGGTGTACAAGCGGCTGACCGTGCCACCGGAACCGAATAGCGGCGCGGCGTTACGGGCGGCGTTCCGCGCCGGCGACCCCGCGGCGCTGGGCCGCGAACTGTTCAACCGGCTCGAAGGGCCGGCGCTCGAACTGGAACCGCTGGTCGGGCGCGTGCGGCACCGGCTCGCGGCGTGCGGCCCGTGCGGGGCGCTGATGTCCGGGAGCGGGTCCGCGGTGTTCGCGGTGTGCCGCGACCGGGCCCACGCGGTTCACGTGGCGAACGAGTTCGCGCGGGCGCGCCCCGCCGACGAACCCGAATCGCGCGTCCTCGTCGTTCGCAGTTTCACCCCCTGATCCCGCTGAAGGAGACGTGCGGTGGTCATCACAGAAGTTCGCATCAAGTTGTGTGAGGAGAACAACGAGCGGCTGCTCGCGTTCTGCTCGGTCACCTTCGACAACGCCTTCGTGGTCCGCGACCTCAAGATCATTGAGGGGACGAAGGGGGTGTTCGTGGCGATGCCGAGCCGCAAGCTGACCGACCGCTGCGCCCGGTGCGGCGGCAAGAACCACCTGCGCGCCCGGTTCTGCAACCAGTGCGGCACGCGCCAAGACGAGCAGCGCGCGATGCGCGCCACCGACGGCCGCGCGAAGCTGCACGCCGACATCGCCCACCCCATTCACAGTGGGGCGCGCGAGCTGATCCAGTCCACCGTGGTGAAGGCGTACCACGACGAAAAGGAAAAGTCGAAGCTGCCGGGCTACGTCTGCACCTACGACGAGTTCGACTACGACGACGACGTGCCGGTCAGCTACGGCGGCATGGTGGCCGAGATGGGGAAGACCGTAAAGGCCCACGGCCCGCACGCGGCCCCGAAGGGTACGCACTTCCAAACCGCCGACGCCCCGGCCCCGGTGAAGAAGGCCGAGTGACGCGCCCGCCGCCGCTCGTCTTTACGAACCCACGAAAGCTCGAAAGCCCCAAGTGTACACTTGGGGCTTTCTCGCGTTGGTCGCGTGGCGGCTACTTCCTGACCTGAGGCGCGGAAGGCTCACGGCACCGCCGCCGGGCAGGAACATGCCCGGCATCAGGAACCGCGATCCGCGAGGTTGTTCCAGACCTGATGCCGGGCATGAACCTGCCCGGCGATAGCGGTGCTGGAACAGCCTTCCTCGCGTTGGGTGGCAAGGCATACGCTCGGCCGACGCAACATCGGCCTGTCGCAGAGCGACGAGCTGACCCGACCGCACAACCAACGGGTGAAGTTGTACCCGCGCCGCGGCGGGCACACAAGCGACGTAGCCGCTACTTCTTCGGCTTGGCCTTCTCCTGTGCGTCCTTCAAGAACTGGACGAACTTCGCCGGGTCGTTGATCTTCCCTTCCGGGTACACGCCGATCACCTTCACCTGACCGCCCTCCTGAGTCAGCACCGCGTACAGCGGGAGCGCGGCATCCTTGAACACATCGACTTGGAACTTGGCGTTGGCATCGGCCTCCGCGTCGCGGGCCGTTTTGCCGGGGTCGGTCAGGTACAGCGCGGCCGGCACCTCGTCGGTGTAGAACTTCACCTTCTCGAACTTCTGAAGTTCCTCGCGCACCGCGGCCTGCGGGAACACGGTCTGCTCGTTGATCTTGCAGTTCGTGCAGGTCACGCCGGTGAAGTCGAGGAACACCGGGCGCTTGCTCTTCTCGGACGCCTCGAGCGCCGCGAGCAGGTCGGTGCGCCACACGTCGTCCTTGCTGGCGGTCGGCGCGGGCACCTCTTCGGGCAACAGGAACGCTTCGACCCACGCATACACGGTCCCGGCGGGGCGCTGCGGCTTCCCGTCCGCGCCCTTGATGAGCGCCGGCGCGAGGTACAGCGCGAGGCCGAGGAACACGAGCGCGAACAGCAGGCGCGGCACGCCGATGTTCGGCTTCTCCTCGTCGTGCGGCAGGCGGAACACGTTCAGCAGGTACAGCCCGCACGCGGCGCTGATCGCCACCCACCCGCCCAGCACCATGTCGTAGGTGAAGTATTGCGGCGTCGGGAACAGGCGCAGTTCCGCGGTGCGGAGGAACTTGAGCGCCGCGGCCAGTTCGAGGAACCCCATCACCACCTTCACGCTGTCGAGCCAGCCGCCGGACTTGGGCAGCGCCCTCATCAGGCCGGGCACGAGCGCGAGGACGAAGAACGGGGCCGCGAACGCGGTGGCGAACGCCAGCCCGCCCGCGATCTCGCGCGCGGTCGGGACCACGACCATCCCGCCGCTGCTGTCACTGCCGGCCGAGATGCCCGCGAACCCGCCCAAAAACGGCGCGACGCACGTGAAGCTGATCACCGTGAACGCCAGCGCGCCGAAGATCGTACCCACCACGCCGCCCTTCGACTGCTTCGCCTGCAACCGCTTCTGGAGCGAGTTCGGCAGCGTCAGCTCGTACATCCCGAACAGGCTCAGGGCCAGAACGAGGAACAGCACCGCGAGCAGGATGTTCGTAACCGGGTGCGTGCTGAGCCACGACATGAACTTCAACAGCGCGAACGCGGACACGCCGAGGACCGAAATGATGGTGAGGCAGTACACGCTCGCGAGCTTGAGCCGCTCGCGGAGCGAGCCGTGCGCCTGTTTGAGGAAGATGCTGACGGTGATGGGGATCATCGGGAACACGCACGGCGTGACCAGCGAGATCAGCCCCCACGCCGCGGCCGTGAAGATGAACCCCCACAGGCTGGGGGCCGGCGGCTTGTCGACGCTCGGAATACGAGCCGCCAGTTCCTCCAGTTCCTTTTTGTAGACGGCACTGTCCTTCGCGCGCTTGCGCGGGTCGATCTTGGCGGGCGCCGCCGGCCCATCGGGAGCGGGCGTTCCCCCGCCCGGCACCGGCGGGACCGGCTTCTGCGCCTTCAGCTCTTCGAGTGCTTTCTTCGTCGCTTCCAGTTCGGTTCGCACCGCGTCGAGTTCGGCCTTGGTCCCATCGGGCCCCGTCTTGAGCGCCCCGATCGCCGCCGCGAGGTCGGCCGGGTTCGCCTTTTCCGAAAGCCCCTCGACCACCTCGACCGTCAGCACCGGGAGGTGCCGGCTCTTGGCGATGTGGCAGTTGTCGTCGTCGCACACTTGGAGCGCGAGGTCGTCGAGCGCGACGGTCTTCGGGCCGGGCGTCGCTTTCGGCGACACGACGGCCTTGAGTTCCCACGACACCGGCCCGTCGTAGTACTGGTCGGTTTCGCCCTTCTTGGCGAGCGCGCGCGGCTTGGACTTCGCGCCCGGCGGATCGGTCAGTTTCCCGATGAAGATCAGATCGCCGGGTGCCGGGAGCGTGAGCGCGTTCTTCGCTTCTTGGGTCGCGTCTTGTGGCGCGAACGGGTACGTCCAAGCCTTCGCGCCGGGCTTCACCGCGACCGTGATCTTGATCGTGACCGTTTCGCCCCACTTGGCCTTCGCGGGCGTCACGGTCACGTCCGCGTCGGCGAGTTTGGCGAACTTCGCGGGCAGCTTGCCGGCACCGGGCTGCGCGGGGGCGCGGGCCGCGGGCGCGCACAGCGCGAGGAGCGCGGCCAGCGCGAACAGGGCGGGTCGGGGCATGGGACCACCGCGAGGAAAGTGACAAGGGAAAAAGCCCACGAGAGCCGTGGGCTTTTTCTATTGAGCAAGGGGCGACGTGCCGGTCTGCCCCATTAGGCGGACATACCGGCGGGCGCGGGGCGGGCTTACAGTGGCGCGGTCATTTTCCGTTCAGCGCCTTCATCACCTCCGCGGCGTACGCCTTCTCCACCTCGACCGCCGGGGCGTCCAGCACCTTCAGCGCGGCCTCGACGGGCACGGCCTTCGCGGGGAAGCAGTTGGTCTTGTCGCACACGCTCAGGCTGAAGTTCGCGAGCTTCACCGCGGCGACGCCGGGCGCGGCCTTCGGCGACACGACGGCCTTCCGCGTGTACGTGACGACGCCGACGTTGTACCGCAGTTCCTTGATGCCGAGGTCCGGTTCCTCTTTGGTGAGGAACCCCTTCGGGTCGATGGTGTCGCCCACGAACACGACCGCGCCGGGCGCGGGGAACTTGATGACGTTCGTGTTCCCCGCGGCCTGCGGGTCCGGTTGCACGGTGGGGTACGTGTGGTACCCGTCGTTCAGTTCGACGGTGAGGGTGAACGTGACGGTCTCGCCGGGCTTGGCCGCGGCCGGGGTGAACTTGCCCTCGACCTTCTTCACGGCCTTCTCGTACCACTTCTGCGCGCGCGCCGTCCCCGGCACCAGCGCCACGACGACCGCCAACGCCACCACCGCCACGAACGCGCGCATCATCTCTCAACTCCAGAGGGCAGTAGACAGAGGGCAGAAAGGCATTTTTGACAGGATGAACAGGATCGGACAGGATGAAGAACGGAACAAAGCCTTCTGTATCCTGTACTCATCCTGTTCATCCTGTCAAAACTCTTCTGCCTTTCTGCTCTTTGTTCTCTGACTACTTCTTGGGTAGGACCGGGGGTTCGACGCCCTTGAGGGCCAGCGTCGTCAGTTTGTTGGTCTTCAGGTCGAGGACGCGGATGCGGTGGGCGTTGGTGTCGGCGATGTACAGCGCGCCGGCGGCGTAACTGATGCCGGCCGGCTCGTTCAGCAGCGCCGGGCCGAACATGCCGAGCGGCCGGCCGCCGGCCAGCGTGGTCAGCTTGCGGGTCCGCGTGTCGTACTCCTTGATCTTGCTGTTGTACGTGTCCGCGACGTAGACCTTGCCGTTGTGGTAGGCGACCCCGAGCGCGTGCTGCATGCGGGCCTCGGTCGCGCTGGTCTCGCCCCCGTCTTGGCCCAGCCCGTCGCGGTCGCCGAACGTGAACAGCCCGCGGCCGACGAGCGTGGTCACGCGGCCCTCCGCGTCCAGCGGCACTTGGCGCAGCGCGCTCGTTTCGCTGTCGGCCACGAACAGGCTCTTCCCGTCGGTCGCGAGGCCGCTCGGCTGCGCGAGGGCCGATTTGCGCATCGTGCCGTCGGTCAGCGTCTCGCGCCCGCTGCCCGCGAACGGGACGATCTTGTCGCCCTTCAGGTCGAGCGCCCAGATTTGGTGGTGCCCGGCCATCGCGATGTACAGCGTGTTGCCGTCGAGCAGCACGTCCCACGGGCTGTTCAGCCCGATCTCCTTCGCCACCACGGGCAGCACCAGCCGGCGGCTATCGACCTCGTGATCCTGCGTGCCGTTCCCGGCGACGGTCTTCACCGTCTTCGCCTTCATGTCAATCTCGCGGATCAGGTGGTTCTTGCGGTCGGCCACGTACACCGTGTCGCCGCGGACGCACATGCCCTGCGGGTCGTCGAACTGGGCCTTGTCGAACGCGCCGTCGGTCTTGCCCGGCACGCCGGTGCCGATGGTGACGATGTGCTTGCCGGTCAGGTCCGTGACCACGACGCGGTGGTGGGTGCTGTCGGCGATGAACAGGCGCTGGCCCTGCGCGTCGGCCGTGACCTTACCGGGGAAGAACAGCGGCGTGTCGCCGGCCTCGCGGAACCGCGCGAGGTCGAACCGGATCGGCTTCTCGTTCAGCGTCTTCTTCTTCTTGTGCTCCTCAACCAGCCGCCCGACGACGAGGTCGAGGATTTCGTAGTTGCCCTCGCCGGACGTGTACCCCACGAGGTTCCCTTCGGGGTCGATCACGACGAGCGTCGGCCACGCGTCGACCTCGTAGCGGTCCCAGATGGCGTGGTCCGCGTCGTTCACGACGGGGTGCTCGATCTGGTAGCGAAGGACCGCCTTGCGGATGCTGGCCGTGACCTTCTCGTTCTCGAACTTCGGCGAGTGGACGCCGATGACGACGAGTTCGTTCGCGTACTTCTTTTCCAGCTTCGCGAGGTCCGGCATGATGTGGATGCAGTTGATGCAGCACAGCGTCCAGAAGTCGAGGATGACGACCTTGCCCTTGAGGTCTTTCTTGAGCGACAGTGGCCCGCCGGTGTTGAGCCACGCGATGCCGCCGTCGAGTTCCGGGGCCGGAACCTTCTTCTTCTCCTTGTCCTTGTCTTTTTCGTCGAACGCAATCGGCACGAGCGCGTCGAAGCGCGTCATACCGAGGGGCGTCTTATCGGGGTCCGCGGGCGGCGCGCCGGGGGCCGCGCGGTCGGGGCGGGCGGCCAAAGCAATCGCGCAACCGAGCGCGAGGACGAGCGCCGCGGCCAGCGGGCGGCGCGCGCGCGACGAGGTCGTATGGGTGCTGTTCATTGTGCTCGCTCCTGAGTCGGCTCTATCGTAATCGACGGCACGCGGGCCGAAAAGCGCGAAGCGCCGGCGTTACCCGCTCAGGCCTTCGCCCACGTCCTTGAGGTCGGCGCGCTTGCCTTCGTAGGTCTCGCGGAACGCCAGCACCGCCGGGTCGGGCGGCACGCCTTCGGCCCGACACGCCATCTCGTACACCGCAGGCCACCAGTTCTCGTGTTGGGTCAGCCCCTTCTCTTTCACCGTCGCCCAGTTGCTCAGCACCTTCGACCACGCGGCGTCGCCGTAGGCGAGCGCTTCCTTCAGGTTGCCGAACTGCGGGACGTACCACTCGCGGCCGATCTGCGAGTGCAGAACTTCGTCGGCCCAATCGAAGTCTTGGAAGGTGGCGATGAGCGGTAGCCCGGACGCTTGCCCGGTTTCGAACTCGTACCGCTTGCCGGTGCGCGGCATCAGCCCTTGCTCGATGTAGTACAGCACGCCGTGGGCCTCCATCGGCGTGCATTCGGTGTTGAGCCGGTGCGACCAGTTGAGCGTGATCTTGGCCTTCGTCCAGTCTACGCCGAGCGCGAAGAACCCGACTTCGCCCATCATGGCGTGCCGGGCTTCGTCCCAAAGTTGGCGCGACATGTCGCGGTAGTAGCCCCACGGCTTGCCGGGCGTCTGGGTGATGATGCGGGCCATCATCTCCGGCACGTCGATCTCGCGCAGCCGCTTGTACAGCATCATCAGCGCCTTCGCGCGGGCCGGGTACGCCTCGTTGTAAAGGAAGCTCTCCGCGTTCACGCCCTGATTCCACGGGTCGGAAAAGCGCTCGTCGCGCTTCGGGATGGGGTCGTAGACGTAGGGCTTGGTGGAGTAGAGGCGGGGAAGTGGATAAGGCTTCTCATCCTCTGGAATCGTGCCGTCGATGCCCCCGGCTTGGATCACGAGCGAGTGCAACACGATATGCCAGTCGGACTCAGACGCTGGAAATGCGGCTTTGGCTGCTCGGATAAACTCGAACATCTCGTCCAGTTCCAGTCGCGCGAACTTCAGCACACGCCGGCTTGGTGCATCAGTGAGCGGGTTCGTTTCACGTTGGTAAGAATCGATGTCTTCGCTCAGGTATGAAAGCCCGCGGTGATATCCTTTGACCAACTCCTCCGTCGTCGGCGCGGCCAGAATCTCGTCGAAGAACGCCTCCAGCGCCGGGTGCGGCACCTCGTCCAAGCCCAGCGGCGGCTCGCGCATCTCGCCGATGCGCGCGCGCAGCGCGGTGGCGTGTTCGGCGCACAGGTAGGCGTGGTGCGCGAAGCCGGTTTTTAGCTCGTAGATCGGTTCGGCCGTGATGCGGGCCATCAGGATTTGGTGCAGCCGCTTGAAGCAGTAGTGGAACCGCTTGAGGCGGCGGACGCACTCCTCGACGCTCAGGCCCGGCTTCGCGGCCTCTTCGAGCGTACACAGCCCCGCGAGCGGCGGCAGGTTCTTGTATGAGGTGTAGTTGGGGAGCATGGGAAGATTCCTGTGCGCGCGAGCGGCGCGGCGTCAGCCCGCCGGTGCGATACCACCAAGATACGCAATGCGTATCTAGAGTGTGCAGCTACCGGCGGGCTGACGCCGCGCCGCTCGCGCGCGAAACGCGCTACAACTGTGGGATGAGCGATTGGAACGGCTCGTCGCAGGCGTCGTTGACCTCGCGCGCGGTCATGAACGCCGGGAACACGGTGCCCACGATGATCGAGTACGCGCCCATGTTCACGGTCACGAACAGGATCATCGTGAACATGTTGAGGCCCGCGTTCGTCTCGATCAGCGCCGCGACGAACACGAACATGAGCAGCGCGATGAGCGCCGGCCCCCCGGACGCGATGCCCGCGGCGCGCGTACACTTGTGCGCCAAGCCCTCGTCGAGCGCCGCCCGCGACAGGCACGACAGCAGCATCATAATTAGGACCGTGCGCGTCATCTCGATCACGCCACAGATCATCGACGCCAGCATCGGCCCCTTCGGGGTCGCGCCTTGGTTGTCGCGGTAGAAGATCGCCGTGAGGTAGAACATGGTGGCGTCGAGGCGCGTCGGGATCACGCCCCAGCGGGCGTTGCCCATGTCGCCGTGAACCTCGTCGGCCGTCTTGCCGACCGAGGCTTCCTTCCCGCTCGACGCCAGAGCCAGCACGAACACCAAGTGGACGACGACGGCGACCGCGGCGGCGATGCCGTACTCCCAGTGCCCCGGCGCGCGCGGCCCGCTCAGGCACAGGGCCACGCCCGCGGCCGCGAGCAACCAATTCACGATGCCCAGCACGCCCGCGGCCGTCAGGAAGATCGGGTCCGGGACGACGAACGCCGCTTGGAAGAAGAACACCAAAATGAGCAGCATCGAGAGCATGAACACGACGAGCGAGATCCAGATCAACTTGACGCCGATGGCGGCGCGCTGGAACGCGCGCTTGCGCTCCTTCTTCTCTTCCGCAGTGGCCTCGTCGTCGTCGCGCTTGCGCTTCTTCTTGCGATTGCGGTCGTCCTCTTCGGAAACCGGGTCGAAGTCGCGGTTCTCGGCCTTCGGCTTCTCCTTCGCCTTCGGCTTGGGCTTCTCCTCTTCGGGCGCGGACTTACGCACGACGACGCGCACCCGCGGCTTCTCCGGTTCGGGTTCCGGTTCCGGCTCCGGCTCCGGTTCGGGCGGCGCGCTGTCGGCCGAAGAGAACACGGTCTTGCACGCCGGGCAGCGCACCATCGCCGTGGTGCCGTCCGGCACTTGCAACCCGCTGCGGCAGTTCGGGCACGTCAGGAGCACGGGCGGTTCCTCTCCGACTGTGGCCTTCCGTCCTCTGTAGCCGGCCTCTGTGAGGCCGGGGCTACCCGCGCGGATCAGCGACCGGCCTCACAGAGGCCGGCTACAGAAAGCAGATGGCACGCGACCGGCGTCACCTGTCGCAGGCGTCGCGGGTCTGCATCGCGGACATCGCCGCGGGGAGCATCATGAACGTGTACCCCACGAAGATCAGGATCATCGTGAGGAACCCCAAGTGAACGAGCGAGGAACTCTTCGCCTCGTAGATGACGATGAACACCAGTAACGTGAGTATCGCCGCGCCGCCGGTTATGAACGCCGACAACATCACGCCGGACTGGGCCTTCTCCGCGGCGTCGTTGTCGCGCGCCGCGGACGCCAGCGCCTTGAGGGTCAGCAGCATGAAGACGAGGCGGCCGATTTCACAGAGGCCCGCAAGGATCGCGAGCGTGAAGTCCCCGTTGAGACCCTTCGAGAAGTAGAACAGCACCGGCAGCAGCGCGTCCACGGCCCAGAGGGTCGTGGCCATCGCGATCCACCCAATCTTGCGCAGGCCGGGGAGCGGGAGGCCGATGCCGTCCTGCATGTTGCTGAAGGTTACGCCCGTGAGCAGCAGGTGAACGCCGGCGAGCGCGGTCGCGGTGATCGCCATGGCGCGCGCCTTCTTCGGCCCCGCGATGGCGAACGACGTACCGACGATGCCGACGATCCACCCGCCGAGTCCGACCAACCCCGGCAGCATCACCACCACGTCCATGAACGAGCCGTCCCCGCCGCTCCCGCTGCTGCGGCGCGACGACGACGACCCACTGCTCGCGGACAGGTACATCACCCACATGATGAGCGCGTACAGGGCAAGAACCCCGTACGCGCCGAGGTTCAGCCAGAACCCGATTGCGATCAGATTGGACCCGGTTTTGGCCTTGGCGAAGGCCGCGCCTTTGCTCGACGCCTTAGGTGCCCAATCGTCGTCGTCATCGTCGTCGTCGCGCGACGCCTTCTTCTTCTTGCCCTTCTTCTTGCGCGGGCGGTCGTCGTCGTCGTCGTCGTCGTCGTCGCGCGAGCGCTTCTTCTTGCGCGGGCGGTCGTCATCGTCGTCGTCATCGTCGTCGGCGCGCGACCGCTTCTTGGGCTTCTCGTCCACTTCCTCGAAGTCCGGTTCCTCGGCCTTTTGCACCGGCTTCATGACCGGGCGCGAGGCGGGCGCGGGCGCGGCCGGTGGCGGGGGCGACGCGGGCGCGGCCGGCGCGCTCACCGGGAACACAGTGCCGCACTTCGGGCACTTAGTGTTGCCGCTCGCGCCGTCCGGCACTTTCAACTTGGTCGGGCACTTCGGGCAAGTAACGACGGGCACCGGGGTGTCCTCGGCGGGGTCGCGGTGGGAAGTGGGGATTGTTGTACCCTGTTCCCGGTAAGAAGGGCAATCCCGGAAGCGATGAGAAGCCCGCGCCGTTACTCCAACGGGCGCTTCGGCTCGGCATACGCCCGATCCGCGGCCACGCTCACAAGTTCCCCTTCGGGCCAGCGCAGGGCCGTGAGCGCGCCGCCGAACACGCACCCGGTATCGAGGCACAGGCAGCGGTTCAGCCACTCCGCGACGCGGGCCGGCGTGTGCCCGTACACGACGCTCGCGCGCCCGCGGTAATGCGCGGCCCAGTTCAACCGCACCGGCAGGCCGAACTCGTCGCTCTCGCCGGTCGTGTCGCCGTACAGGGCGAACGCCCGCACCGCGCCGGACACGCGCCCGTGCATCTCGGCCGGCAGCCCGGCGTGGGCCACCACCACCGCGCCGCCGTCCAGAACGAGGTGCGAAGGGAGGTCCGTGAGGAACGTGCGCACGCGGTCGCGAAAGGCCGGCGGCTCCGCGGCGAACTGTTCCACCGACCGCGCCAGCCCGTGGGTGAGCGTGACGCGCTCCGGCGACTCGAACCAGCGGCGCAGTTTGTCGTCGTGGTTGCCGAGCACGCAGAACGCCATTCCGCGGGCCGCGGCGTCCGTCACGAGGCGGTACACGCCGGGCGTGTCCGGCCCGCGGTCGCCGAGGTCGCCCACGAACACCAGCTTGCGCCCCGCGGGGTGCGTCGCGCGCCAGAACGCGCGCCCGTCCTCGACCGCGCGGCGCATCCGGTAGCCCAGTTTCACCAGCAAAAGCAGTAGCTCGCCCATGCAGCCGTGGACGTCGCCAACAATGTCGAACGGGCCGCGCTCGTCGCGCCGGTTCACCGGCAGGCGCTGGCGCTCGAACCGCACCGCGCCCACCTCGGCCTCGCTGCGCAGCACGTGGACGCGCCGCACGCCCTCGGTTTCGAGCCGGTCGAACGAGCGCTTCAGGTCGTCGGCGTGGCGCTGCGTCACTTCCGGCCCGAACGGTCGCTCGGCCCGGCGCTCTTGGTTCCGCGCGTGGCACACCTCCGCGCTGAAGTCGAGCACCACCGCGACCACCTGCGCGTGGTACTGCCGCGCCAGTTCCAGCAGGGGCTTGCGCGCCTCCGGGCGCACGTTGGTCGCGTCGATGACGGTGAACTTGCCGCGCGAAAGGCGCATCGCGCAGGCCCGGTGCATCAGCTCGAAGGCGTCGCCGGACGCGGCCTGATTCATCTCGTCGTCGCACACCATACCGCGAAAGAAGTCGGACGAGAGGACCTCGGTGCGGGCGAAGTGCGCGCGGGCGAACGACGACTTGCCGCACCCGGACGGGCCGACGAGCAGCACGAGCGCGAACTCGGGAACGGGGATCGTCACGGGCGCGCTCCGGGGTCGCGGGGAGGCCACTGTAGAACAGGAACGATTCCGCGGATTCTTCTTTTAGAAACGATTGCACTTGGCGTGCGGGGCTGTAAACTTCTGATTACACGGCGCAAAGCTCCCGAACGACACTCTTGACATCCCGCGCCCACCCGTGATTATTCGCTCAACAAGAATAGACTCGTTGCGCAATAGGTGTTGGTTCAGTCGCACTTCGGCCAGACGATCCTGTGTGGTCGTTACCCGTACATCCGGTTGTGGAGTCCGGCGACGTTCTTCATCATCACCGTGTGACGACGGGGCG
>VGZJ01000181.1 GCA_016872595.1 Planctomycetota bacterium
CCGAGAGCCCCGTGAACATGCGGAACAACAACGGCTTCCGACGCAATTTCTCGTAATTCGTCATAACCCTATGAATAGGCCATCGATCGCTATTGCGCAACGAGTCTATTGTACCAGCGCCCGCGGGCGGCGCGGAGCAGAGTTGTGAGGCGGCGTCAGTACTCTTGCACCAGCAATTCGCCGGCGGCGCTGAACCAGCCGCGGCCGTCGATCTGGTACACGCCGTCGGTGGCGGCGGCGAGGAACCGGGCCGCGGCTTCCAGCACCGCGTCGAGGCGCACCTCGTCGGCCGCGGCCACCGGCTTGCGGAGCGTGATGAGCTGCTCCGTCTGGATCACACGCGCCATGAGCGGCCCGCTGTTCGGGCTGTAGTCCATCGTTTCCAGTTCCGCCGCGTGCGCGTTCAGGTCGGCGCGCAGGTCGTCGGCGTCGGTGAGGTAGCGAGCGATCAGGATCGGCGAGCCGGGCGGGAGCCGCAACTCGCCCGCGGTCCAGCCGAGGTCGTCGCCCTTGAAGTGCGGCTCGACCGCGCACCCGCACGCCAGCAGGTGCGCCGCCAGCGCCGGCGGCGGCGGCTCAACCGCGGACGCCCCGAACACGCGATACCACATGGCTGCTCCGGGCGAACCCGGAGCGTAAGCGACGGGGTGAGGCTGCGTGAGTCACCCCGTCGCTTACGCTCCGGGTTCGCCTATTTCTTCCGCTCGACGTACTTCTTCGGTTCCGGTTCGCTGACGATCTTGAGCAACTCCAGCACGATGTCGTCGCTGGTGCGGCCCTCGGCTTGGGCTTGGAAGTTGGCACTGACGCGGTGCCGCAGCACGGGGATCGCGGCCTTCTTGATGTCGTCGATGGCGACGCTGGGGCGGCCGTCCATCGCGGCGAACGCTTGGCCCGCTTGGGCGAGGAAGATGCCGGCGCGCGGCCCCGCGCCCCAGTCCACGAGGCGCTTGATGAGGTCCGGGGCGCTGGGGTCTTTGGGCCGCGTCGCGCGCACCAGCTTCACGATGAACTCGGTCACGAACTTCGGCACTTCCACCTTCTTCACCAGCTTCTGCCACGCGACGATGCGCTCCGCGGTCAGCACCTTCGTCAGTTCGGGCTTCTCGCCGCGCGTACTGAGCGCCACGATCTGCATCTCGTCGTCCGCGGTCGGGTAATCGACCTTCACGTTGAACATGAAGCGGTCGAGCTGCGCCTCCGGCAGCGGGTACGTGCCTTCCTGTTCGATGGGGTTCTGCGTGGCGATGACGAAGAACGGCTCCGGCAGCTTCATCGTCTCCTGCCCGGCCGTGACCTGCCGTTCCTGCATCGCTTCGAGGAGCGCGGCTTGGGTCTTGGGCGGGGTGCGGTTGATTTCGTCGGCGAGGACGACGTTGGAGAAGATCGGCCCGCGGACGAACCGGAACTCGCGCTTCCCGTCGGCGGTTTCGTCGAGGATCGTCGTGCCGGTGATGTCCGAGGGCATCAGGTCCGGGGTGAACTGCACGCGCTTGAACGCGACGCTCAGAATCTGGGCGATGGAGCTGACGAGCAGTGTTTTGGCGAGGCCCGGCACGCCGACCAGAAGGCAGTGCCCGCGGGTGAAGATGGCGGCCAGCACCTGCTCGATGACTTCGCCCTGCCCGACGACGACGTGCCGGAGCTGGTCGAGCATGGCGGCGCGGTCGGCGGCGAACTGTTCGAGGTAGCCGGTGAACTTGTTGTCGGAAGGAGGCACAGCGGCCCTCGCGTGTCGGGTCGGAGTCGTGCCCGCATTCTACCAACTCGCGGCCCGGCGCGGCGGCGCGCTACGCGCGGAACACCACGTTCATGATTAGCCCGATCACGAGCCCCACCGCGAAGTAGACGCCGGCGGCGATGCCGGCGCGCTTCGGCCCCATGCCGCAGGTCGCCATAATCGCGAGCATCGCGCACCCGGCCCCGACCAGAGTGCCGACAAAGAACAGGCTCCCGGGCAGCACGAAACTGAGGAGGTACTGCGGCACCGCGGCCGCGAGGACGCACAGCACCATCTTCCCCCATCCGGGGAACTCGCCCTCTTCCATCACCGCGATAATGACGCCGAGAATCGCGGCCGAAATGATGATGCCGAGCACGGGCGACTTCCCTTCCAACGTGCGGGCCGACACCGGAGGGTCCGTTTTTGCGTTCGGGTTGGGGCAGTCTAACGGCGACTCGATCCGAGTTGAAGGGGTTGTGTGGGGGAATTGGGCTAGGCGGGATCGCGGGTTCGTGCAACAACATGGCGGATTCAGGCATCAGAGGCGCGCGGCCGATAGCAGTCGGAAAGCCCACGAGGACGCGATGCAGTCACTGGTGCATAACGCGGCGGCGGTGCGGTGGGGGTGGCGCGTGTCGGCCGCCTCGTTCCTGCTATCGCTCGCGGTGATTCTTGTGGCCCCGCTGCTCCAGCGCGAGTACGAGCAGTACTACCGCGCCGCGGTGCGCGTCGGGAACGGCGAAACCCCGTACATCGTCGACGACCTCGGCGAGTGGCACACGTTCCGCTACCCGCCGGCGTTCGCATACCTCGTGCTCCCGTTCGGGCAGCTCGACCCCGCGTGGGGCGCGCGCCTGTGGTTCGTGCTGAACCTCGCCGTTCTCGCCGGGTGCTGCCTCCTCGGAACATACTTAGTACTGGGGCCGCGCCCGTGGTCGGCCGAGGCCGGCGTCCTCGTACTCGTCGCGCTGTTCGCGTGCAGTTGCTACAACTGCGCCAACCTGTTTCAGGGGCAGGTGGCGCTGGCGATGGCCCTCGCCTGTTTGGGCTGGGCCGCGTGCCGGCGCGCGGGGCGCAACTTCACCGGCGGCCTGATCCTCGCCGCCGGGTGGGTCCTGAAACTCGCGCCCGTGGTGCTGCTCCCCTATCTGGTACTGCGGCGCGACTGGCGCGGCCTCGCGGGAGTGGCCCTCGGCGGGGCGTTCTTCGTGCTGCTCCCGTCGCCGTGGGTCGGGTTCGAGGGCACCGTCCAGATGCACGGGGCGTGGCTCGACCACCTGCGCGCGACGCAGGTTCCGTTCTTCAACTACCGGCCCGGCAACCAAGGGCTCATGGGCCTGCTGGCGCGCCTGCCGTGGTTCAGCAACGGCGGGTTCCTGTACTCGGCCGAGAGCCTCGCCGCGCTTGTGAGGGTGTTCCCGTTCGTCGTCGCGGGGTTGGGCGCGGTGCTGTACGCCGGGATCGCGTTGCGCGGGTGGCGCGCGCCGGCGGACCCGGAATCGGCCGCGCGGCGCGAGAACGGCGACGTGGCCCTGCTGCTCATCTTCCTGACGCTCGCGAACCCGTGCGCGTGGCGGTGCAACTTCTCGGCGGTCCTGCTCCCGTGCATGATGCTCACGTCGCAGGTGTACCGGCGCGCGCCCGCGGCGGGCCACTGCGCCCGCGCCGTGAAACTGGTGGCGCTGGCGTGGATGTGGCCGGTGTTCATCGTGGGCGCGAACCTCGTCCGCAGTTATTTCAACGGCAACACGGATTCGGAGTCGGTGGTTCGGGTCGTGAAGGGCTACGAGCCGGACGCGGAGTGGTGGGGCGTCGTCTGGCTGCTACAAGGGGCGAACGTCTGGGTGTCCCTGTACGTCGGCGCGCTGTGCTGGTCGATCACGCGAAGCGGCACGAGCCGCCCAAAGGGGAAGGGCAGGGCGGGATCACGGCTCCGATACCGGCCCAAGAACCGTCGCTCGCCGGCGGTTGGCGGTTATGGCGCGGTCGCGCGCGCGCCTGCCACAAGCCGTAAGGCCCGGTCAACGGGCCGTCACTTCGGTTGCCCGCTGCGCGGGTTCGTGGCTTCGCGCTCGCCGCAACCCGTGGGCGGTTCCTAGCATATCCGGCGAACCGCCGCGCGGGGGCGTGCGTACAACCCTTGTCCCCGCGTCGGGCCGGTACCGGAGTGCGCGCTCATGGCCGATGATGTCGTCGTCGAAACTCGCAGTCTCTCCAAGGTCTACCGCGACTTCTGGGGCCGCAAGAAGAAGACCGCCCTCAACGCCCTCGACCTGAAGATTCACAAGGGCGAAATCTTCGGCCTTCTGGGGCCGAACGGGTCCGGCAAGACCACCACCATCAAGTTGCTCCTCGGCCTCCTGTTCCCCACCAGCGGCGACGCCTTCGTGTTCAACGAACCGGCGGCGAAGGTCGAGAAGAACGAGCGCATCGGGTACCTGCCCGAAGAGTCGTACCTGTACCGGTTCCTCAACGCCGAGGAAACGCTCGACTTCTACGGCCGCCTGTTCAAGATCGACCCGGACGTGCGCAAGAAGCGGGCCGCGGAACTCATCGACCGCGTCGGCCTGTCGTCCGACAAGAAGCGGATCCTCAAGGAGTACTCGAAGGGGATGCGGCAGCGCATAGGGCTGGCGCAGGCGCTCATCAACGACCCGGACCTCGTGATTCTCGACGAGCCGACCTCCGGCCTCGACCCGCTCGGCACGCGCTGGATGAAGGACCTGATCCTCGACCTGAAGAAGCAGGGCAAGACGGTGCTGATGTGCTCGCACCGGCTCGAAGACGTGCAGGACGTGTGCGGGCGCATCGCCATCCTTTACAACGGCGACCTCCAGACGCTGGGCAAGGTGTCCACGCTGGTGGAAGACGCGCAGCGGCTGGAAGTGCGGGCCAGCAACGTGAAAGAGTCGCCGGAACTGCGGGCCGACCTCGAAGCGGTGTTCAAGAAGCACGGCGGCACGATGGAAGCGCTGGGCCACCCGGCGAGCACGCTGGAAGAGCTGTTCCTGCGCGTGATCGAGGAGTCGAAGGCCCGGCCCGGCCGCCGCTACCTGCCGCCCGAAGAGGCCAAGGTGCCCGTGGTCGGCAACGCGCCGGGGCAGAAGCCGTAGGCGAGCGGGGGGCGTAAGCCCCCTGTTCGAGACGGATAGGGGAAAGAACAGGGGGCTTACGTCCCCGCTCGCCATACCAACTTCGAGGCTCGTTCCGCAATGTCGTCGGCTCTGTTGGGCATTCTGCAACTGGACCGCGGCGAGCCGTGGGGCTTCGCCGAGTTGCCGGGCCTTGTACAGGCGTGGCTCCAAGACGCCGGCGGGTTCGCGGCCCTCGGCCTCGTCGTGTACCTGCTCTACGCGCTCTCGACGCCCACCGACAAATCACAGTCCGAGAAGCTCCGCGTCCCGGTGTCCCGGTGGATGCTGCTCGCGGGCGCGATTAGCTTGATCTGCTACGCGGTGGTGTTCGTGCTGGTGGCGACCGGGAAGGGCGCGCCGCCGCCCCCGCCGCCCCCGCCGCCGGGCGAAAGCCCGCCGATCGTCCGCCCGACGTGGCACAAGGAACTGCGCCCCACCGTGCTCATGGTCGCGGGGCTGTTCGCGCTCCTCGCCATCGGGGAGCCGTTCGCGCGCGACCTGTTCAAGATCGCGCGGCGCAACGTGTCGTTCGGCTTGGGCGGGGTCAAGCGGTACTGGCGCACCCTGCGGACCTACGCCGCGGACCTGCTGACCCCGCGCCGGGTCGCGCTCCTCGCCGGGCTCGTCGGCGCGTACGCCCTCGTCGGCGTCGCGCTGTTCGCGCTCGGCGTCCCGCGCCTCACCAACATCTGGACCGGCGTGCTGCTCGTCGCCGTCGGCGTGTTCCTCGCGGCCCTCTTCCTCCTCATGTTGTTCGAGGCCGAGGGGCCGATGTGGGCCGTCGCCAAACTCAGCTTCAAGGAGGCGATCCGCAACCAAGTGCTGTGGATCTTCCTCATCGGGCTGCTCCCGTTCCTGTTTCCGATCCAGTGGCTCTCGACCTCGAAGCCGGCCGACGAGATGCGCTCCGCGACCGTGATGGTGACGATCTTCCTGAGCCTGCTGACGCTCATCCCGGCGCTGCTGATCGCCTCGTTCGGCATCCCGGACGACATCAAGAACCTGAACATCTTCACGGTGGTGTCGAAGCCGATCGAGCGGTTCGAGATGGTACTCGGCCGGTTCGTCGGGTACGTCGCGCTCATGACACTGGTGATGCTGGCCCTCACCGGCGTGACGCTGGTACTGGTCATCAACAGCGGCATGTCGGACAAGGCCCGCGCGGAAACGTACAAGGCCCGCGTGCCGCTCCGCGGCAAGTTGGAGTTCAAGAGCATCGTCGCCGCGGACCGCAAGGAACTGAAGGACTTCGAGGGCACGAACGTCGGGCGCGAGTTCGACTACCGCAAGTACATCGCCGGGGCCGGCGGGTCGCCGCAGCGCGCGATCTGGAAGTTCGCGTCGGTCCCCGGCGAACTGCGCACCCCGGCGGGCGACCGCGTGCCCGTCGAGTTCACCTTCGACGTGTACCGCATGACGAAGGGCGAGCAGGACAAGGGCGTGTTGACCAAGTTCGAGTTCGTCACCCATAACACCCCGCTCCGCCAGCCGGGGGTGAGCGAGATCACGAAGGACGAGGCCGACTGGCCGTGGGTCGAGAAGAAGAAGCGCGACGACTACCTGCAAGCGGTGCGCGAGTACGAGGCCCGCGGGATCGCGGTGAAGGACCAAGCGCGGGCCCGCCCCGGCACCGAGGAGTGGAAGGCGGTCAACGACTTGGCCGAGCGGTTCGGGTACTACGTGTTCGCCGGCAAGGAGGTGCTGGACTACACCGTGATGGGCATCGAGGTGCCCGCGGGCCTGTTCCGCAACGCGCTGGCGAACCCGCCGGGCAAGGACGGGGCCGGGAACCCGCTCCCGCTCGTCACCGTGTACGTGAAGTGCGAGAGCGAGGGCCAACTCCTCGGCGCGGCCGAACCGGACCTGTACTTCCTCCAGAACGAGATGCCCTACGCCCTGAACTTCCTCAAGGGCACGCTGGGCCTGTGGTGCCGGCTGTGCATCGTCATCGGGGTCGCGGTCGCGTGCAGCACGTACCTCAGCGGCGTCCTCACACTGCTCGCAACGGCGTTCATCTACATCGTCGGGTTCTTCACCGACCACCTGAGCGAACTGGCGAGCAACCGGGCCGCGGGCGGCGGGCCGTTCCAGAGTATGTCGCAGTTGGTAAAGGCCGAGCAGCCCACGGCCCCGCTCTCGGAAACCGCCAGCACTAAGGCCCTCTTGTTCGGCGACAAGGGCATGGCGTGGCTCGTGCGCCGATTGCAGAACCTGATCCCCGACGTGGACTCCTTCAGTTGGGGGCACTTCGTGTCCGAGGGGTTCAACGTGAACACCGAATACGTGGTGCTGAACCTGATCGTCACGTTCGGCTACCTGCTCCCGTGGGGCGTGCTCGCGTACTACCTGATGAAGTCGCGCGAAGTCGCCGCGTAGTACAGGGGACAGGGGACAGAGGACAGAAAGAGAAGGCCAAGCGCCTCGTCCGTCCTTTGCCTTCTGCCTTCTGTCCACTGCCTTCTGTCCTCTGCCTTCTGGTGTCCGATGAACCCACTCCAGCGCGCCTCGCGGAACCGCAAGGTCATCTACTTCGGGCTGATCGCGGCGCTGTTCACACTGAGCATGGTGTGGCGCGGGCTGATCCCGGTGCCGCTGGGCACGTCCGCGGCCCGGTTCGCGCAGCCGTTCCGCTGGGCCGAGGCGCACACGGTCCAGAGCCAAGCGCAGCGGCTCGAGGTGTGGGAGTCGGACCCGACCGAGGGCGAGGCCGACATCACCGGCAGCGCCGCCCGGCTCGCCCTCACCGGGAGCCGCGGGGTCGCCGTGACCGTGCTCTGGCTGTCGGCCATCGAGAAGCAGAAGCGCAACGACTTCCACGAGTTCGAGCAGCGGGTGACGATGGTGACGAAGCTCCAGCCGAACTTCATCACCCCGTGGATCTTCCAGAGCTGGAACATCGCGTACAACGTGTCGGTCGAGATGCACGGCAGCGGCGACATGTACTACTACATCGTCCGCGGCATCCAGCTTCTGGCCGAGGGCGAGCGCCGCAACAAGCGCTCCCCGGACATGCGGTACCAGATCGCGTTCTACTACCAGAACAAGTTCGGGGTCTCGGACCAAGTGGACGTACTCCGGTGCCTGTTCGACCTGAGCTGCATCCCGCCGAACCAGCGCGACCCGGACGCGCTGATGAAGCCGAAGCCGCGCCCGGACGACCCGAACGCCAAGGAACTGGACGTGGCGGCGTTCAAGAAGTTCTGCACGGACCACCCGCACCTCGTGCGCCGGCTCCGGGGCGAGGACATCGGGAACGCCGACAAGAAGGCCAAGGAGAAGCTGCGGCTCGCCGGGGCCGAACAGGTGGTGCAGTTCCTGCGCACCAACCGCGACGTGCCGAACCGCTACCGCGGCACCGGCGACGACCTGAAGGACGCCGGCGATCCGAAGGCGTTCCCGGTGCTCCCGCCCAAGTTCCCGACCGAGAGCGAGGAGTTCGCCGAGGCCGACCCCGGTTCGGACACGCGCGACGACTTCGTGCCCGCGCTGGGGTACTTCTCCGCGTACAAGGTGGCGCGGGCGTGGTTCAGCTACTCGCTGCTGCTGCTCCCGCCGCCGATGAGGGACGACGCGGGCAAGACCGTGCCCAGCGCGACCCCGCGCCCCGGCGAGTTCGGGCACGACCCGTCCAAGCACCGGGTGCCGCGGCTCCCCATGATGATCCTGTTCCGCCAAGGCGCGCCGCGCGCCCAGAGCTACGCCGCGGAACTGGAGCAGAAGGAGGGGTGGTTCGACCGCGAGCCGTGGACCGTGACGTTCACCGACCCGGCCGACACGACCCGCCTGATCCCCGTGACCATCGGGGCGAAGCTCGACGCCGGCGGCAAGGTGATCGGGGAGCGCGACTGGTCCCGCGAAGAGTGGGACCGCGCCGCGACGATGTGGGCCAAGCACGGCACCGCGTACGGCCTGAGCCTCACCGAGACCCAGTTGTCCGAGATGAACCGCTACGCGGTGGACGCCGCCAGTATGCCCCCGGACCCGTCGCCGGAGCAGATGGCCGACCCCACGTTCCGCCGCCGGTTCTTCGCCACCACCGCCAAGACGTTCTACGACTCGAACCGCGCGACCACGAACTTCCCGATCTTCCTCGCGTCGGCCGAGGCCGAGGCGAACCGGGCCGGGGACGTGCGCACCGTAGACGCCCGGAAGGTGCTCTGGAAGGCGGAGCAGGCCCGCAAGAACGGCAAGAAGGCCGAGGCGCTGGCCCTGTACAAGGAGGGCCTCGACCTGTGGAAGAAGGTCCTCGAACAGAACCCGCAGTACCACCGGCTCGCGCCGCCCGCCAACGGCAACCGCGGCGAAGAAGAAGCGTGCGAGTTCGAGCTGACGTACCAGCGACTGCTGGTGAGCGACGACCAGCGGGTGCGCGACCGGGCCAACCTGTACGAGCACGCGATCGTCTTGGCCCACGCCGTCGTCCCGTTCGTCACGCGGCCGCTCTTCGACCCGGCCAACCCGCAGTGGTCGAGCAACGTCCGCGAGGAGCTCAAGTGGTTCGTCGTCGAGACGACGAGCGACAGCGCCTTCAACGACCTCCGGGACGAGGCCGCGCGCAAGTTGGTGGTGCCCGGCGAGACCCCGGCCGCGCGCGACGCCCGGGTCCGCGCCGCCGACGCCGCGCTGCGCAAGCGGGAAGACTTCTCCTCGCCGTTCGTAGACCCGGCCAACCCCGAGCGCTGGGTGCGCGAGTTCGTGAGAGATGGCGTGCGCGTCCGGCAGGGCATCACGCGCCGCCAGCAGCCCCCCCCTCCGGGCGCGCCCGGTCCCGGCGGCCCCCCCGGTGGGCCGGGCGACCCGCCCGGTTGATCCCCTGTCGTTCTCACGCCGTAGCCGGCCCCGCTCGGGCCGGCTACAGTGTTGACACGCGCCCGCCCCGCCCGCTTCCTTCTCCCCCCGTCCCCCCCATGCCTACCGCCATCGCGATTCTCGCCCACCCGGACGACGCCGAGTTCCTTTGTGCCGGCACCCTCGTGCGGCTGAAGAAGGAACACGGCTGGACGATCCACGTTGCCACCATGACGCCCGGCGACTGCGGCTCCGTCGAGTACCCGCCCGACGAGATCGCCCGCATCCGCCGCGCCGAAGGCGCGGCCGCGGCCGCGGCCATCGGCGCGACGTACCACTGCGCCGAGGAGCGCGACCTGCGCGTGATCTACAACGAGGTCGCGCTCGAAAAGGTGACGCGCCTCATCAACGCCGTCGGCGCGCAGGTGGTGTTCACGCACAGCCCGGACGACTACCACCTCGACCACGAGCAGACGAGCAAGATCGTCCGCGCCGCCTCGTTCGCGGCCCCGATCCCGAACTTCCTCCACGGCCGGCACCTGCACCCGCCGCTCGACCACATCCCGCACCTGTACTACTGCGACCCGCTCGAAGGGAACGACGCCTTCGGCAAGCCCATCGTGCCCGCGTTCCGCATCGACATCAGCCCGGTGATCGGCGACAAGGCCCGGATGCTGGAGTGCCACGCGAGCCAGCGGAACTGGCTGAAGAAGCACCACGGGGTGGATAACCTCGTGGGCGAGATGCGCGACTGGGGCGCGGCGCAGGGTAAGCCCGCGGGCGTGGCCTTCGCGGAGGGCTTCCGCCAGCACCTCGGCCACAGCTACCCCAAGACGAACATCCTGCGCGAGTTGCTCGGCACGGTGTGACGCGCGGCTTACGCGGCGCTAGAGGCGTCTACGAACGTGGTGAACAGGCGGGCCATGCCGGGTTGCGTCTCGGTCAGCTCCTCCGGGTGCCACTGCACGGCCACGAGGTATTGGTCGTCGGTCCCTTCGACGCCCTCGATGATGCCGTCCGGGGCGTGCGCCGTGGCCGTGAGCCGCGGGGCCAGTTCCTTGATCGCCTGATGGTGCATCGAGTTCACCGGCACCACGGCGTCGCCGAGGATGCGCCCGAGCCGCGACCCGGCCTTCACCGCGATGTCGTGGGCGAGGTACTTGCGGCTGGGCTGTTCCGGCGTCGGGAAGTAGTCGTGCTTTAGC
This sequence comes from Planctomycetota bacterium, assembly GCA_016872595.1. Taxonomy (GTDB): domain Bacteria; phylum Planctomycetota; class Planctomycetia; order Gemmatales; family Gemmataceae; genus Gemmata. The sequence goes on from VGZJ01000181.1 coordinate 10,851, forward strand.
GCCGCGGGCACCTGTGCGGTCACGTCTTGGTACAGCGAGCCGCCGCACGCCACGTTCAGAATCTGGATGCCGCGGCACACCGCGAGGACCGGGAGCCGGCGCGCCAGCGCGTGGTTCAGGAGCGCGATCTCGACGGCGTCGCGGTCCGGGTCGGTGGCCCCGCACAGGCACGTCTTCTCTTCGCCGTAGCAACACGGGTCCACGTCCACGCCGCCGGTGATGAACACGCCGTCGAGCCGGTCGAAGATGTGTCGCAGCGTGTCCGGGTCGTGCGGCACGAGCGGGATCAGCCACGGCAGCCCGCCGACCTTGCGCAGCTCTTCGACGTAGCTGCGGCCCATGAGCCAGCACGGTTGGCGCTCGCCCGGCACGCCGGGGAGGGTCTGGGTGGCGATCCCGATGATCGGTCGGCGGGCCATGCGGCGGCTCTCCACAAACGGCGGGCGCGAGAGGAGAGGAAAGGAAAGAGATTATCATATCATCGGCGCGGCGCGCGCGTCCAGAACTTGCCCGCCGCGCGCGCCGCTCGGTCGGTTCGCGCGGCGCGCGGGAACGACCCGCACCGCCCGCAAACTCGAACCCCCACCACCCCGCGGAAGGCCCTCATGCGCCCCCTGTTCTGTGTACTCGCCTTCGCCTGTGCGTCCCCGGCCCTCGCGCTGGAACCGAAAGACGTGTGGCTCGTCGTGAACAAGAACGTGCCCGCGTCGCGCGAGGTCACCGACCACTACATCGCCAAGCGCGGCGTGCCCAAAGGGAACGTCGTCGAACTCGACCTGCCGAAGGGCGAAGACATCTCGCGCGCCGACTACGACACGAAACTGGCCGCGCCGCTGCGCGCCGCGCTCAAGGAGCACAAGGACAAGGTGAAGGTACTCGTCACCACATACGGCGTGCCGCTCCGCGTCGGCCAGCAACTTCCCAACGAGGACGAGAAGCTGGCGCTCGCGAAGCTGCGCCCGGAACTGGCCGAGCTGCGCAAGAAGCTCGCCGACCTGCGCGAGAAGAAAAGCGACGCGAAGGACATCGCCGACCTCCAGCGCCAAGTGCAGGGGCTGGAAGGGCGCGAGCGCGTGCTGACGCACGCTGAGAGCCAAGCGAGCGTCGATAGCGAGCTGATGCTGCTGTGGTGGGAGAAGTACGGGCTGGTGCGGTGGGTGAGCAACCCGCTCTCGACGCGCGCGCCCGAGACGTACCGCAAGGAGTCCGCGCCCGTGGTGCTGGTGTCGCGACTCGACGGCCCCACGGTCGAAATCGCCAAGCGCCTCGTGGACGACGCCATCGCCACCGAGAAAGCCGGGCTGAAGGGCAAGGTCGTGATCGACGCCCGCGGCATCAAGTTCGACCCGAAAAACGAGCCGAGCGGCACCGGGTACGCGGGCTACGACGAGTCGATGCGCGAGGCCGCGGCGCTGCTCGAAAAGGCCGGGCTGACGGTGGAACTGGACGACAAGCCCGAGGTGCTGAAGCCGGGCGCGGCCAAAGACGTGGCCCTGTACTGCGGGTGGTACTCGCACGCGAACTTCGTGGACTGCTGCGAGTACGCGCGCGGCGCGGTCGCGTGGCACCTCGCCAGTTCGGAGGCGGTCACGCTGCGCAACGGCGAGAGCAAGGTGTGGTGCCCGAACCTGCTGAAGAAGGGCGTCTGCGCGACGCTCGGCCCGGTCGCGGAACCGTACACGGTGGGGTTCCCCAAGCCCGCGGAGTTCTTTGGTCTACTCGCCACCGGCGAGTACACGCTGGTGGAGTGCTACGGGCGCTCGATGCTGTTCTGTAGCTGGATGACGGTGCTGGTCGGCGACCCGCTGTACAACCCCTACAAGGGCGCGGGCAAGCTGAAAGCCAGCGACGTACACTAGACTCGTTGCGCAATAGGTGTTGGTTCAGTCGCACTTCGGCCAGACGATCCTGTGTGGTCGTTACCCGTACATCCGGTTGTGGAGTCCGGCGACGTTCTTCATCATCACCGTGTGACGACGGGGCG
>VGZJ01000182.1 GCA_016872595.1 Planctomycetota bacterium
GGTGCCGGTCGCGCCGATGCCGCGCCCGACGCCCGGCCGCGCCGCGCCGCCCGCGCTCATCCCGATGGCGGAAGAGTAGCGCCCGGCTCCCGCGCGAAATTATGAGCGCCGCCTTGTGGCGCTCATGGCGGTATCACCCGCGCGCGGTGAGAATGGGAGCGCGCGAATCGTCTACTTACGCCCGCCCTCTCCTTGATGACGCACACTATGACGCACAGCACCCGCCGCGCGGCGCTCGCCGTCGAGCGCGTCGAACCCCGCGACGTGCCCGCGGTCGCGGACCTCGCGGTCACGATCACCGACCTCACGGTCGAGATGCCGGACGCGACCGTCGCGCGGTACCAGATCGAGGTGACCAACACCGGCCCGGACCCGGTCACGAACGTGACCATTACCGACGACGTGGGGGCCGGGCCGCCCGCGGCCAACGCCCTGTACTGGACCGCGACCGCGTCCGGCGGCGCGACCGTGGCGCAGCCGAACGGGTTCGGCGAGTTCAGCCTCGGCGCGACCCTGCCCGTCGGCGGGCGCGTCTTCATCTACGCCGCCGTGCAGGTGCAGCGCCGCACCAGCGGCCCGCTCGTCACCACGGCCGCCGTGACGTTGGGCGCGGGCGACACCGACCCGAACCCCGGCAACAACACCGCGAGCGACACGACGCTGGTCAGCGGGCGCTCGATCCCGGATCGCGGCGTCAGCCTGTTCGCCACCGGCTCGGATGCCGGCGCGCCGGGCGACGTGCGCGTGTACGACGTTCCCAGCGGCCAGTTGCTGTACCAACTGGTCCCGTTCCCCGGGTTCGGCGGGGGCGTGCGCGTGGCGACCGGCGACGTGACCGGCGACGGGCGCGACGACGTGATCGTCGGCGCGGGGCCGGGCGCGGGCCGCACGTAAAGGCGTACGACGGGCGCGACGGGCGCGAGATCGCGAGCTTCTTCGCGTTCGGCGCGGACTTCGCCGGCGGCGTGTTCGTGACCGCGGCGCTCCTCGACCCGCCCACAACCGGCGCGTACCCCGCCCTCGCGTTCCGCCACATCGTCGTCGGGGCGGGCGGGCCGCCGCACGTCAAGGCGTTCGACCCGCGCGACCTGAGCGAGCGCATGAGCTTCTTCGCCTTCGACCCGGGGTTCACCGGCGGCGCGCGCGTCGGCGCGGGGAACCTGAACGGCACCATCGACGACGAACTGATCGTCGGGGCCGGGTTCGGTAGCTCGCACGTGAAAGCGTTCAACCGGGCCGGCGAGGTGATCGCCAGTTTCTTGGCGCTGGGGCCGGGGTTCACCGGCGGGGTGTTCGTGGGCGCGGCCGACGGGGAGATCGTGGTCGCGCCGGGGGCCGGGGGGCAGACGCGGGTGGCGACGTTCAGCACCGCGGGCGTCGAGCGCCGGGCCGCGGTCGCGTTCGCGAGCTTCCCCGGCGCGGTCCGAATCGCGACGGCCGACCGCAACGGCGACGGGGTTGAAGACCTGCTCGTCGGGGCCGGGCCGGGCGGCGGCCCCAGCGTGAAGACCCTCTCCGGGCGCGACCTGTCCGACCTCGGCGCGTTCTTCGCCTACGACCCCGCCTTCACCGGCGGCGTCTTCGTCGGCTGAGCGCGCCGCGCGCGCCGCGCGGGAGTAAACTGATTCACACCCACTCCCGCGAGGCGCGCCATGAACTCCCCCACCTCGTTCCAAGCGATCCCCGGTCAGGACGAGTTGCATCAGGTCGAGCGCGACTTGTCGTTCCACCCCAGCACCACCGCCGCGCCGAAGGTGCTGACGCCGGAACAGGTCGCGCGGTTCAACCGCGACGGCTACCTGCTCCCGTTCCGTATCTTCGACACCGCCGAGGCGAACGAGCTGCGCGCGTACTTCGACGCGCTCCTCGCCAAGTACACCGCGGAGGGCAAGGACAGCTACTCGATCAGCTCCGCGCACCTGCGCCACGGGCGCGTGTGGGACGTGCTCACCAACCCGCGGATCGTAGCCATCGTCTCCGATCTGATCGGCGAGAGCGTGGTGGCGTGGGGGTCGCACTTCTTCTGCAAGATGCCCAACGACGGCAAGACCGTGAGCTGGCACCAAGACGCGAGCTACTGGCCGCTCACGCCGAGTAAGGCCGTGACCGTGTGGCTCGCCGTCGACGACGCCGACCGCGGTAACGCCGCCATGCGGTACATCCCCGGCACGCACGTTCTCGGCCACCTCACCTACAAGCTGAGCGAGACCGACCCCAGCAACGTGCTGAACCAAGTCGTGCCCGAAGTCGAGAAGTACGGCGACCCGGTGTACGTCGAACTGAAGGCCGGCGAAGCCTCGCTGCACAGCGACCTGCTGCTGCACGGCTCCGAAGCAAACACCAGCGCCCGCCGCCGCTGCGGGCTGACGCTGCGCTACACCGCGGGCGACGTGCGGGCGTACATGGGCTGGGCCGACAAGGGCGTGATCGTGAAGGGCGCGCCGCCAGCGCACTGGGGCAACCGCCCGCGGCCGGGGGAGGAGTGAGGAATGGAGTTCACCGCGCCGGAATTGGTGGGCAAGTGGGTGCGGGTCGAGCCGCTGGCGGAGGCGCACCGCGAGGCGATGCGCGCCGCCTCGGACGACGACCGCGTGTGGCAGTTCGCGACCGTAGACGGGCGCGGGCCGCTGTTCGACGCGCCCTTCGACGAGGCGCTCGCGCAGTGCGCCGCGGGCAAGCGGTTACCCTACGCGGTGCGGTTACTCGCGACCGGCGAGTTGATCGGCGGCACGAGCTACATCGACCCGGTCGCGCAACACAAGCGCGTCGAGATCGGGTGGACGTGGTACCGCCCCGACCACTGGGCCGGGCCGGTGAACCCCGAGTGCAAGTTGCTCCTCATGGCGCACGCCTTCGACGCGCTCGGCTACAACCGCGTGCAGTTCGTCACCGACCTGCTCAACACGCGCTCGCAAGCGGCGATTGCGAAACTCGGCGCGACCCGCGAGGGCGTGCTCCGCGCGCACGCCATCACCCGCGGCGGGCGCGTCCGCGACACTGTCGTTTTCAGCGTCACCGCGACCGACTGGCCGAAAGTGAAGGCCGATTTGATGGCGCGACTCGCCGCGCTTCCGGCGTAGCTGCCGTTACTCGTTCGGCTTCGCGAGCTGCGCCCGCATGTCGCGCACTTCCTTCCGGAGTTCCAGCAGCAGGGCGCTCTGCGCCTCGAGGTGATCCAGAACCACGCGGATCTCCTCTTCGGCCTTCAAGTTGATCTCGAAATCGTTCTGGGCGCGGAGCCGGTCCATCGCCGCCACCCGGTTCTGGCTCATCATGAGCATAGGCGCGGTGTACGCGGCTTGGAGCGAGAGGAACAGGTTCATCAGGATGAACGGGTACGGGTCCCAGTGCCGAACCCACGCGACCACGTTCAGTGTGGCCCACATCAGGAGCAGCGCCGACTGGACACCGATGAACCACCACGAGCCGACCATTGCGGCCACGCGGTCGGCGGCCCACTCGCCCCAAGTGAGGCGCTGGGCCACCACCTCGTTCACGTTGCGGACCGGCGGGTGGTCGTGTTCGTACGGTTCGGGAAACTGCGGCTGCATGGGGCCGTCGGGGTTTGAGGGCGGCGCGGCGAACGGCACGGGACGAGACGTTCGCCACGCGATGAAGAGTTCGTGAAGGCGGCCGGGCACACGGATTCGGCGCACGCACCGGCTAGAATCAGCCCTATCTACGGAGTGCGCCGATGTCGCATCGCCTGTTCGCGGAGCTGTTCGGCACGTTCGTGCTCGTGTTCGCCGGGACCGGGGCCATTGTGTTCGACGGGGTGAACCCCGGCAAGATCGGGCACGTCGGCGTCGCGCTCACGTTCGGCCTCGTGGTGCTGTCGATGGCCTACGCGGTCGGCGGCGTGAGCGGCGCGCACCTGAACCCGGCGGTCACGGTCGGGCTGTGGGCCGCGCGGCGCGTGCCGGGCAAGGACGTGCTGCCGTTCGTCGCGGCGCAAGTCGCGGGCGCGTTCGCGGCCAGCGCGCTCCTGTTCGCGATGTACCCCAATCACCCGACGCTCGGCGCGACTCTGCCGCACGGCCCGGCGTGGCACTCGTTCGTTCTCGAAGTGTGGCTGACCGCGGTGCTGGTGTTCGTGATCCTCGCGGTCACGGTCGCGGAACCGCCGGTGCGCGCGCTCGGCGGGGTGATCGTCGGCGCGGTGATCGCGCTCGAAGCGCTGTTCGCCGGCCCCATCAGCGGGGCGAGCATGAACCCGGCGCGCTCGCTCGCGCCCGCGGTCGCGTCCGGGTCGCTCGAACACCTGTGGGTGTACCTCGTCGCTCCGCTCGTGGGGGCCGCGCTCGCGGTGCCGATGTGCGCGCTGATCCAACAACCCGGGTGCTGTCGCGAAGGGGCCTGCCGATGAGCACGATTCGCGTGCTGTTCGTGTGCGTCGAGAACTCGAACCGCAGCCAGATGGCGCAAGCCTTCGCGACGATGCTCGGCGGCGACCGCGTCGAAGCGCTCTCCGCCGGGAGCAAACCCAGCGGGAAGGTGAACCCGAAGGCGGTGGCGGCGATGGCCGAACTGGGGTACGACCTGACGGCGCACGCCTCGAAGAACGTGAGCGACTACACCGGGACGCAAATCGACGCGGCCGTGACGATGGGCTGCGGCGACGCCTGCCCGCTGGTGCGCGCGAAGGCGCGCTACGATTGGCAGATCCCCGACCCGCGCGAGATGCCGCCGGACGAGTTCCGCAAGGTCCGCGACCTGATTCGCGACAAGGTGCGAGAGTTGCTTGGAGAATTGGGCGCGCGCACCGGCGCGACCGTGTAGTCCGCTTGGGGTGGCGCTCGCAAAGCCTCGCTGACCCCAAGCTCTCGGGTGTAACCGCTTCGCAGTACAGAGGGCGCACGTGCCTTTACGCCGAAGGCGTTGCACTCAAGAGCTTGGGGTCAGCGAGACTTTACGAGCGCCACCCCAAGCGTGCTACCGCGAAGAGAACAGGGAGGCTCACGCCCCCGCTCGACCTCGACCTACTTCGCCACCGTCACCGTGATCGGCACCGCGGGGAACGTGGGCGTGACGCGGAGCGGGGCGTTGTTGCCGCCCTTCGGGGGCGGACCGCCGGGTTGCCCGCGCAGGATCAGCGTGTGCGTGCCCGGCGGCAGGTTCGCGGGCACGTCGAGGCTCAGCTTGATCTCGCTCGTGCCGGGCGCGGCGGTGCCCGCCGGCGGCACCGGCTGGTTGCCCTGCGGGCGCGGGCCGAAGCTCGGGTTCGCGCTGTAGATCGCGATGGGGTCCTTGAAGGTGTCCTTGCGCGTCACCTTCAGCGTAACGTCGAGCTTCGCGCCGGGCTTCACGGTCAGCTTGGTTTCGGTCGGGGCGAGCGCGAACGGCGCTTCGCCACGAACGGCCAGCGCCATGCCGTCGCCGCGGTCCATGCGCGCGAGCATCGGTGTGTTCGGAATCTGGTTATTTTGCACGCCCACCGCGGACCACGTCAGGCTGAACGGGCGCGCGACGTGCTTCAGCTTCCCGGCCGCCCCTTCGATCTTCACGAAGCCCTCCCAGTCCTCGGCGCTGGCGTCCGACGTGAGCACCAGCACGCCGCGGGTCTGCCCGGCCCCGATGCTCTGCGGCGGGCACGTCACGCCCTTGGGCAAGTTGGTCGCGCTCAGGTCGATGGCGTCGGTGAACCCGTCGAACCGGAACACGTACACCGCGAACACCGCGGCCCCGGACTTCGCCAGCGTGCCGGCGTCGAGGACGTGCGGCGTCATCGGCATCACGACGAGCCGGAAATCCGGGATCTCCTTCGCGATCCGCAGAACGTACTGGTCGCGCACGCCGAACTGCACGCCGGCCTCGCGCGTGGACACCATCACCTTGTACGTGCCGTCGGCCGGCACGGTGAACTTGTAGCGCCCGGGGTCGTCACCCTTCGTGTAGAACTGGTTCGGGCTGAGCGTGTCCGCGCCGTCGTCCTGTTCGGTAATCACCTTCCCCTTATCGTCCGTGAGGACGAAGAACGCATCGACGGGCGAGCCGATGCGCTCGGCGAAGACTTCGAGCGTCCACACGTCGCCCTTCTTCGCGTCGAAACTGTACCAGTGCCGCTCGCCCTTCTTCAGAATGCGCCCGGCGACGTCGCAGGGGGCCGTGACCGCCTGCGCGGTGTCCGCGGTGTTGTTCTTCTCGTTGTCGAGAACGACGGGGTTGGTCGCCGCCAGAACCGGGTTCGCGCCGTTTTCGTGCGCGTCGATCATGGCCGCGGTCGGCGCGATTGAGAAGCTGGAGACCGGCTCGGCCTTCGGCGCGGCGACCGGCGGGAACGTGGCCCGCGCCCACGGTTGCGCCGTCACCGTGATCCGGTAGAAGTGGTCGTAGCCGCCGGTGGTGTAGGCGAACTGCGACAGGCGCACGAGGTACTCGCCGTCGGCGGGGGCTTTGAAATCGAGCACCGCGTCGCCGCCGCGATAGCCGCGGTTGCTCGCCAGCAGCTTGCCGTCCGGCCCGCTCACCATCAGGTCGGCGCTCATGCGACTGTCGATGCTCGTCGTCAGGCAGTACACGAGAATACTCTGCCCCTTCTTCGCGCTGAACGTGACGTAGTCCACGTCGGTCGGCGCGCTGATGACGCCGTTCACCGTCGTCTCCAGCTCGATCTTCTGCGCCTGCCCCACGTCGTTGTTCGGTTCGACCTCGTTCACGTCCGTCAAGTTGCTGACGACGAACGCGCGCGGGTTGCTGAGGCCGCCCTTGCCGACGAGTCGCACGTCCAGCGTGCCCTTCGCGTCCTTAGGCACGTGTACCTTGAACTTCGCGCCGGACGTGGGTTGCCCTTGCTGGGCCTTGCTCATGTTCACCGCCGTTCCGGGGTCCGCGGTGAAGCCCTTCGCGCTGAACAGCAGCTTCTCGGTGCCGTCGATGCCGTGGCCGCTGACGGTCACTTCGACCGTGTCGCCGGCCTTCGCGCCGGCCGGGAACACCGTGAGCAGTTGCGGCGCGCCCTGTTGTGCGCTGGCGAAGCCGGTTCCGATCAGGAGCGCGAGGCAAGCGAGAACGCGACGTGCGAGCATGGCAGCTCTCCGGGAGGCGGGTACTGAGAAGGGTAATCCGCGCGGCCCACGGGAACAAGGAGGAAGCCGGAACGTATGATGAGCGCACCGCGCTTTGGGGGCCGTGTCGTGAGTGCCGTTCGCTTCACCAACCTCGATCACTGTTCCGTCATCATCACGGACCTCGCCGCGGCGCGCGCGTTCTACGTGGGCGTGTTGGGGCTGACGGAGATCCCGAAGCCGAAGACGTTCGACTTCGTGGCGCTGTGGTTCCGGCTCGACGACGGGCAGACGATCCACCTGTTGCAGAAGCCCGCGGCCGACACGCGCAGCCCGCGGCACTTCGCGCTGCGGGTGCCGGACGTGGCCGCGGCGCGCGAGCACTTCCGCGCCCGCGGCGTGCCGATTCAGGAGACGGGGCCGATCCCGCACTGCGACCGCTTCTTCGTGTCCGACCCGGACGGGAACCGCATCGAGATCATCCAATGGCTCGAACCCTACGACCCCGCCGCCAGCGGCGCGGCCGCGCTCGACTGAGCGCGCGCGAACGGCCGGCTCGCGCCGGCCGTTCGCGCGGGGCAGAGGTCGCCCGCTAGAAGTCGAACGACGATTCGCCGAGGCCGACGTTCAGCTTCACGTCGCTGAAGCTGTACGCCTCGAACAGTTCGCCCACGGTCGCGCCGGGCTTGGGCTGGTCGTAGGCCTCGAACCGCACCGGCAGCTTGGTCTTCTTGTCCACGTACACCAGCACGCGGTGGGCGTAGCGGAAGGCGTGCGGGCGGCGGGTCAAGATTTCGTACCGCGTCACGTCCAGCCCGGCGAACTGGAAGTCGCCGGCGTACACCTCGACCGTGTTGTTCAGGGTCTTCTCGCGGGCCGCGGCCGCGGACACGCGCTCCAAGAGCGCGCTCATGGTCCAGTCCGAAACCGGGTGCCGGTTCGCCTCCATGAACTTGGGGTCGTCGAGGGCGAGGGTGCGGAACCCCTTCGCGCCGTCGACCCCGGCCGGGCGGTAGCGCATCTGGCCGGGCTTGCGGGCCGCGGAGTACGCGACCTCCGCGCCGGCCACCGCGTCCGGGCGCGCGAACCGCACGTACACGGCCGCGGGCTTCGTCCGCACCTTCATCTCGGCCACCTGTTCCGCGGAGAGCGCGCCCTTGACCAGTTCCTGCCGGGTGAACGTACAGGTGTAGTCGCGCGCCTTACCGAGCGCCGTGCGGCTCTCGGAGATCATCGCGGCGAGCGACTCCGCGGCCCTGCCGGGGTCGGCCTTGGGGGCCGTCTCGCCCTTTACCGGCGTCACCTTCGCCGGGTCCGCTTTCGGCGGCTGCGCCGCGAGCGCCCCGCCCGCGATCAGCCCGGCGCACGCCGCCACCGCCCACGTTTTCGCCCGCATGGTTCGCTCCCCCAACGGTTCCGGTTTGTCGGCCTTTGGCGCGGCAGATACCACCGGCCGCGCGCCGTGGGAAGGGCAGATTGTGCGGATTTTTCCTGCGCCGCGGCCGATGACATGTTCGAGACGTTCGGTTCCCCTGTGAAGGAGCGCAACGAATGGGACTGCCACGCGGGTTCGCGATCCCGCTCACGCCGATACGCCGGCTCATGACCGACATGCTGCGGATCAGCAAAAAGCTGCCGCTGACCGCCATCGAGCGCACTATGCCGCTCGCGGACGTGATCGCGGCGCGGCAGGGGGCCGCGGTGCGCCCCAGTTGGTTCGCCATCTTCATCAAGGCGTACGGCGCGGTGTCGGCGCGCCGCCCAGAGTTGCGTCAGTCGTACCTGACGTGGCCGTACGAGCGCGTCTATCAGCACACCTGTACGGTCGCCACGCTCGCCGTGGCCCGGCAACTCGGCACCGAAGAGGGCGTGCTCGCCTACAAGATTCGCTCCCCCGAACAGCTCACGCTAGCCGAGATCGACGCGAGCATCCGATACGCGCGCACCGAGCCGGTCGAACAGGTCGGCGACTTCCGCCGCTCGCTGCGCCTCGCGCGGATGCCGCGGTTGGTGCGGCGGCTGGGTTGGGGCCTCGTGCTCAACGTGTCCGGGCGGCTGCGCCAAAAGCACGCAGGCACGTTCGGCATCACCGCGGTGTCGGCGCTGGGGTCCTCGTCGCTGTCGCTGCTCTCGCCGCTGACCACGACGCTCACCTACGGCGTGTTCGCCCCGGACGGGCGCGTGAACGTGCGCATGTTCTTCGACCACCGCGTCATGGACGGGGTCGCCCCGGCCGCGGCCATGGAGGAATTGGAAGCGGAGCTGCGCGGCCCGGTGCGCGCGGAACTGCTGGCGAGCGCCCCGGCCGCGCGCGCCGCGTGACGCGCGGGGCGCGCTAGCCGAACGCCGCCGCCAGCCGCAGGTGCTGGTCGAGGTCCAGCGCTTCGCTGCGCGCGGTCCCGTCGAGGCCCAGTTCGGCGAGCCTCGCGTCCACGGCCGCCTTCTCGCGCGCGCCGGTCGGCCAGCCGATGAGCGCCTGCCGCAGGTTCTTCCGCCGGTGAACGTACAGGTCGCGCAGGAACGCGCGGAACTTCGCCACGTCGCCGACCTTCGCGCGCTTCTCCGCGTTCGGCTTGATGAGGACGATGGCCGAATCGACCTTCGGCCGCGGGTGGAAGTTCGACGGCCCGACCTTGCGCACCACTTCCACATCGGCCACGCTCTGCACCAGTACCGAGAGCGCGTTGTAGTCCTTCGTGTTGGGCACCGCGCGCATGCGCTCCGCGATCTCCCACTGGACCATCACCACCATGCGCTCGACGTCGGCGCGGGCGATGAGGAGGTTGGTGACGAGCGGGGTGGCGACGACGTAAGGGAGGTTGGCGACTAGCTTCTTACGCGCGCACCCCTTGTCGCTCGCGGCCCGGTCCCACGCGGCCAGCATGTCGGGGTTCAGTTCGTTCTTCTTAGCGAGGCAGTCGCCGAACACGAACGTCACGTTCGCGCGCGGCCCCACGACCTCCTTCGCCACCGGCTGCAAGGTTTTGTCGATCTCGACGGTGACGACCGCGCCGGCGGCGTCCGCGAGCTTGGCCGTGAGCGACCCGGTGCCGGTGCCGACCTCCAGAACCGCGTCGGCCGCGTCCAGTTCCGCGGTTCGCGCGATCAAGTCGAGCAGGTTCAGGTCGATGAGGAAGTTCTGACCGAGTTTGCTCTTGGCCTCCAGCCCGTAACTCTCGAAGAGCCGGTGGAGGTACGTGAGCGTCTGCCGCGGCGAGGGGACCGGCGGGGAGGGGGTGTCCGTCATCTGGCTCCTGTCGGGGCGGGGCCGCGCGCGGGGGTTCCGCGCCGGGAACCGGCTCTGGTAGAATATCGTATCGCCGCGCGCGGCCCGCGGGGGATTTCTTCCGGCCGCGCGCCCGCACCGGGTTCCGCATGGACGAACTGCTCGACCTGCTGACGCACCCGGAGGCCGCGACGTTCTTGCGCGCGGTCCGGGCCGCGCCCGCCGACGACACCACGCGCCTCGTGTTCGCCGACTGGCTCGACGAGCGCGGCGCGGCGGCGTACGCGCGCTGGCTCCGCACCCAGTGCCTCGCGCCCGATTCGGACGACGAGGCCGCGCAGTGGCAGGACCGCTGGGCCGACGAGTTCCGGGCCGCGTTCGCCGCTCTGCACGCCCCGCCGCGGTACGAGTCGCCGGAGTCGATGGGCGTGTGCCGCGGGTTCTTGGAGACCGCGGTGTGCGAATCGGCCGAGTGGGGCGAGCACGGCCCGGCACTCGTGCGCCACCCGCTCGCGGTCGTGCGCGCCGTGCGCCTGACCAACGCCCGCCCGGACCCGGTGAACGGCGAGTTTCTCTGGTACGGCACCACCGGCTACGCGTGGGGCGACCAACTCCCATTAGAGCTGTGGCACGTCCTCGCGGACGAGGGCGCGGCCGCGCCGCTGGCCCCCGACCCGGACCTGCCCATCGTCGGGCTGGCGTACCCGACCGAGGACGACGCGCACGCGGCGCTGGCGCGCGGCGCGCTGCGGTTCGCGTGGGCGACCGGCGACCCGCCCGCGCACTCAGTCGCGGGCGCGCCCGCCGACAGCGCCGACGGGTTCCACCAGTTGCTCGACGCGGCCCCGGCGGATCACGCACTGCGTGGCGCGTTCGCGGACTGGCTCGCGGCGCGCGGCGACCCGCGGGCGGGCGGGCTGCGCGCGCTCGCCGCCGCGCGGCGCGCCCCCACCTCGCGCGGCGACGGGTGGGTGTGGGACTGGAACCGCTTCCCGGCGTGGGAGCGCAAGTTGCGCCTGCCGCCGCGCGACCCGGACGACGTGGACTCCGACGGGATGACGCGTCACTGCCTGCCGCAACCGTGGTTCGAGCATCTGGGCGCGGACACGTTCCCGACGCGCCGCGCGGCGGAGTGGGCCGCGATCCGCGCGTGGTTCGCGCTCCCCACCGGCACGCGCAACGACGTACTGAACGCAGCTGATGTGTAACGCGCCTCCTGTAGCCGGCCTCGCAGGGGGCGCAGTAGGTCGCGGTCGAGCGGCGCTTCGCCGCGAGGCCCGACGGCCGGCGGATGAGTAAGCTGTCCCGCCCCTTCAGGGCGAAGACACGCGGGATACGCTCGTCTCTCTGGCCGTCGGGCCTCGCTCGCAAAGCCTCGCGCGACCGCGACCTACTGCGAGTCCGTCTGTGAAGCCGCAACCGCACGCGCGCCACACGCCGAACCGCGCGGCCGCGCGCGGTGTCCGTTCCGGTCGGCCGGACCGAGGAGAGAGACCGTGGGAAAGAGCAAACAACAGAAGCCGTTCGCGTTCGGGTGCGACCTGTCGGTGTTCCCGGTAGCGGAGGTGCGCGCGCTCAAGATTCACGGCGCGCGGTTCGAGGAACTGGCGTCCGGCGCGGCGGTCCCGACGAGCGCCGACGAGGAGCGCTTCCTGCGCGTGGACCGCGAGGAGTGCGAACCGGAAACGGTGGCCGAGCGCGCGTGGCTGCGGCTCAAGGGCCGGCGCGCGTTCGAGCAGGAGCAGCGGACCGCGCCGCCCCCGCCCGCGCCCGACACCTACGGCATGGTCGAGTTCGACGCCGACCGCTGCTGGTGGTAATCGCGCGAACGCGCGTCACGCCCCTTGACGAAATGTGCCACTGCGTATACTATGAAGAAGTGTCCACATTCCGACGCGGCGCGCGTTCGTTCGCGCGCCGCGACGAGGGGCCGTCATGTTCCACGCGCAACCGCACAACGGGCGCTCTTGTGGGTCACCTCCCACGTTTGCGACTTCGGGGTGGCACGCCCCGACCGAGCGCCACCCGTGCGACATTCTAATAAGCGCGAGTTGTACTAGGATTTTTCGTTTTGCAACTCGCGGGACCAGAGCGTGGGCGTTGTGCAACCGATTTCGAGTTGTGCCACTTCTTGTGGGACAGGCCTCCCGGCATGTCAGTGCTTCGACAGGCCGGGAGGCCTGTCCCACAACAGAAAGGAGAGCGGGCTGTTGTGCAACCTTTTTGCAACGGCCAATTGCGGCGCGCCCGGTCACCGCGATGCGCACTTATGTAGAGATAAGTGTGCGGCGGGTGGATCAAGTAGAGCCAGTTATGCACTTATCGTCATGATAGGGGATAAGTTAGGTGCATGAGCGAGGCACGGACGTCGTACCCGAGTGACGTAACCGACCGGGAGTGGGAGTTCCTGCTCCCGTACCTGACCCTCATGCGCGAGGACGCGCCGCAACGGGACCACCTGTTGCGAGACGTGTTCGACGCCCTGCGGTACGTG